>NZ_JACNDU010000005.1:0-302920 GCF_017351735.1 Pseudomonas sp. FW300-N2A2 | reverse complement strand
CCGACGGCGACCACGCTGGAACCGACCAGCATGTGGCCGTAAACAACAGGCACAGGGAGGCCTTGCTGCGTGGAGTTGAACGCACCGTTGAACAGGTAGCTGGGTTTGTTTTCGGTGCTGGATTGTTCTTGCTGGCTTGGGGCTTTTGGTACCGGCGAAAGCATTTGCACGACGCCGCCAAGAGTCATGGCAATACCTACCGGCATCAGCGCTTGGAACCCTGGGATGAACGAAGCAACAATCAGGACTACGCCCAGAATGGTTTGGAACAGGCCACTGTTTTTGCTGCCTGAGATGATCGGAACAATACGAATCTCGGTCGTACCGCTCATGGCGAGGCGATCCTCTCCAACGTTTTCGCGATTGCGAAAAATTGCGTATCGCATGCCTTTGCGAGCTTGGTCGCGGATAAACTCATCGAACCCATCAACGGTGTTCTTCAGGGCACTGAAAGCTTCTCGGGCTTCGCCGGTTTCGAGCAGGTAGTCCTTCTGCCGCCAGAATTTTTTGGCCAAGCTTCCGGAAAGCTTGATAGTGGCCATAGTTCGGCGGCTGACTACATCGCTCATACTTTTCTCCAGGCAATAAAAAACCGCCCGGAGGCGGTTGATTTGTTCTGCCCTGACTACAGGCAGCGATGAAGTGACTCGGTAACCTTGCTGCGACCGACCTGCTGCCAGGCCATTCGTTGATAAAGCTTAACTGTGCTTCCATTCGCGGATCGCTTGATGTCGAGGACATCATTCGTCTGACCGTTCATATCGCTACCAGAGACGAGTCGATATCCGTCTACTGTTTCACTCATCGTGGCCGTCGACTGGTATTCCTGCCATTCCGGGTAGATGCAGAGCGCGACTGATTTTGGGTCTTTGCTTGTTTCTTTTGACACCGAAGGATCGCCTTTGAGCAAGTCACCAGGGGTTGTGCACCCTGCGAGCGCGATCAGTGCCAGGGTGATTAGAGTTCTTCGCATGTTGAGCCTCCATGGGTTTTGGCGACTCTAACAGCGAAGATGCGAACAAATACAGGGCCTACAGGTTGGCTGCTCGCGGGAATGGCGCGATCAATCGTCCCATGCCGTCAAATCGACTTGAGCAATCCTTGATGGTTCTCCTGTCCTCGTCAGGGGCTTTCACTCCCTTGTAGCGCATGATGTGAGTCGTACACTCACGATAGGCTCGACCGTAGACCTCTTTGCAGCTCAGACGGCCATAGAGGTGATGCAGCAGAACGTCACCCTCCAGCCAGATCGCGCCGTGGCACGGCGTAGGGCTGCCGATCGCCATGACGATCAGATCACCCTGCTCTGGCGTATCGACCGGGACAAAACCAGTCTTGGCGAAGTTATCGACATACAGGTTCTCGCCGTTGTGCCACCAATCATCCCTGCGGTGAAAATCAGGCAAGATGATGCCGAGCTCTTGCCGATAGTAGTCACGGACCAAGGTGTAGCAGTCGATCGCGCCATGGACGAACACGCGCCCTTCCAACGGCATCTCGCCGGCGGCTGGCATCTCATGCCAGGTTGCGGCGCCATCCTTCAGTCCGACAATCCACCACGTCATCCGGCTGGCCGCATGGCTCGCCAAATCGTGCAGGCTGGGTTCCGGTCCGCAATCTGGGTGCGAGTGCACAATAGCCACGATGTCACCCAGATCCTCGGCGGCGGCGTAGTCTTCCGGGTGCAGGATAAAATGATCAGGCTCTTCTGACTGGTTTCGGCACGGGATGTAGCGTGGCTTGCCGCGCACGGCGACGACCAAGCCGACAGCCTCGCGCGGATACTCGGTGCGAGCATGCACCTCGGCATCATCCCGGCATTTATTCAGCAGTTCGGTCATTGTCAAAGTCTCGGTACGCGGGCGATTCCAGGGAAGCCGCCAAACGGCAACTCGCCATATTCGCCAAAGCGCTTCTTGCAACCGGCCATGGTTCGGCTGCATTGGTCATTGGCTGGGTCGCTGGTGGGATTGTTTGCATAATCAGCCACTGGCCCGCCGGCATAGCCGCACTCGCCAGAGCGGTATTTCCACAGGCAAGTGCCGGCCACCACTTGGCGTCGTGGCAACTTCACACCTTGCAAGTCCAGCGGCGAGCCAAGCTCGAACTCGATGGCGGCGGGCGTCTCGTTGACCTTGCGTGTGATGAACCATGTTTCGGCTGGATACTCTTGAGCTGGATCAGCCGTTGGGTTTCCGCCGACGAAGTTCACCGCGTCCAGGTACTTGACCAGCGTCCGGCGCCGCTTGATCTTTGCCCATAGCAAGTCTTCGTACTGCCGGCACAGCGCCGAAATGTTGCCTCCGAAGTTTCCGACTTGAAGCTTGGGGCGTGCCGGGGAGCCTTGGCTGGGCGTAGCAAACTCGGCGCACTTGAGCGGCCACGGCGTGTAGGTCACACCCTGCCAGATCACCGAGCCCGATATCTCGTTGGTTCCGGCGTGGAAGTGGAGCGTCTGATCGGAGAGGATCAGGTCGAACCCCTCCCAGATCGACAGACCACGGGCGAGCGACAGCTGACCTTGAAGTTCACTCACTCGTAAACCTCCTCAAAGGTCACCGACATGCTGTCAATGCCTTTGGCTACATTGATGCGCGGCCACTTGCGGCAAACGAACTGCCCGGGTGACTGCCCTGGATGCGTATAGGTGAACGATTCGAGCCCGCCTCGGGCTTTGAGGAAGGCGTCAATCGCCTCGATCTCTGCCACAGGACGCTTGAAGGTCATGGAGTACTCGCGCGGCTGTTGGTTGATACCGGTTCCCTGCCGCTGCTCGTATCCGTCGCCGAACTTGATGACCTTGACGGTCGGGGTGATCGTCTTAGTGGCGTCGTAGGTCGGAACCCATGTGAATGTCGGCATGACGCCTCCTTAGGTGAGTTGCCCGCCGTTACGGCGCTGCTGTGCGATTTCCTGCCGCGCTACAACCTTCATTGCCTCGGCCAGCTTCGCCGGATCTGGGATTGTGCTCGCGCCGTTATCAGCCGCGTCGATGTAGAAGGTCATGGTGATCGGGGTTGCGCTGCTTCCGCCGCGAATCCCGAGTCGCCCTTGCGAATCCCGAGCCAGCGGCACAATCGCTTCCGGTCCGGCCTCGCCCATGACACCGGTCTTCCCACCCGACATCCCGAAGGCAGTAGGAGAACTCACGACGCTATTGGAGAAGGCGCCACCATTGGCGAACATCTGCACGCCGTCGGACCAAGCACCGCCCTTCGCCTGCGGGAAGTACGTCGAGGAGTAACCTGCCTGCGTAGATCCGGCAGACGTCGGGCTACCGCCGAAGTACGAGCTCGCCGCACTGGAAGCCAGCCCGAACAGGCCGCTCAAGGCCGACGAACTTGCCTGCCGCGCCGCGATCCGCGCCATATCGGCGAGGATCGACTTGGTGAAGTCAGAGAACGAAGCCTTGCCGGTCGTGACGAACTGGGCGAACGCATCCTCGGCTGAGCTGAACGCGTTGGTGAGCAGGCTTTTCGTCTGCCCAGCCACGTCGCGCGTCGACTCCAGGTAGTTCTCCCAGGCCGACGATGCGCCCGCGCTCCAGCTGCCTTGTGCGTCGGTCATGTCGTCGTAATTGGCAACCACCGTGTTGCGCAGTTCCTGCTGGCTCTGCGCGACGGCCTTCAGCTTGGCGTTGTACTCGTCCAGGCTCATGCCGCGCGATCCGTCGCCGTACTGGTTGGCCAGATCGATGCGCTGGGCATTGGCCTTGTCGTCGATGCCGTTGAACTGGCTCTGCAACCCTTTCTGCCGGTCACCCATGCCAAGGCTTGCCGCCTCACGCTGCCCTTGCTGGCGAAGCGTGATGTTTTGTTGATTCAAGGCATCGGTGTAGGTCTGGATCGCCAAGGCCTGCTTCTTCAGTCGGCCCTGCTCATTGGTCGCAAGCACTTCCAGTTGACTGTCGGCATCCTTCTGCGCCTTGACCATGTTGGTTCGGGCGTCGGCAATCTTCTGGTCGAGCTGAATACGCTGCTCGCCAGTCGTGCCGGTGCGGTCCTTGACCGCTTCCAATGCCGCAATCTCGGCCTGATAGGCACCGGTGACTTCTTCACGCTCCGCCCGGATCAGCGCGGTACGCTGGTCGAGGTAGTTTTGCTGCGTGATCAGTCCAGCCTTCTGCTGCGCCTCAAGTTCCTTTTCGGAGTTCGAATAGGCAGCCTGCAGTTCCTTGATCGCGTTCTGGGCGTCGTTATATCCGCTCAGGTTGAGCTGATTCGCCTTGCCGGCCGGGTCCTTGTTCTTGTCCTTGATGTTCTGGATGTTCTTCGCGACGACATCGGCCTGGACCAGCGGGTTGTTGGGGTCCGCTTCACGCATGTCTTCAACGGTCCGCTGATATTCCTTGATCAGCTTGTTGCGCTTTTCTTCGTTGGTGAGGTTGGCGTCGGCAATGGCCTTCAGCTTGATGGCAGCATCAATACCGTCCTTCTGGACCTGAACCCGATCACCGATGAACTTGGTGCGCGATTTCTCGGCCTCGATCTGGAGCTCCAGATAGTCGAGGTCCTTTTTATCCTGTTCAGTGCTGCGGGTATCCAGGCCAAGCGCAGCAGCACGACCGCCGCGCCCCTGATTCGATTGCAGGCGCTGACGGATCTCGGCAGCCTGCTGTTCCAGAGACTGCGTGCGGCCAACGCTGAGTGTTGCATCCAGCGCGCCGGCGGCAGCCGACTTGATTCCTTTCCACGCGCTTTCGATCAATCCGAGGTTGGCGGTGATTTCGCCAGTGCGCGAGTTGATGGTCGATGCATAGGTGTCGGTCAGCAGCTTGGCAGCGCCAATGGTATCGCCCTGCTCTTTCAGCGCGACAATCTGCGAATAGACGGCAGCCGTCAAAAAGCCGTACTGGTCGTTCAGTTCCTTCGCCGCCGCGACCGGGTCCTTGGCGATCTTCGCGAATTCCGCGATGGTTTCGTCGATTGCTTTGCCGGTGGTTTTCTCCATCTGCAGCGCCGCAACGGCGATCTCGTCGAAACTGTCGCCAGCGATTTTGCTGTTACCGGCCAACGTGGCCAAGACTTCTGCCGCGGCGCCAGTGGTGCCGATGGTCGAACTGACCTGTGCCGCCAAGCCTGCCAACTTGTCAGCACTGGTGCCCGCCGCATTGCCGGTGAGAATCAGTGCCGTACTGTAGGCGGTCGCTTCCTGCGATCCTTTGTAGTAGGCGATCCCCAGGCCAGCCGCCGCGGCCGCAGCCAGCGTGTATGGGTTAACCAACCCAGCAACGTAGCCGCCCAAGGCGCGCGCAGCAGGGCCAATCCCGCCGAACATGTCCTTGAGTTGACCACCTTGTTGGAGCAGAACCTGAAGTGGAGCCTGGCCACCTTGGAGGCTGGTCACGATATCGGTGACTTGAGCGGGCACACCGCGCAGTGCGGCAGCCGTTTGCTTCGCTGACAGCCCGGTCGCATTGGTCTGCTTTTCCAGCTTGGCCGCAGCCAATTCAGCCGCTTTCGTCTCAGCCGCCATCGCCTTGATGGAGGCGCTGGCCTTTTTGCTCTCGCCAGACAGGCCTTCCGTGGCTTTCTCGGCCTTCGCGCCAGCCTGAGCCAAGCCATCCAGTTCCGTGGAAGCTTTGGCAACGTCACCGGTCTCTACCTTGATCCCAAGGCTGGCGATGTCTTGTGTCATGCCTTTCTCCTGACAATAAAATTCACTACGCCTCAGCCATGACAGCGAGCGCTTCGGCCTCCATTACTTGAAGGTCAGGAAAGAGTTCGGGGAGTTGCCGCTTCTTGATGCCGATGTAGCTGGCCACGTCGCGAATGGACGTGTAGTCGAGCCCGGTAGCGCCGCCGGGGCCGGTGCGCCACTGCGTGCCGAGCGCATTGAACAGGCGGAAGACCGACCAGTTGTCTGGCCAGACCTCCACGTCTTCCTCTTCAAGGTCCTCGGCGCTGAGGCCGAACAGCGACAGCTGTTCTTCAGGCGCTCGCGACCCGTACATCGCTTGCACCGCGGCGATCAGTTTCCCCGAGCAGCGACCTCGTAGGCCTTTTTGTAGGCGTTGATGATCGCAATGGGGGCGCCGACACAGGTCGACACCAGCTCGGCGATGGCCTCATCCGTGAGCTCTTCGTCAAAACTCCAACTGACGAGCGTTTCCTTGAGTTGCTCGATCTCCAGCGCGATCTGTCCTGCAGTGGCAGACTCCCAAGTTGCGCCATCCTTCATAGCCTCCTTGGCAAGCGCATCACGCTCAGAATTCCATTTGTCGTAGTACTTCGACAGTTCCTTGCGGTCGCGATAATGGAATTCGCACTCAACCTTGACCGGCTCGAAGCCGACGCGGGGAATTTCGACTTCGGCCTTGAACGTGGTGTTCTGGGCAATCTTGAAGCTAGCCATGTGTTCCCCTTACGACAGGTAGCGGGTAGGTGCGGCCTGCAAGGCCAGGGAGACGGTTCGAGTCAGCAAGTTGTTGCGGGAGACCGCCGGCTGAAGCGAGAACGAGGTATAGGCGCCGTAGTACAGCTTGTCAGTGCCTGGCAGGTTCAACCGGGCGGCCTGCATCGACTTCGCGGCGTCGGCAGCAGTGACGATGGCCACATAGGCCAGAGTCGGATCGTCAGCAACAGTCAGCACCATGCTGGCAGCAGACTTGTCGGTAGGCAGTTGACGGCCTTGCTGGTCTTCAAGGAAGACGATGTCGGAATAGTTTTGGTCGCCCCCGGAGAAAGCCACGTCGGTGATCTGCGGGATTTGCGCCCAGGTCAGCACCTTGGTCAGCGTGCCAGCGCCGGAGCCGGCCGGGTAAATCTGGGTGCTAGTGGTATCGATCGCTTCCAGGGTGATCGCGGTCGCTGTCGCGGCCTTGACGCGGACCACCTTGCCATTGAGTGGAGTCCAGCCGGAAGTGAGCTGAACGATGTCGCCAGCTACCAGAGTGGCGCCGACAACGGTGCAGATGGCTTCGGACGCGTTGGAGATGGCCGAGAACGGGAGCGCAGCGGCGTAGGTAGCGGCATGCTCGAATGTAGCGCCGTTGGGGAGTTTGTAGCCCATGGGGTTTTCCTCTGTGCAGAAATGACAAAACCCGCTCAATGGCGGGTTCTGGGTTTGCCCAATGGGCGGATTAGTGATTTGTTGCGCGGAGGCGCTTTAGGCTTACGCCTGACCGATACGCTTCCATCTTGCCGGATATACGAAGGCGGGTAGCTCTGGATAGACCTCGAACTCAATCCACCAATCAATGCCCTCGGCGATCGTTTGCGGGCAGCTGTCGAGCAGCTTGAAGCCTAACGACTCTGACAGTTCGCGCATGACGACCCAAGCGTTTCGACTCTCGCCAGCATCATCGGCCGAACGCAAGCAGTAGAACGCCCGGGCTTGTCGCGGGTTCTCTGGGTTTATCGATGCTGCTCTCTTCTCGCCCATTTCGTACACCTCTGATTCATTGCGGCCAGTATCGCCGAAAACTCAGGCTGTGTCGGCGCGGTACGTGAGCGACAGCGGCAGCGTGGTGGTCGTGTCGCCCTGCTGTGGCGCGGCAGTTGCCATCGGCGAGCGGACGTAGACGGTGAAGGTCGTTTTGGTCAGGGCCAGGTTGTTCGGGAACAGCGCGGCGATCTCGTCGGCGATTGACTCAGCAGCACCTCGGCCCGAACCGGCCTTGGTCACGACGCTAACATGGAACACGCCACGGTAAGCCGTGTGCTTGCCCTCAAGATCTTCGCTGGTCGTGTTGGCCGGCAGCAGGAAGGCTCGCAGGTATGGCGATCCGTCCGCCGGAGGCGTGAAGTCGACATCTTCATAGGCAATCGGCAGTGCCGGCACCCTGGCCGTGGCCCAAGTCTTCAGGCGGCCTTCAAACAGGCTGCGGATGATTCGATCAGACATTAGGGCAACTCCGAGACGGCTTTATCGATGAACATCTGAACTTCAAGGACGGAGACGCGGACCATGCCCGCCGGTGCTTGGCTCGAATGTCCGTACTCCAGCGGCTGCGCATGCGGAAGGTTGTTCATCATCCAGATAGTGCCGACCTGAGTCGTGAAGCCTTGAATCACCGTCGCGCCGTCTCCCTTCGAGTCTTGCCCGGTCGGGTCGATGCGTTCGAGCGTGCCGGTCTTGGCCACATCGAAGCTGACCTGCCAGTTCCCCCTGAAGCGGCCGCCGACGTACCCGCCGCCAGCGACCAAGTCCATGCCGTCCTTGATCAAGCGGCCCGGCTTCATCCGCCCATTTTTGGACAGGTTAGCCGGATCGGTGCGCAGCTCGGCATTCAGCCGGGCCACCTCGTTGTTGTACTGGGTCGCGGTCGCGTTGGCCGCCCATAGTTCAGGGTTGCCGACGGGGGATCGATCCACCACGGCCGCCAGCAGGTCGATGGCGACCTTCTTGATCACCGTCTCGGCATTGGCTTCGGCCTTCTCGGCGAACGCCTTCAGGTCCAATGCGAAGCTCATTTGCGGGCCTGCACACTGAAGCCAACGGCAAGGCCGGCGTAATCCCACGGGTCAACGTTCTGGACGGTGTAGGTGTCGCCGGCGAAGAGGATCTTGTCCTGGCTGATCGGCCTCGGCGTGTCCGTGCCGTCCTGCAGCAGCGGAGAGATCAGGATCTTAACGTCGCCCACCTTGATGCGCGAGCCGTCGATATCCTGCTGACGGTAGTTCTCGCGAAAGCCTGAGCCGTCGTATTGAACCGTAGTCACCGGGCTTGCGCCGACTTCAGGGTCATATTCACCTGTCGTGACGCGGACCAGTGACAGCTCTAGACCTTTGCCACCACGGGAGCGCGGCGCTAGCATTCGAGCAGCGCTCGCCTTCGCTCGATCGTAGATTTCTGCCATCAGCTTCTACTCAGTGATACCTGGCTGGACGACTGCAAAAGCCCGGAGAACTGCGCATAGGACTGCCGAACAGCGGCAGCCTTGCTGATGATGGGGCTTGCAGTCGAGTACTCGGTTTCAAGTGGCCCGACCTTCTCCCGGCTGATTGAGCCAAGGCGTTGCTCGGGCGGCGATAAGTCGTCGGCATGAATCTCGGTGGCCAGTGCCATTTGCCCGGCCTTGATCTGCGCGGGGATGGAGTCGGACGGTAGCAGCCACTTATTCAGGCAGACCTCGTAGCGAGGCCACGCCAGTGTTTGGACCGGGCTGACCGTTCGGCCTTTCCAGGGCTTGGCGTTCATTTCGAGCGCGGCCCGACGCAACAAAGCTTCCTGAGACGGGACGTCAGCCGGAATCACCCGGCCAAAATTTGCGGCGTAGGTGACCAGTTCGGCGGCCGTGGCGAAGCTTTCGGCACCGGGCACTACTAAGCCGCTCTCGATCACCAGTGCCATATCAGACCTCTTTCCAGCCGTTGCGCTTGTGGTCAGCCAGTGCAGTCGGGTGAACACTGAGGGTTTCACCGTCCTTGCTGACTTCGATCAGATGGGAGTTGTCCACCTCGTCTTCAGGCTCAGAAGCGTCCTGTGCCATGTCGAGGAAGACTTTCTTCTCGTCATCGCTCAGCTTTTCGAATTCATCGGCGGACAATGTGCTGATCTCAATAGCTTTCGCCAAGAGTACCCTTGCCGCTTTTTGCTCTTTGGTCAAACCAGCCATGCTCTATTCCTCTTGAACACGCAGGGGCCGAAGCCCCTGAGCGTTATTCGACGTATCAGCCCAGAACGAGGCAGACGTGTTCGGATTGAACCACTTTGAAGCCCCAGGCCAAGTGCAGCTCCCAGGTGGTCTGACCGTATTGCTGGATTTGCAGCAACAGGTAGGTCATGCCGTTCTGATCGCTGATCAGCATCTGGTCGATGGTGGCGTTTTCAGGCATGGCTGGCGGACGCATGATGCCGACGACAGCGCTACGCTCGAACGCGAGGTTCGGCGCGTAGTTGTTGCCGATAGTCATGGCGTTCGCGGTTGCGATGGTGGTACGAGCGCCAGGACGACCCAGGCTGATAGTGCCCGGAGCAGCCACACCATTGGTGATCACGTACTTGTTGACCGAGTCAGCCGCGAAGGTCACAACGTCACCAGCCAGAACAGTGCCGGTGCCAGTCACCAGAGCGATGTCGCGCACGCCAGTAGCAGTCGAGCCGCTGGTGACGTAGGAAGCGCCAGTACCCTTGGTGTGGGTGGTGATGCCGGCCGATTCGGTGATGGCAAAACCGAACTGACGCAGCAGGCGACCGCTGCGGCGTTCTTCATCGCTGCCAGCCTGATAGGCTTGCTGGATGATGCCGAGTTTGCGGGCAGATACGCCGGCGCTCGAATCGATACACAGCTGCAGGTCAGCCAGTGGCGCGCCGTTGTCCAGCAACACCTTGCGCGCGTCGGCAATGATGTTGATGTCCGATGCGAACGGGTTGGTGCCAGCAGTGCCGACAGCGCGGGAGGCGCCTTGCTTGACGGCTACTGCGCAGTCAGCTTCAGCCAGGTTGCGCAGCGAGCGCATGCCCTGAGCAACAAGTTGGCGAACCCACTCCTTGTCAGTGCCACCGTTTTGCAGGCTGAGCAGTTGCTCGCCGGTCATGTGCCAGCTGACTTTCTTCGAGGCGGTGATCGCCACGTCGACGCTGGTTGCAGTGGCGTCATCGCCCGCAGCCGCGGCAACGCCAGGAGCGAAGTCGGTCGGGGTACGCGATGGCGCAACCGGAACCTTGACCGTGTCACCTTTGGCGACTCGTTTGTCGTCGAAGTTGGCACTGATCGAACTGATTACCCCGAACGCTTCGTTCGAGACTTCTTGGGCAGCCGAGTACAGGACCGGCTGCAATGCGGTGAGAACGTTTGCCATGTGGCGGTTTCCTTAAGGCAATAAAAAACCCGCACATGGCGGGCCTTGGTTTGGGGTTTGGTAAATCAGCCCTTGATGGTCATGCCGCCGCTCATCGCCGCTGCCCGTTCTTTCGGGGAGAGTGCATTGAATGCTTCTTGCGTCATGGTCTTGGAGCCATTCCCGCCGCCATGGCCAGCACCGCCGCCGTTACCGGTAGCAGGGAACCAGTGAGGACGGGAGTCCTTCATTTCCGCAAACCACTCCTTGAGCGTCAGCGGCTTGCCGTCTTTGCCGTACTTGCCCTCCCGGGCGATGGGGTTGCCGTCGTCGTCCAGTTCGAAGTCGCGGGCTGCAGCGAGCATTGCGTCTTCCATAGCGAACTTGTGCACGCCGGCTTCGGTAGCAGCACCAACCACTTCACCCTTCAGGACGCGGGAGGCAAACTTCTCGGTGCGGCTCGATGCGTTGGTGGCAGCATCTTGAGCGGCCTTGAGGTCTTTCTCGAAGCCGGCCTTCATGCGGTCAGCACGCTTGGCCAGGACGGTATCGATATCGCCTTTGGCAATCAGCTGGGCTTCTTCGTCGTTCGCAAACTTCGAGAGAATGCCGCGCACCGCTTCGGGGTCGATGCCTTCGAAGGACTTGAGTTGGTCGCCGGTTGTCTTCAGCTTGCCCAACAGTTCGGTGTTCTTGGTCTTCAGGCCAGTTACAGCCTCACCAACGCGAGCGTCGATGATTGCCTGAAGCTCTGGAGTGATCTCCGGGCCTGACCCGCCACCGCCGCCACCATTACCACCGCCTTCGCCGCCACCCTCTTCCGCCATCAGCGGATACCACTTGCCGAAAATAAACATCTGCTAACCCCTTGGGTCTGTTGGCCGCCTAGCGGCAATAAAAAGCCCCGTCATTGACGAGGCCTGTGTGAATCGTGTTGCTGGTCAGTTCGAATAGGAGAAGGTCGATATGGTCTTGCCATCCTGCATGACATAGGTGTTCCCGGCAGGAGCCCATTGCTCAACCTCTCCATCGCGGCTGGTCACGCTGATCTCCGGCGTACCGCCCGGGCCACGACCGAAAGCAATTGCGCTTCCAGGGGCCAGATCAACCAGAGTGAAGCTTTTGCTTGTGCTGCAATCAGCCAAGTCTTCGCCGCCCATCATTTTTAGTGTCAGCATGGTGTTTCTCCTGGTTCTAGTAGTGGTATTGCAGGCATAAAAAAGCCCCGGCGTATGCCAGGGCTGTTTGAATTAGTTCCGTGACGCTACAGCGTGACGCGCTCACCTTTGAGCAGGCAGCAGACGCAAAGCAGCGCCTTCGTCCCGCCAGTTGGCTTGCCGTCCTTCATCATGACGCCGATCTTGGTCTCGATCACTTCCCTACCGCCGCAACGATGGCACTGAACCATCGCCGCTGGCTTCGGCTGAGCACGCACACGACGACGCACCTGCTCGGCCGGGGTATTCGGTGGAGCGGTGCCGTCGATTACGTGGAAGCGGGGTTTGTCTGTCATGCGGCGATCTTAGCAAACGCCGCAGCATCCCGCGCGCGCATCTGGTCCAGGGTCATCCACTCGCCGGTCGGCGTGTAGAAGTCCTCTAGATCCAGCTTGCCATCCTTCAGAAGCTGAGCGCGCGCCGGGCCGAGCACCTCGATCTTGCGGGCGTCCGACTGGCGGTTGAGCCATTCGCTGTAGTTCGTATCAGCCGGGACCTGGCCGTCCATGCTGGCGCGCTGGGCTGGCGTCATCTCATCGATGTTCATGCCAAGCTCTTTCCAGCTCTTGGTCACCGGTGCCGACGTCGATCGGCAGCACCAGTGGATCTTGCCCGGGCCTTGCAGCCAAGGCACCTTGTGTCCAATCGGCTTGTGCGTGAGCACGGTGTACTGAAGCTGGTCGCGGATGCGGCACATCGGCGAGGTCTTGTTGTCGAGCGTGGACACCCAGCGCTCGGCCTTCAGGACTTCCTCGTTGGCCTTGTTGAATTCATCCCGGGCAGTCGCCGCGGTATGGCTTACAGCCGTCCTGACGACTGCCGCAAGGTCTTTGCGAGGTCGCTCAAGGAATCCGTCAGCGTAACCCGTAGCCCGAGAGCCACGAATGCTGCGGATGATTTGGTCAGTCGTCTTGCCTTCGAGGTAACCGGCGCGGATCGCGTTGCGGACCTTGACCATGCGGTCGGCGGCGATCTCCTCGCCCCAGTTGCGCAGCAGGCGTCCCTGGAACGGCCGGGAGAGCGCGGCAGCATAGGCCTGCTCGGCGCTGACACTGGCGATCGGGAAGCGGACCTGCACCGGCTCGGGAATGCTGGACTCGAACAGCGTCTGCTGCCAACTCACCTCATAGCCTGCCAAGTCCTTCAAGTCGTCCTGTAGCGCTTGGGCCACAGATGCATAGGCCTGACTGTTGATCAGCCTCACCTGACCCAGCAGTAGCTCCAGGCGCTCGACCGTGAAGGATTCAGCCGGCAGACGCTCCAGTGCGGCAGCCAAGGCCGCCGAAAGGTCGGCATCCGACCGGTTCAGCAGCGCAATGATCCGCCGGACCACGCCAACCTTGTACTTTTCTAGATCGACCGCGTGCGCGATCTGCTCGTCTTCGAGGACTTGGTTGACGGTTGGCATTTAGAGGGTTCCGAGTGCTGGACCTTGTTCGGCGATTTTTGCAGACTCTTCTGCCCAGTCCAGGTCCTGCGACACCACGTTGCGGCGCTGCAGTTCGGAGAACAGGGTTTGATCCGAGATCTTGCTGGTCAGGTTCAACTGGATCAGGGCCGGTATGGAAACCTCGGGTATGTAATCCGTCTCGAAGTTGCCGCTCACCTGAACATGACCACCCTCAGGTAGCCCGCTCAATTCGGCGAAGTGCTGGAGGATCTGATCCAGCGCATCCTCAAGGCCGCTCGCCATGGCCTGAAGCGGGCTCAGCTCTTGAGCAGCCTCTTCCTCGGCTTGCGTGGCAGTCTTGACGGCCTGTTTGTCCTTCTGGAGCAGCTTGGCGCCAGCGACGCGCATCTGGTCTTCAAGGTCGGACAGCGACGTACGGCCTGCATCGATCGATTTTCCGGTGTGCTCGACCCACTTCATGTCTGCATTGACAGGTAGGTTGGTTGCCGATCCCACGCCGACAGTGATCTTCTCCCCTTCCGGAAGGCCGATCACAGCCAGCATCGGCACCCGTGCAACGTGCAGGATGTTGTCCTGGTCGCTCTGTGACTGCCAATGCTTGACGTTCAGATAGGCTAGCTCCAGCAGCGGCGGCTTGGCCGTCATGAAACCTGTGCGGTCGGTGTAGAGAGTCGTCAGTGGGATGTGATCGAGCGAGGTCTTGCCCTCCTCGTGCAGCGCCCACGACTTTTGTCCCTTGTCGTCAGCCTTCTCGCGGAACGTCATCCATGCGCCTGGGATCAGCACGCGGATCTGATCGATGTTCTTGATTCCGAACAGACCATCCTCTTCCTCGACCGATTCCTTGTAGCGGAACTGGGTCAGGATGTGCTCGCCGCCATCATTGATGACGCGCCATCCGATCACTTGCTGAGGGCGGATCATGACGGCGTAAGGCCGAGCCTTGACTGCTTGAGCGTCAGCCAGTGTTACAAGTTGCTCGGTGTCGCCACTCGGCTTGATGTTCGGGTAGTCCGCCAGCGCATGGCACAAGCCGTGCGACATGGCCTGCGAGAAGAACGACTTTGCCCATACCTGCAGGTTGTTGCCTTGGCGGTCGAAGTCCTGTGTCAGCTCAGCAATTGCCGGCAGGACATCATCGCCCATCACGATCGGCTCGGCGAATACGCGGCCCGTATTGTTCTTGACTGTCTCGCGGTAAGCCGGGAAAAGGGTGGACAGGCTCAAGCGATCCTTGTAATCGCAGTCGTCTTCCTTCGGCCACTTTGGCAGCAGCTCAGCCCCGGCCTCACGCATCGCTCTGGTGCCGCCCATCAGGGGGTCTACGATCGCCCAGTCTTGGCGCATGGCATCCACTGCGGGCAGCGTCTTGCTCGGATCATCACTGCTCATAGTTAAATTCTCAGAGGTACTTGAGTGGCTGTGCGTTTGACGATCGGGAAGCGCTTGATGATGAAGTAGCCCAAGGCGTCGTTCGGGTCTTCCGTGCCGTCTTTGTTCGGTTCGCCCTGGTCGTTATAGGTCTGTTGTTCAAGCACACCTGTTGCGACTGGGCAGAGTTCGGTGTTGACCTTGTAGCGGCGCTCACCATCGCCATTCAGGAACATGGCGTTGACGGACAGCACACGGTCACGCACGGCAGGGTTCGCCGGGTTGACGACAAGGGTGAAGCCGGCAGTGCGGAGCAAGCTGTGGTCCGTCTCGCTCCCGTTGACGCTCTTGCGGTTGTTGCCGCTGGCATCGGGGTAGATCGAGATGTGATGGCCTTGGTACTTCGCCTTAAGCGCATCGATCATCGCTGGCGTGTCGAACACATGCGTGATCTCGCCGAGTAGTAACGGTCGCCCATCACGGATGACGTGAACCATTGCTGCCATGCGGGAAATGTTGAAGTCGAGGCCAACATGCAGCGCTTCACCGTCCTTGATCGTCTCGCTGGTGTGGTTGAGTACCCTGTCGAAGCTCGGGTACACACTGCCCGACACCAGGTTGACGAACTTGCCGTCAATGTAGGCATCGACGAGGTTCGCCGGGTACGACTCTTTGAGCGACCCGATGTAGTCTTTCGGCAGGTTCTTCGCGTTGTCCCTGGTGCTGGCATGCACGATGCCATACAGCGGGCGCTGGCTCGGGTTAGCGGCCAACTCACGCACGAACTTGCGATAAACCCAGTTAAATCCCTCGGGTGTCGTCGTGACGTCAATCGTGTTCTGGTCGCGGCCGGGCCACACGGTCGACATCCGCGCAATGATCTTCTTCCACGCGCTGTCAGCCTTCTTGATCGGCATGCAGTCGATCTCATCGACCAAGGCATGCGCAATGTTGAAGCCGACGATGCGGTGCGGGTGCTCCATGCTCTTGCACACGATGGTGCTCAGGCAGCGACCAAGGTTGTCACGCAGGTAAACGCGCTTCTTGCTGGCCACGATATCGGCGAACAGCCCGAACGCCTGCGCGACCTCTGGCATCGTCTCGTAGAAGATGTCGGCGATCTGCGGATAGGTCGGCGCGAAGTAGCCCTGCGGAATGCCGGGGAACTCAAGCGCGTTGACGCACATCCGCACACAACCCACGAACGTCTTGCCGCTTCGGTAGCCCCCAACGAACGCCATGAACTTCTTGTGGCTTTTGATGAACTCAAACTGGGGCCTGTTCAGCATCAGGATCGCTTGCATCTTCAACCCCGATGATTACTTGCTTCGGCTCTGGAAGACCTTTGTTCGGGTCTTCCAGCTCGCGGCGGAGCTTCTCAATGTTCAGACGCTTCATTTCGTCGTCGAGCGCGGACGGCACTTTGTCGTTGTACATGCCCAGGTGCTTGGCGACCTTGTCGAGCGCGGCCAACTGGTCATGCATCTTGATCTCGAACCCTTCCTTGGTCTGCTTCACCCCGGCGTACAGGGCAAGCGCAGCCGGGCTCACATCACGCGAGTCATGAGCATGGACAGAGCCGAAGCCCTCGCCGCGGCACTTTGGGCACTTGGGGTGCGGGCGTATCGTCGGGTCGAACCCATACCCGCCCTCTTCCGTCACGCTGTCAGGGTCAGACGAATCCGCGACCGCCTTGAGCATCTCGGCCTCATCCTTCCACTGGTATTGATGATCAGCGCCAAAGCAATGCCGGCAACATCCACGCCGATGTTCGATCAACTCATTGGGGTTTGCCGTAGCAATCATCCATAGGCGCTCAAGCACCATTGTTTGGGTGATAGCGGCCTTCTGTTCGCGCTCATTCATTCGGCGTGTGAGCGCCGTTTGAATGTCAAGTTTTGTCAAGTTCTGTTCAGCGATCTGGCGGGCCGAGTTCTTGCTGTACCCTGCGCGGATAGCGGCCTGTGCGCCATTCAGGTCTTTCAGGTACTCATCGACAAAGCGCTGCTGTTTCGCTGTCAGCGCCATAGGGATTCCTTGAGACTCTGGTGCCTCGCTGGGGCAGGACTTGAAAAGGTGGCTGGTTGCCGGTATTGATGGAGATCAACTCAACGTAAGGAGAGCAACATGGCCCGCTACATCGTCAAGCCACCGCAACAGAAAGAAGGCGTAAAGGGCTTCGAACTCAAAGACGAAGACTCACGCCCCATGTATGAAGCCATTCACTTTCATATCGTCGATACGGTTACCGGGCAGCACGCAGGTGATTTCGAGCATGAGGCTGATGCCGTCGCCCGTGCTGCGGAGTTGAATCACTCCAACCCATAGGCGCAGGGCTCAATCGGCCTTGATGGTCAACGTTCTGATCTTGCCGCCAGTGCAGCTATCGCGCTTCATGGCCATCTCGACGGCCTGATAGGCAGTAGCGCCCATGTCCATCGCGGTTAGGGCATGTTCCGATCCGCTGCCGAGGGCGTAGGGCCGATCTTGAATCAGGGCCGACTTCCAGAAGCCAGAGGTCTCGTCTACAGCGGAATGCCACACAATGCCGTCAGCCACGATCAGCGCGACCGCTCCACAACTGGTGACTTCATTGCCGAAGTAGGCGCTGATGATGCTTTCGAAGTCAGCGGTAGACCCTGAGCACACGAACTTGACGCCATCACGCTCCAGGCACTTGTCGAAGTCGTCGTAGGTGATCTGGTTGCCGCGAGTGATCCGACCGTCATAGGCGATCACGCCGTCTTTGTAGGCAATGGTCGTCATGGCTTAGCCTCGTCGCTTAACTCGATCTTGCGGAACCGGATCGCCTTCTCGGCCTGAGCGGACACGATGTCCGTGTCGACCTCCATGCCGATCATCCAAGCGAAGACGTAGCAGGCTCTCAGGTAGAGAACGAACCACCACGGCAGATAGGCCTGTAACTGGAAGGTCTTGGCCATATCGTCACCATGCGGGGCTGCAACCAACTGCCAATATTCCGAGCGTTGCCGGCCTATTCGAGCAATCTATTGCGTGTGGAGTGGCGCCCGCACGAAGCCAGGCACCCTTTGGTTTAAGCGGTTGGCGTGGCTACTGGAGCAGTCAGAACTGGCTGTTGAATGGCACGCACGACGGCGACACCGGCAGCCAGCAGGCCGTTCACAGCGGCGAAGAGTTCAGGACCAACGAACATCTGGAAGCTTGGCCAGAAGTAGGCGGCGGTGTTCAGCAGGGTTAGCAAGCCGGCCAGTTGAACGCTGTACATCTTCCAGAGCTGTTGCCATTGGGGAATCAGGTTCATGTCTTGTCCGCCTTGGTGGTTTCGCTGTTAAGGCATTGCTCGCAGTGCAGGTAGCGGCATAGCCACGCCCTGACGAGGTGCCAGTGGTTCGCGACGAACCAATGTCTCAGTCCTGCCAAGGCAAGCGCTCCGTGAAAGGTGACGCCAGCCGCGCTGGGGCTGAGGACCGTATCGCCTCGGGTTGCGATGGCAAACCCAGAAACCGCGATGGCCGCGTAAATGATTTTGCCGACAATGCCGTCTCTCACCTTATGGCTCAGTACGCACCACATGGCCCAGATGGCGATGATGGAGATAAAGGCCGTGCTCAATGTTTGAAGGCTCATGGCTAACCCCCTCCGAACTTCGAGCGGATAAGTGCCCAAAGGTCAGCGGTTTTGATGGCGCGGTTGATGGCGGTCAGGAGTGACCCGCCGAATGCCCCGAGGAGGAAGCCAACACCGGCCACATTGTTGGGGTCATTCACACCCAGGCGATCGCAAACAATGCCAGTCAGGTACAGGGCGCATGCGATACCCGTAAGCAGGAAGATGATCCATGACCAAAGGTCTTTCAGATCGTCCTTGCTCCACCAGCTTGCGATGATGGCGCCTACGAGGCCTGCGAGGATCAAGTCAGCTTTGTCGAGCAGGCGATGAAGGAATTCCATGCGCTCGACCTCTCAGTTGCATGTGGTAGGGGGAAATATTCGAATCAGTCTAAACATAAGTATTTACACTGAACACTTATGTGCATACAATGAACCCATCAACACAACAGAGGAGAGCTGATGAAATACAACGAATTCCGGCGATGGCTGGTGGCCCAAGGGGTCGAATTCTCGAAGTCAGCAAATGGCAGTCACTTCAAGATTCGATACAAGGACCGACAGACGATCTTCCCAAGCCACGGCGCCAAGGAGATAGGCGAAGGACTTAGGAAGGAAATCATCAAACAACTGAGCCTCAAGGACTGAGGCTCTACCCGGAATGCGAAACATCAGCTCCCCTAAAGAGAGGAACCCTATGTACTCATACAAAATCGTTGTTCATGAGGAGCACGATCACTTCTGGTCATCGTGCCCGGACATCCCAGAAGCACACAGCGCCGGCGATACCTTGGAGGAGCTGCTTAAAAATGCAGCCGACGGGATCACCTTGGCGCTTTCGATCTATGTGGATCAGCGACGCGAGATCCCGCATGCATCCGGCGCTGGGGATTACTACGTCCGGCTGTCTGGCGTGACAGTGGCGAAGGCGATTCTCTGGAATCAACTCATCCACACCGGAAAGACGAAGGCCGATCTGGCCGCAATGCTGAAGATCTCTCCAACTGCGGCCGCGCGCCTGGTCGACTTCGAGCACACGTCAAAGCTCGAGAGTTTGGAGGATGCTCTTGCGATGTTTGGGCTTCGGCTCCAGGTGACCGAAGCTCACTCGTTCGCCGCTTCAACTGGCAAGGACCCACAAGCCCGGTAGTGCTGGAAAGCAAAAAGCCCGACTCAATGGTCGGGCTTTTTTGTGTCAATCCCTAACGCGCAAGATCGACAGGATGGGTAAATAGTACGAACTGGCGAAATGAAATACAAGCACTATTTATGCCACTTCATTAAGCAGCCTCTTCCCCCAATACTCCTGCCTCTTCAAGGATCACCTGAGCCTCTACCAACGCATCATCCACAAGGCTTTCCAGAGTCTTCTTGATCGCCTTATTCCAGAGCTGATAGGTACGCTCAGTCATGCCCTGATTGTCCCAGGTGTTCATGTCGTAGTTCGAATCAGCGAGGACTATCGCCCCATCATGCTGACAGGTTCCGCGCTTGGCCGCTGATGCGTTCGCGCGCTCGACAGCGGCCTTTGCTGCCTCTACCCGCCACGCTGGTACGTCTTCGTCAAACTCAGGCGCCTTGACCTTCACAGGCTCCCGGCGGACACCCTTGATCTGAGGGATTGCCCACGCGGTCACAGCTTTGCGGGTGAATAGCGCCGGCGCCGGACTGGTCACGATCGCCACCAGTCGCCCGGTCGCCTCGATCTTGCGGCCGTTGTGCGTGCTGAACTTGGCGGTCAAGGCGAACCAGTGGCGCTGGCTCAGGACCTTATGCAGCAACTTGTGGACGATGCAATCCTGCAACAGTGCCGCCTCCTTCCCGACGATCTCCCCCTTCTGCTTGGCGCACTGCACCTTCGGCTCAAAGTCGCAGCCCCCGGCCGAGTTGACGGTCTCGGCGGCCAGAGCGCGCACCACTGCGGAAACGACGTTTCTGTAAGTCATGGCAGTTCTCCCCTTAAACCGAATACACAACGCGACGTTTCAAAGCTTCAGCACCTGGCACAGCATTCGAGATGATGTCCTTCACCTCTTCGGCGCTGATGGTGATGCGGCCCTTTTCGCCATAGGTCTTGGATCTCAGCACCGCGGTGAGGCACGCACGGGACCGCCAGCCGCCGTCGTGCGCGTACTTGTCGCCCGGGGCTAGCTGGTTCCACGACTCAACCGTCACGCCGGCGGATTCCTTCGACTGCATGCGGTGGTGAATGTGACCGATGTCGATGTAGCGGTAGGTCGCCTCGCCCCAGTCGACGGAGAAGTCGGTGGCCATCACGTCGATCAGCCGATCCGGCTTGCACTTATCGCTGTGGTGACACATGACGAAGGTGTTGCCCATGCGGTACGGGATGAACACGCTCGAGTTGTCGAGGACATGAAGGCGTGGGTTTGCCTGATAGACGTGGTTCAGGAATATCCGCATCCACACGTCATTCGACCGGGAGTGGTTGCCCTGATTGACGATCACGTCGACGAACTGGAACTTGGCCAGGGCCTTGTCGACGATCGATCGCATGATCCGCGCGCAGACCTCGATCATCTTCGGGTACCGACTATCGAAGTCAAAGTCGTGGCCGGATTCACTCTTGGCGGTGAAGTCCTGGTAGTGCGACATATCCCCAAGGTCCTGAATGACGCAGCGCTCGCAGCTCGGCGCCCGGTCGATCAGCTTGTGCATCGCGACGATCAGTTCGCGCTCGGCAATCTTCAGGTCGAAGTTGTGGCCGACCTCATGGGAGTGAGCGAGCATTCCGACGTGGGCATCCCCGATTTGAAACCACGGAATGATGTCGGTATCCAAGACCTCAATAGGCCCTACGATTTCCGGCAGCGGATTGACGTCCTCCATGAAGGCATTGGCGAAGGCTTCATTCATCTCCCGCTGGCGCTCAAGGTCGGCACTAGTCTTAACCCACTGCAACACCGGCGCCTTCACGCCCTCCTTGTACAGGCTCGACGTACCCTTCAGACGAAACCCGTCCGGGACGATGTGGGTCATGTCATGCTCAGGGCTCCAGCCTTTGCGGACCATGGAAGCCTTGCGCCGCTCAATGCTGCGAGTGTTCATGCCGAAATGCCGGGCAGTTTCGGCAAGGCTCATCGTTTGCAGGGCTTCGACGATCTGCTCGTCCGTGACTTTGCGTGCGACCATTACTGAGCTCCCGCGAGCGCTTCGGCCTTCAGTGCGGCATAGGCCACGCAGTCTTCTGCGGAGTCGGCGTGATAGGCCGGGTTCTGCCATTGGCGCACGTCCTTCAGGATCTGGAGCAGCAGCCAGCCCTCTGCCTCGCTCAGCGCCTGGCCGGTGATGGTGTTGAACGCAGCCACTG
The DNA here is from genome assembly GCF_017351735.1 of Pseudomonas sp. FW300-N2A2. NCBI lineage: Bacteria > Pseudomonadati > Pseudomonadota > Gammaproteobacteria > Pseudomonadales > Pseudomonadaceae > Pseudomonas > Pseudomonas sp. FW300-N2A2. Next base: position 281,276 of record NZ_JACNDU010000005.1, on the reverse strand, counting down.
CAGTCCCCATGCTGCGTTCGCCTTCCGGCTTGTCGTATTGCTTGCCGCGCTCCAGCATGATGGCCTGGGCCTTACCGAGAAATTCGTGTGCCTTCATGCTGCTTTCCCCATGGTCAGTTCAAAATGTTCAACGCATGCCGCCTTGGCCTTATCCAGATCCTTGCCCGAGTGCAAGATCTTGCTGGCCGGTGCAGGCGACCGGGAGACGTAGGCGTGCCCGTGCTCCAGCGCGTACTTGCTGATCAGGTAGCCCTCGTCGGACGAGATGCAGTGCTTGCTGCCTGCGACTGGCTTCCAGTTCATGGCCGCACACCCCGCGCAATACGTTCCCGGCGCATCAGGCGGCGAGTCCACTCAAGGCAGCCACCAAAGCCGACCAACATGAAGGCGAAGTAAAAATGGATCAGGTTCTCGCTCAGGAAAGTGATCATGCTGCGTTCCTCCGGAGTTCACGGGTCTTGGCGCGGTATTCGGCGGTAATGGCTTTGAGGTCTTCGATGGTGTAGCGCTTGGCCTCATGAGGGCCTTCGAGCCATTCAACAAGCTCGGCACCGATCCGCTTCACCAGCTCGATGCGGTAATTCACGATGTCGCCGGACTTGTGCGTGTTGCATGGCGAGCACTGGCGATGGCAGTTCAGCGGCTCGAAACGCAGCGCGGGATTGCTTCCGACCGTCCTGTAGTGCCCGGCGTCATACTTTCCTTGGTGGTGCCGGCCGCAGCTGACGCATGGCAGCTTGGTGTCACGAGCGCGAACCCATGCGTTGAATGCGGTCTGGGCGTCTTTCATGTGCTCGGCGCGAGGCTTGACCTTCTCTTTCGCCGCACGCAGCGCCTTGCGCCCTACATCGGCAAGAGCCTTGCGGGCCTTCTCCTGATTCTTCGGAGCATCGAGGATTGCGCAGGCCGGGGAGCACACTGCCTGGCCGAGGCGAGAAGGGACAAATGAGGCCCCGCAGGTTTCGACGCGACACTTTTTCGGGCGTGGTTGCTTGGCTGGGAGGCTCATAGAATGAAATCCTCCGTGTTCCGAATCTTGCCGGTGCGTCGCAGAAGATCGTGCTTCTTCGCAAGGGCCAGCAGATAGCATTGATCACACGGCGCTCCTGCGGTGGTCCCGCTAGTCAACGCCAAAGCCTTGCGCAGAACGTATCGGCCGCAGGAACAGCGGCAAACCCATCGACGATTTTTCGTCGATAGACCAACCACCTTCAGGCGGCCGACCACCATTCCCGTGAGGTTCACGAATGACGGGTTGGCAGTCAGCGCCTCATCAATCTCGCGGGTTGCCAACGGCAGATCCGAGTCAGATGAGCTCTCGTTCGCCTTGTACTCAAAGTGGATGCCCTTGGCCATGACACGGCTTGCGGTGGCGTTGGCGGGAATTTCGTGGCCGACTTTCATGCCGCCCTCCTATCGCCGTAAATGGCGTACATCAGGTCGTCTGGATGCGGCAGCAGCAGTTGCAGGTGTTCGGCGCAGTAGGCGTCCAATAGCTCCAGGTACTGGGTCATCTCGGCGATGGTGAACTTGCGTGTCTTGGCCCGGCCGACGCGGTACTTGGTGCCGTCCGGTAGCTGGACCGGATGAACCTCGGCTGGCCACAGCTTCGACACGAGAATCTCGTGCCATTCTTCAGAGCTGGCGAGCTGGCCGAAGGATTCGCGCAAGTGCGTTTGGATAAGGCCGTTCCACATCCACAGCAGCTTGTTCTGCGCGTCACTGCGCTTGCTGCGGACTTCGACGATGGTCAGCTTGCGAGGCTTGGCCAGGTCCAAAGCAGTCAGGTAGCCGATCAGACGAGTGCGGTCGGATTCGTTGCGGAGCATGAGGTCAGCCACGGCGAACACCTCCCTTCACCAGCGCCATCCGCTCAGCACAGCCAACGCACAGCTTCACGCCCTTGACCGCATTACGGCGGCCTTCCGGGATCTCTTCTGAGCACTCTTCGCACTCAGTGGCGCTGATGCCGGTGTAACGGGGGATCTGGGCGATGCCGAGCTCAACCGTCTGCTCGATTACGTCTCCGGCAAAATCTGCTACGTCGGCCATCAGAAGCCTCCTTGCGGGTTGAAAGTGTTGAGGAGTGACTTGCTGGTGCGTGGTGCTGGCGGGCGTGCCTCCTGTTCCTGCTGCTGCTCGCGCTGCCCGGCGTAGTTGACGAAGCGTGCGAATTCGCCCTGGTGCTGAAGCAGGCAGTGGCCGACCGACGCGTGGCGGTGCTTCACGACATCGATCTCGGTGACGCCGCTGCGTCCGAGGTCGGATTCCGCGTCTCGGTGGGCAATCATGATGATGTCGGCGTCCTGCTCGATCTCGCCTGAGTCGCGAAGGTCCGACATTTGCGGCTTTTTGCTGGAGCGCGTTTCGATGCTGCGGTTGAGCTGAGCCAGAACGATGACGGGAACGTTCAGCTCCTTGGCCATGCCCTTGATTCCACGGCTGATCGCGCCGAGCTCAAGGTTGCGGTTCTGTTGGCGGGAGCCGGCTTCTGGTGCAATCAGGCCGATGTAGTCGATGACGATCAGGTCCAGCGGTTTGGCCTTGTGCTGGAAGCGAGCGATGTTCCGGATGCGGCTGAGTGGCAGGCCGCCCTTTTGGCAGATGCGCAGGTCGGCTTGGCTCATTTTGCTGACGGCGCCCGTGATGCGGACTATCTGTTCACCGCTTGCCATCGCCTGCCCGGTGTCGATATTTCCGAGTGTCACCGCCGATGACGACGCCAGGCTGCGCTTGGAAAGTTCTTTCGCTGACATTTCGAGCGAGAACACCAGCGCCGACTTTCCGTCACGGATGGTCAGCTGTTCAGCAATGCCGAGGCCCAGGGTGGTTTTCCCAGTACCGGGACGTCCAGCGATGATGATGACGTGCGATCCGCGAAGCCCTTGCAGCAGCTCGTCCAAGTCCTTCAGCCCTGTGGCGTGGCCATTGATGCCCTCTCCGTTGAAGCGCGCGTCCATTTCATCGACGACCGGGCCCAGCGCTTCACGCAGAGTGATCACGTCCGGCTCGTCGTCTTCGCTGTTCAATGCCAGGACGGCTTCCTGAGCATCGGCGATGATCCCGGCCAGCGGCCGCGCATGACTGGCCATGTCGATGATTGACTGACCGATGATGGCGATCTTTCGGGCCTTGGACCGCTCCACCACGATGCGCGCGTACTCAATCCCGTTGGCAGCGCTAGGCACGCTGTTCATGATCTCGGCCGCCCTCACCAGCGTCAGTTCGCCGCTGGTGAGTTCGTGCCGGATGTCGGCAATCGAAACAGGGTCGGCCGGACGACCAGCAGAGCGCGCCGCAAGGATCAGGGTGTAGATCTCGGCGACGTCTTGGTCGTGAAAGTCAGCGGCTCCAAGGGTGGCGCCAATGGTTTCAATGAGATCAGGCTTGATGAAAAGTGCGCCAATGACGCCGAACTCGGCTTCCATCGCGACTAGTGGGCGATCAGTGATCATAGGGCCTCCAACACTTTCAGGACCTTGTCCTGACGGGTCAGAAACTCGATGTCGGCGGTCCAGCCGCGCTCGTTGTCGCCGGTCCAGTGCTTGTTGGTCAGGCAGTCGGTAAAGTAGGCAGTCCAGAACTCACCCTTGCGGAATGGGTGCAGGCCGTTGATTTCCAGGTTCCAGCAGCCCTTGATCAAGTTCTTGCGCTTCGTCGAGAGCTTCAGGCACTTCGGAAGCTTCTCGCCGCAGACCGTGTTGTAGATTTCAGCGATGCGGCTGTACGGGATGCGGTCGGCTTTGGCTTGGGCGGGTTGATCAGGTTCTGGGGTGCCCTGCTGTTCCGGTTCAGATTCCGAAACCTCGCTGGTCGAAGCGACAGCGGCGACAACTGCGTCAGCAGTTAGATTTGTATTTATGTCTTTTATGTGTGTAATTTTCGACACGGTGGCGTGTACTTTTTCTACACAGTGTGTAGTTTTCAACACAGTTGATTTGTGGTCTATTTTCCACTCGTTTCTCGGCAGGAAAGTGATCGGGTCACGACTGCCGCCATCACGAAAAAGAACTCGCTGACGGATCAGGGAGTTGATTGCCCGAGATACGTTTGCACGTTCAGACGCAGCCTTCTCTTCGTCGCTGTACATCATCTTGGCGATGTAGAGGGCCGCTACCTTCACTGCGTCCTTGTTGTACCCGCTGGTGAGCCTGTGGACCGCCAGAGCGACACGCAGTTCACGGCCTGACAGGTCAGCCCCAATGAGGGCCTCATACAGATCGTTGTCCATCCGGGTAAAGCCCCCGGCCGATTTCAGTTGAATGACGTTGCTCATGCCGCGCCCTCTTTGTCGTGGGCAAGCGATGCCTTCAGATGCTCCAGGCATTCACGGCGGCATTTCGCTTTGGCTTCTTTGGTGTATTGGAAGCGGATCATGTTTGCCGCATACATGGCTGCCGACTGGTGATAGCTCAGCGCATGCGAGGAGAACACTGGAGGGTTGATCGTTTCGCTAACTTGGTGCATGATTTACTCCACAAGCGTTGTAAGAGAGCCAGGCCACGAACCTGGCTTTTTTTCGTCTTGAATTTGGCAGAGGCCCTCTGGATTGCCCTTAAGAGTCCCTGCCTGAGGCCCTCATTGGGGTAACCAGCTGAAGGACCTTGGCCTTCTTGCGCCCGACTTCCGAAAGCGCACCTCCTGCAATAGCGGTCTCCATCATTTCGTTGATGGCTCGGTTGAAGTCCCAACCGTTGGCAAACATCAACTCCTCCACTCTCTGTCGCGTATCTGGCGACAGTTTTTCTCTATCGATGGTCATTCAGGACTCCTGAGGCCCTTCAGCCCGCGATATCTTCTTGCTTGTCCTGCATGAGTTCTTCGATCACGCCGTTGGCAACGGCCCACTCGATGATTTCGTAGAGGTAGGTCGCGTGCTGCATGCGAGTCTTGGTTGCTGCCTTGCGCAGGATCCGATCCAGCACAGGTTCAAATCGAACCTTCACCGGGATGGCGCGCTTTTGATTGGGGTCCATGTACATGCTGTGTTTCCTATGTGGCTTGCGAGGTTGGTTAAGCAGCTTGAATTTCAGAGCGTTTTGCGGCGCGTTCACGCTTACCGAGAAGGCATTCAATGGCTTTCCCGATTTTGTAACTGACCATCGAGCCGTTGACGGCTCTGGAAATAGTCGGCTGCGTGGTGCCGCACAATTCAGCTACTTCTGTCTGCGACAGCCCGAGCTGGAAAAGGCGATTCAACATCTCTTGAACTGTCATGACGGGAATCCTATGAGGTTCTGCATGACAAATCATACGAATATGTATGGGCCGTTGCAATAGAATTCGCATAATGCGTCTACGTATATTTGGTGAGTGATGGATATTGCAGGGCGCCTACGCGCAAAGCTGACGGAACTGGACTTGAGCGAGAGTGAGCTTTCTCGGCGCTCGGGCGTTCCGCAGCCGACTATTAACCGAATCCTTTCAGGCGAGAGCAGCAGCCCACGCAAGAACACTGTCGAGCCAATTTCTAGGGCTCTTAAAGTGACGCCTGACTGGCTGCTATTTGGTGGCGAGGAATCTAGGGGGCACGGCTCGCCAAGCGAGGCCGACTACGCCCTAATCCCCCAGTACAAAGCTCACGGCTCATGCGGTGACGGTTATCTAAACGACCACGTAGAAGTCACTGAGGGCCTTGTCTTCAAGCGCGACTGGCTTGCTCGTATGAAGGCCAAGCCTGAGAACCTGCGCATCATCTATGCCGAAGGCGAGAGCATGGAGCCGTATGTTTTTGAGGGCGATGTGGTTTTATTCGACACCTCCAAGAATGAGCCGAGAGACCGGCAGGCTTATGTGATCCGAAGGCCAGATGGCGGCATAAGCATTAAGAGGATGATTCAGCAAATATCTGGCGCCTGGCTCATCAGGAGCGACAACACCGACAAATCCAAATACCCAGATGAACAGCTATCAGAAGAGGCGCTGCATGAGGTGCCTATTCTTGGTCGAGTCATCTGGCGCGGCGGGGAAATGTAGGGAAGCAGGCTGAAATGGAGAGATCACTTGAAAGCTAGAGATGATGGAAAGGCGTATGCGCAGGACGTAACGCTGGAAGAGCTTGGAGATTTTCTTGGCATGCACGACTTGAATAAAGCCGGCTGCCAATATTGCGGCGGGAAGGAGTGGGATCTGCCCGCTCACGAAGACAAGCCTGTAATTATTAAGCTGCCCACACCAAGCAATCATCCTGACGGCATAAATGCCTTCTTCATGTCGTGTGCAAACTGCGGGCGCATGGAGACCTTTTTGACGCAGACGGTGGTGTCGCGCCTCATGGGGTGGGATTAATGGGCGCTGAATTCAGGATTCTCCAGTCAATCGGAGCTAGCGAAGGGGTATCGCACTTGCATGCGGTTCCGCTCTATACTAAGCCCATGACCGAAATTACCCGCGACGAACTCAATGCCAGGCTCGAAGCCCTAGAATCCAGAATGGACTCAAGGGTGAGTTCTATCGGCGGCAAGATTGATGCGTTCCTTGCCGCCCAGGTCGAGCGCGACAAGGCTTCTGAGTATCGGTTTGGAAGAATTGAGTCCGACCTATCCAGCATTAAAGCCGACATTAAATCGACAAGCACTGATGTGCACGAGGTCCGCCGCACGCTTGCCCGCTACATGGGTGGCATCACCGTTGCAGCAGCAATTTCTGGCATTGTGATCGGAGCAGTCATCAAGCACGTTTTCTAGCCACCCCCTCCCCCGCAAAAGCCCGCCACCAGCGGGCTTTTTCATGCCCGCCATTCCCTGCTCGGTAATGATGGCGGTGCGCCATGGTAGAGTTGGAATTCTATCCTGGAGGGAACCACATGCGATCTACCGTCTTCGCCTTATCGACAGCATTGCCTATGTTGGCTATCTGCTTTGCAGCCCACGGAGCACAAAAACCAAACGAGGATTTAGAAGAGTGCAAAAGAATGGAGCATTCGGCAAAAACGGTAATGGAGTCGCGGCAGTCAGATGTGCCCATGTCAACGCTATGGGGAATTGCTGAAGAGTCTGACAGCGAGTACATCAAAGAGATGTACAAAATGCTCATTCGCAATGCCTACGATAAACCAAGGTTCTCCCTGGAAGAAAATCAGCAAAAGGCGGTCATAGACTTCCAGAACGATTTTTTCTCCGCCTGCATGCGGAACGCAGAAAAGAGATCGAAGAAGAAGTGACCCCTAATACTTAACCAAAGCCCGCCACCGAGCGGGCTTTTTTACGCCTACGAAAAATATTATGCAAAAACGTATTGACGAGAGTTATGAGCATTCGTATAGTTTGTTCAACGCCACAGAACACCGAGGCGCCAGGGCCTGAAAGGGACCGACCGCTCTTTAACAGTTAGGGATCCTCGCCATCGACTACCCCGGGTTTCAGCCGGTAAGTGCGAGCAACAAATAGTCGATGCCATGCCAGCTCTGGAACTGGCCGTGCTCACCAGATGTGAGCACGCGAAACCACGCAAGCCAGCCAGGAAGAACACCGAACACGAAATGTGTGACCTGGCCAGAGATATGAATCGGGCGATGCGCGTGGCGGAGATGAAAACAGAATTGAATTAGCGATCCCGATAGCCTCGGCTGGGAACGCCGGACCTCATGCACCCTGCCCCCATCAGCCAGGGCATTCAGAGCTGTAGCGTGCATGTTGTAAGGACCTTTGATCCATGGCGAACAGATGCTGTTTGACGCCGTGGGGAGGAAGCTCGCCGCCCACCCAACGACAGTCAGCCCTGCAATCAGCAGCGGGCAACCGGCGCACTCACCGCTTACGCAACAAACCCGGTCTGACGCCAGTAGCGGGACCGGGTACAGATGGCTTCCTGCTGTTTCAGGCTGGTCATCTGGCTTTACAAATGCCTCTCACACCCCGGGAGGCATTCGAAAGCCACGAACAACCCCGACAAGGACACCAACATGACAGCTCAACTGACCACCCTCACCTGCGGCGAATCAACGATCAGCAGCCCCGACAAGGCGCTGGTGCTTCAGTTTGCGAAACTCGTGCTTGGCGGTGGCCAGGTGAAGGTTGCGGCGAACTCGGCAGTGCCTGCGATCGGCACCTACTGGGAAGGCCAGGGCGGTGTGTATGCCGGCGTGATACGCGGCGAGGATCGCCAGCCCGATTACCACCTGATCGTTCCGACCGCAGCCGCGGTGCAGGGTGTGAAACTGGCATGGGGCGGTCATGGAACTGAGACATCCGACTGCGCATTCCGCCGCGACGGCATGGCCAACAACATCGCCCTGATGGAGGGCGATCATCCGGCTGCGCAGTTCTGCGCGAACCTCGAAGTCGAAGGTCACGGTGACCTCTACCTTCCAGCGATCAGCGAACTTGCATTGTGCATGGCGAACGTTCCGGACCTGTTTGAGAAGGAGTGGCACTGGAGCAGCACGCAGCGCTCCGCCAACACCGCTTTCCTCATGAACTTCGCTGCTGGCACTCAGCTCAACCTCGCCAAGTACGGCGAGCTCCGCGTCCGCCCCGTCCGCAGATTGCCTATTTGATTATTCCTTTATTGCTTTTGATCTCCGTGCACGTCGGCCGGACGCAAAGCGGCCCGATATCTCCATGGTGATGGAGGGTGCTTGTATCGGAGTGCGATCTGCATCAAAGCCGGGCCCCTGACTTGTAATCAGGCCAGCCACTGAGCACGCCGTACAGAAAGCGGCGCAGGGTAGAGACAGGGGTAGCTCCCCGCGCAGATCGCCCCCCAATGCAGGTACAGATTCCAACCGTCAGGGATTGCTTGAAGGTTCAACTCAACGCGGAGGATTGGCAGCCATGTAACAGATAGCCATCGATCCGACGCCTCATGCGCCCGGTCGTGACGTAGGGAAGGTAAAGCCCGGTTTAGGTCGGGCTTTTTATTGGGCGATTGGAGGTGATTGAAATGGAGTACATGGCAAGCCAAATGGATCGACAGATCGAAGGCGCACAACTGGCGTTCGACGCTGCGATGGCCGCAGGTCAGCGTCCTGCCTTTCCGGTTCCGGGCGACCAGCAAGACGAAAGCTTCAACGGCGTCACCATCCGCGACTACTTCGCGATAAAAGTCCTGCAATCACTCATCACCGAGCCGCAATGGGATGAGAGTGCATCACTGGTGTCCCGTCTCAACAGAGGCGTCAGTGGGCCGGATGGATATGCTCACGCCGCCTACACGATGGCTGACGCAATGCTCGCCGCCAGAACAGGCTGCTGGAGCGGATCATGAAACGCACCCCAAGAATCCCCCGCAAGCCCCGCCCCGACGTCCACGACTGCGCCAAAGGTCGGATGCACGACCCGGCAGCCAAGAAGATCGTAACCACTATGCCGGGCGGGTATATCGCCTGATTGGAGTAATTCATGAGCAAGCACGTCAGCAAGATCATGTACGCCAGTGAGATCTTCAAGCCGAGTAGCCTCGATGGACACTTCGGCGGTGGGTTCAACTCTCGCGTCCAAGGCGTTGAATTTTGTGTAGCCACTGATGGTGCATACAAGGCAGAGCGTATGCAGGGTTGGTGGAGGGCAGACGAAATGATCAACACCGGCAAGATCTACTTCGTTCATCCATTTCCGCACGGTCAATGCAAGTTCACCGGCTTCGTGTATGGCGGCACCTGGGCCTGCAACGGTTGCAATACCGACGGCTTCCAAAAGCCTTGGTGGGCAGTCCGAGTGATGAAAGACGGCGCCGCATGGTGCGTAGTCGGCGAAGGCTTCCAAGACCTTCAAACCTCAGACAACTACGCCTACGGCGACACCCGCGAAGAGGCCCTAAAGGCTTACGCCCAACTGATGACTCAATCTGTCGCCGCCTGACCACCACGCCACTCTGGAGGCGACTATGAACGCAGCATTGATTGCTCAGTTGAACTACGAAAACCGTCAGCCGCCTCCAGTGAACGAGAACGCTCGTGAGATGGCGCGGGCTGAGTGGCTGTACAGCGCCGCCGAAGAGTTGCTGCGCGGCGTCAGCGTGGTCTTCCAGCGCCGCATGCGCAAGCCACAAGGCGTGACGGCAGAACAGTTCGCCCTGGCAGTCGACGAATTCGTTAATAAACGCCTCGCTGACTGCGAAATCGATACTCCGGCGCTGGGATGGCTACTGATTGCCTCCGAGCGCGGACAGGCCGACAAGATCTCGGCAGCCGAACTGCTGGGCCAAAGCGATCACCCGCTGGGCAAGCTTGGCGAGATCGCCGAGGAACTTCTCCGGCCGCTGGCCGACGACGCACTCAAGGCCCAGGCCGAGGAATCGCAATGAGCCCGCACATCCTGATCGACGAAGACCTCGATGTGCTGAGTCATACCGGATGTCCCGACAAGTACGAAACCTTGGTGCTGCACAACATCACCGGCTTCTACATGGCACACGTCATCACCCTTGAAGAGTTCAACCACTACTGCAAAAGGCTGAATGTCGCGATCGCGCATCGGCCAAGGAGTGCGGCATGACCATCATCGCCGGATCATTTGAAGGAATCGTGGAAGCCCTGAGAAATCGGGGCTTCGTGTTTCTGGTCGATGTGAAGTGGATCGATCAGCCATGCAAGTGCGCGGGACGGTGGACCTGCAAGGTGGCGCCATGAAACCCCGTCTCGCAACCCGCATCTACAGCTTCGAAGAACTCCTGCATCGCATTGACCTGGAGTACTGGAGAGTTCGCCACCACGGCCGCGAGCATTACACGTTCGTCCCAATTCAATACTGGGGAGGTGATTGATGAAGACTTTCTACTGGATCCTCGCCTGCGGCCTGATCCTTGTGCTCATGCAATACAGCCTGTTCAAAGAAAACGGCGCTCCTCGGCAGTTCAGCCTTCCTGTGGCGGTGGTGAGATGACCTCCTACCAGCGCGCCAAACGCTTCTACATGTGGCGCGGCTCCGCAATCGTCCTCCTCGGTTCCACCTTCGTGATGCTGGCCAGCGCCCTCGCTGATCGGATCACCCAATAACTCGAACTCATACGCCGCCTGCATGGCGGAAGGAATCGTCATGTCCGCAGTAATGAAACAGGCCGAGCAAATGCCGGCCATGTCGGAGTCGGCGCTCGTCGAAGTTTTGAGCAGCAGCTTGTACCCGGGCGCTGCGCACAACTCCGTAGTGATGGTCTTGGCCTACTGCCAGGCAGCCCACCTGGACCCAATGTTGAAGCCTGTTCATATCGTGCCGATCTGGAACAAAGACGCAAAAAAGATGCAAGACACGGTAATGCCGGGGATTGGTCTGTACCGCATTCAAGCGGCGCGCACCGGGCAATATGCCGGGATCAGCGATCCAGAATATGGACCTCCGATCACCGCGAAGCTGGCCGGCGTCGATGTCACATACCCGGAATGGTGCCGGGTGACCGTGAAACGGCAGATGTCCAACGGGCTTGTCGCGGAATTCACCGCCAATGAGCGGTGGCTTGAGAACTACGCAACTGCCAGCAAAGACAGTGCGGCACCAAACGCCATGTGGAAGCGCCGGGCGTTCGCCCAGCTCGCTAAATGTGCAGAGGCCCAGGCATTGCGCAAAGCATTCCCCGAGGTCGGCTCTGCGCCTACGGCGGATGAGATGGAAGGGAGAGCATTCGAAGAGACGGTGCGCGATGTCACGCAGAGTCAGCCGGCACAAGTCGAGCCAGAAGCCCTGCCCGAATATCCGGACGAGCTGCTCAAGGAAAACGCCATCAAGTGGCAGCCCTTGATCGACTCGGGGCGCACCAGCCCTGAACACCTGATCGCGACAATCAACAGCAAATACACGCTGAGCCCTGCCCAGATCGAAACCATCACCAATCTCAAAGCACTCGATGGAGACGCCGCATGAAAATCCATAACGTTGCTCAAGGCTCCGCCGAGTGGCACGCACTCCGCGCCCAACACTTCACCGCATCCGAAGCACCAGCAATGATGGGGGCCTCTAAGTACCAGACCCGCACCGAACTGCTGACGATGAAGAAGACCGGCATCGTTGCCGACGTCACGCCTTCACAGCAGTTCATCTTCGACAAAGGCCACGCGACGGAAGCGTCGGCCCGGCCCCTGGTCGAAGTACAGATCGGCGAAGAGCTGTATCCAGTCGTGGGCACCAAGGACAATCTGCTCGCCTCAATGGACGGCGCGACGATGCTCGTCGAGACCCTGTTCGAGCACAAGCTCTGGAACGAGTCGCTGGTCGCCCAAGTGAAGGCTGAAGACCTCGCGCCGCACTATTACTGGCAACTCGAGCAGCAACTGCTGGTGAGCGGCGCCGAACGCGTGATTTTCGTTTGTTCCGATGGCACCGCCGAGAACTTCGTCAGCATGGAATATCGCCCGGTCGCCGGCCGCGCCGAACAGTTGGTCGAAGGCTGGAAGCAGTTCGAGGCCGACCTGGCTAAATTCGAAATGGCCGATGCGCCTTCGATTGTCGTCGGCAAAGCGCCTGACGAGCTGCCAGCGCTGCGCATTGAACTGACCGGCATGGTTACCGCCAGCAATCTCAAGGTGTTCGAGCAATCGGCCTTGGCGGTGATCGACTCTGTCAAAACTACGCTGGAAACCGATCAAGACTTTGCCGACGCCAAGAAAGCGGTTAAGTGGTGCGGTGATGTCGAGGAAGCGGTAGCCACTGCGAAGAAACAAGCGCTGTCGCAAACCGCAACCATCGACGAGTTGTTCTCGTCGCTGGATCGAGTCTCGGCACATGCTCGTGAGACCCGCCTGAAAGTCGACAAGCTGGTGAAGGCGCAAGAGCTGCTGGTGAAGACCAACATCAAGCAGAAGGCCGAGCAGGCGCTGGCCGATCACATTGCAGCGATCAACAAGACTCTGGGCAAAGTGGTTCTGCCTACCGTAGCTTCTGACTTCCTTGGCGCCATGAAGAACAAGCGCACTATCGCCAGCTTGCAGGACGCCGTCGATACTGAATTGGCTCGGGCGAAGATCGATGCCAGCCAATCAGCCGACAGCATTCGCCTGAACCTGACCAGCCTGGCCGAACTGGCCGCCGACCACGCTTTCTTGTTCAGCGACATTCAGCAGTTGGTGATCAAAGCCAATGATGACCTGGTGACGCTGATCAAATTTCGGATATCGGAACATGAGAAAGCCAAGGAAGAGAAAGCCGAAGCCGCTCGCAAGCGGATTCGCGAGGAAGAGCTGAAAAAGATCGCTGATGAGGCAGCGGAAAAGCTGGCTGCCGCAACTGTAGTTGCCGAGCCAGCGCCAGCAGCAACCCCAGCGTCGGTCGTTTCGGTTTCACCGGCTCGCTACGCACCAACCGCCGCAGCTCCCGCTGTCAGCGCCACACCGCAAAAGACCGAAGTGCTACAGGCCGAAGTCTACGACCTTGAAGCGTTGATCAAAGCCGTGGCTTATGGACAGGCCCCGCTATCGGTGTTGACGGTCAACTGGGAAGCACTCGACGCCATGGTCGCCGACCAAGGCTCCAAGTTCAGCATGGCCGGCGTGAGGCTGGCAAAGGCGGCAGCATGAACGCATACGTCAGCACTGAACTGAGCATGATCCAGATGCTCGACCCGCATCGCCACGAACTGGCCCTGCTTCAGGAGGACTTCCTGAACAAAGGAGGGACTATTGAGGTGTTGCAGGGGCCGAGCTTCAAGGCTCCACCGGTGAGGAATGAGCCCCCGCCGACGGTGAAGGCGAAGCCGGCCAAGCAGGTCGTTGAGACCACCTACATCGACAAGATCACCCAGCGCGATATCGATCGCGAAGAGCGCGCGGCGCAGCGAGCCAAGGACAAGGTCGATCGGATCGACAGAATTCGAAAGCTGGCCGAAACCATGACCTACGCCCAGGCAGTTCTGTGTACTGGCTTGGCCCGCAGGACCTTGCAATCAATCGCTGCGGAGAACGGATTCAAGTTTCAGCCTTCCGCCAACAATGGCCGGAACAACGTGAAGCCAAACGCGATCGACGAGGCGCGCGACGCCAAGTATGCCGAGCGCATCAAGTCCTTTATGGAAGTCGGCCTTTCACGCAATCAGGCGATGGTTCAGCTAGGCATCACGTTCAAAACCTTCGCCCGACTCCTGAACAAGTTCGACATCGACTACCCGAAACGCAGAGCAGGGCCTCATCCGGCCTTCTTCCCGAAAACAAAGGAGGCATCACAATGAAAGCCGACACGATTTCAATCGAAGCTCAGGGCATCAAGATCAAAGGTGCGCCGGATCGCATGGTCCAGCTGCTGATGGCCGGCCTGCTCGCCCACACCCTGCCGCCTGCTGCGAATGTTCAGCCCATCGTTCCGGCCGGCATCCCGGCACTCGGCGCTGAATGGCCCGGGCAAGGCGGTGTCAACGGCGGCCTGGTTGCCGCGCGTGGCGATGTTCCGGCGCACTACCTGATCATCGCAGCCAAAGACGTCGGTGATCGCGAATGGGGTGGCCGCGGTACTGAGTTGAAAGGTCTCAGCAAGACCGACGGATACACCAACACCGAAGTGTTGTGCAGCGACGACGAAAAGCACCCTGCCGCGAACGCGTGTGCCGAGTACCAGGCTGACGGCCATCATGACTTCTACCTGCCGGCCGCCGCCGAGCTGTACCAGGGCTGGCTGAATTGCCCCGAGGTGTTCGCTCAGGACTGCTACTACTGGTCGAGTTCGCAGCGCTCCGCCGACGGCGCCTTCATCATGTACTTCGGTGATGGCACTCAGAGCTACGGCGTCAAGGGCGGCGAGCTCCGCGTCCGCCCCGTCCGCAGATTCTTTATTTAATCCTTCAATCATTCGTTCTTGATCCGGCACCGGGCGCAGCAGCGCCTTTTTGTTGCCTTCGAAAAGAGGAAAGACCATGTCCGCAGTTGAGCAAGCAGCACCCGCAGTGACCATCCCGGAAATCGGCCAGCCCTTTGGCGGTGGGTTCTTCTCCGGCATCACCCGTGACCCGGACACAGGAAAGCGCTACCTGAACATCACTGCCGGAGCCGCGCATGAACTGGTCGGGGCCTGGGGCGAGTACGTGAGAATCGAAGGTGCCGACAGCTTCACCAACAGCAGGGCAAACACCGAAGCCATGGCCGCCGCTGGCAGCGAACTGGCGCAGAAGGTGCTGGCTCTGGACATTGGCGGTTTCACCGACTGGGCGATCCCGGCCCGCGACGTGCAGGAACTCCAGTATCGCCACTTCAAACCGACCACCGAAGAGAACTGGGCTGGTCGCCGCGATGGAGATAACCCCAACAGCGAGCCTGTAGGTCTGCTGTACAGCGAAGAGTCACCAGGCCAAACAACGCTGACAGCCTTCCAAGAAGGTGGCGCCGAAGCCTTCCGTGACACCTGGTACTGGTCGAGTTCGCAGCGCTCCGCCCACCTCGCGTTCTTCGTGGAGTTCGATGATGGCATTCAGGGCAGCAACGTCAAGCTCGTCGAGCTCCGCGTCCGCCCCGTCCGCAGCCAATTATTCGATTGATTCATTTATTCAATCCGGTCGCTTGCGACCGGTTGCTCTTCATGGAGATTCACTGCAATGGGAATGCACACTGAATTATCAATCTACAAGTCCTCGCTCGGTCTGCTTCTTATGGCCACCAACCTCACTCGCAACATCCCCCGGGATCTAAAGCAGTCTCTCGGGAAGCGCGTTATCGATGAGTGCATCGACGTGCTGATGTTGATTGCCCGAGCCAACTCGACTCGGGACAAGAGCCCACACCTGACCTTGCTTGTTGAGAAGGTCCAGGTCATCGAGTTTCTGATGCGGCTCTTCAAGGAGAGTCGATTCATCAGTATCCCGCAGCACGCCAATGCAATAGAGGTAACCACCTCGATTGGCAAACAGGCATCAGCCTGGAAACGCTCAACCCCAACCGCGCCCGCCATCTGAGAGCCACGGCTTTCAGGTCTGTGCGAATTGAATCTGGTCGTGCCGCTGACCTCTGGGTCACCGCCATGCGCATCAGAGATACCGACGGTCTAAAGCGTCCGTGCAGGTCTCGCGCAGTTTCCTTGCTGATCGGCTCCGCCTTCGGCTTGGCGACGTAGATAGCACGATCGGTCGCAGCGCTCCGCCAACAACGCATTCAACATGAACTTCGATGATGGCAATCAGAACAACAACGACAAGAACAACGAGCTCCGCGTCCGCCCCGTCCGCAGATTCGACTGTTGGCCCCTACCCGTTCAGCGAGCTTGTTCAGGCCTACTACGACTGCCGCCGCACGAAGCGCAACAGCGCCAGTGCATTGGCCTTCGAAATGGACCTCGAGCGCAACCTGATCGGTCTACACGACGACCTGATCGCCGGCACCTACCGGCCAGGCCGATCCATCTGCTTCGTGGTCACCCGGCCAAAGGCCAGAGAAGTCTGGGCTGCGGCCTTCAGGGCCCGCGTCGTCCACCACCTGCTGTACAACCGTGTGGCACCGCGCTTCTACGCCAGCTTCATAGCGGACAGTTGCGCATGCATTCCCGGGCGCGGCACGTTGTACGCCGCCAAACGGCTTGAGGCTAAGATCCGCAGCGCCAGCCAGAACTGGTCGAAGCCCTGTTTTTATCTGAAACTGGATTTGGCGAACTTCTTCGTCGCTATCGACAAGCAGGTGCTCCGCCGGCAACTGGCCGCCAAGATCACCGAACCCTGGTGGCTTGCACTCGCCGAGCAGATCCTGATGCACGACCCACGAGAAGACTACGAGGTGCGCAGCCCGGCCCATCTGTTCAACCGGGTGCCGCAGCACAAGCGCCTGACCGCGCAACCTGCGCACCTCGGCCTGCCGATTGGCAACCTGTCATCGCAGTTCTTCGCCAACGTCTACCTCGACGCGCTGGACCAGTTCACCAAGCACACGCTCGGCGCCAAGCATTACGTCCGCTACGTCGATGACTTCGTGTTCCTGCATGAGTCGCCGAAACAGCTCAATGCCTGGAAGGCAGAGGTCGAAGCATTCCTGCCAACACTGGGCGCCAAGCTGAACCCGACAAAGACCATCCTGCAGCCAGTAGATCGCGGCGTCGACTTCGTTGGCCACGTCATCAAGCCGTGGCGGCGATCAACGCGCAAGCGTTCGCTGGCTCAGGCCCTAAAGCGGACCGCCGCGGCGCCGGACGAAGATCTGCGCGAAACGGCCAACAGCTACTTTGGCCTGTTGAGCCAAGCCAGCCATAGCGAAAAGGACCGGGAGAAGCTGGCCAACGTCGTGCTGAAGCGCGGGCGCAGCGTCAACGGCGCGCTGACAAAAACCTTTCCGAAGACCAGGAGCGACCATGGCCAAATCACCGGCGCAACGCCAGCAGGATAAGCGCGACCGGGACAAGCAGTCCGAAACCGAACGTCTCGCCCGCCTACTCTCTCGCCGCATATCGCTGGACCTCTACCACAACGATGACGCGCGCCTGAAAAGCCTCATGTCACGGCTAGACATCACGGAAGAGCAAGACGTCGTGTCGCGGCTCATCTGGGCCGCGGATCGAATGTCTGACGAAACGCTGCAAGAGCACATTTGTACTCTTTGATGTTTTTCGTCACACCAACCCATCACGAACTCTAAATCTGTCGCATCCAGTCACGGATGGCGGCGCCTGACTGGAGAAAATATGAATCCCTACCTGATCACTGGGCCAGCCCAGATCGGCATCAGTGGTGGTCGCACCAGCGGGCACATGGTCTACAAAATCCTCGAAGCACATGGCGGCGCTCTTCCGCCAGACGTGCACCTGTTCTTCCAGAACACCGGAAAAGAGCGCGAGGAGACTCTGATTTTCATTGACCAGATCGCCAAACGCTGGAGCGTGAACATCGTTTGGATGGAATGGTGCCGAGTGTACGGTCAGCCGGACGACGCCCCCTGGTACAGGCTAGTGGACTTCGAAACGGCCAGCCGCAACGGCGAACCATTCACCATGATGCTTGAGTATTACGCGGCTTACCGGAAGGCAGAGAAGAATGCGCCACCGGTGCTTCCGAATTTCTCGAACAATATGTGCACCGCCTACCTGAAGATCAAAATCGGCGAGAAACATATGCGCTCGTTGGGTTACGCCGAGTGGGATTGCGTGATTGGCATCCGCAAGGACGAGGCTGGGCGTTACCACCGGATGATGGCCGCCAACGAAAAAGGCGGCACTCGCTGGGACAACGTCTGCCCCTCATATACTGCAGGCATCACGAAAGAAGATGTCGCCGCTTTTTGGCAGGCACAGGACTTCGACCTCGGCATGGACTCTGACCTTGGTAACTGTGATCTGTGCTGGAAGAAAGGGGAGGACAAACTATTCAAAGCGATCCAGGCCGAACCGGATCGGGTTATTTTCTGGTCCGGTATTGAGGAGCGCTTCAATCAAGTGTTCCGTATGGATCGGCCGAAATACTCGCATCTGGCCTGGTACGCAGAGAACTACAAAGGCCAGATGGACGCTTTCGGATACTCGGATGATATCGACTGCTTTTGCGGCGACTGACCACGGAGCACCAAATGCAAACTCACCTAATTGAACCGACCCACTGGGTGCGACTTTACCTGTCCGGCCCGATCGAAGCAGCCAAACAGGCGATTCGCGAAGACTGTCTACGCGAAGGCTTGTGCGTGACGATCGAGCCTACCACCTTCATCTATACCGGCGGTGAGGAGGCGGGGTACGTCGTCGGCCTGATCAACTACCCACGCTTTCCCAGCGATCAGGAAACGATTAATGCCCGAGCCATGGACCTGATGAAGAAGCTGCTGGCGGCGACCTTTCAATCATCTGCGCTGATGATGACGCCGACCAGATCCGAATGGATTAGCACCCGACCCGCATAAAATCTGACTAGCCTATGCTGGCCATCAAGAATGGTAAATCCCATTCCCCATCATCGTATTGCCGACGTGAAAAAATCCTGTTCCATCATCTATCGAAAACATAACAGTGGTTTCGGCAAGAAGTTTCCGAAGCGTCAGAAGCTCAGCAGGATCGGAGGGCATCTTTATCAGAATTGAAGAAACCATTGCGTCGTCGTTGATCCTATCCATTTGGATGTATTCATATCCTGCCAACGATTTTCGTAGTGTGTGGTGCCCGCCGACTTCTTTCCCTGAGCGAACAAGCTTTGCGCATATGGTGAACGCAAAAGCGTAACCAGTAATCACCGGGTCTGGAATTGGCAACTCTTTCCACTCATGACCATCTTTGCTCTCGATCATGTATGGCCCAGTGCCAATGTATTGGCCATAGTTTTCGACCATATACGCCATTTCGTAAGACGACTTGACCGTCGATGAAATCTCAAATATCGGCGTAGTCATGCTCACAACCAACATGGAAGCTGCTGCTAATTCTCTTAGGTATACGAGCAAATCTTCTTGCTGAATCAACTTCTTCATCGCAGCACCTTTTCCGGCTCCATGCCTGGCCGAACACAAATACCCCAAATAACTAAATCTCGCCACTGGGAGGCCCTATGCCATCCACAGGAAAGCTCGCCGCGGGCTACATGGAGCTGCACTTTCTTTGCGACAAGTGCTGGCAGCCTCGCAGCAAGGGAAAACACCCCAAGTGTTCGAAGGCCCGGCAACGGGAATACGCACGGAGGAATGAGCATGACAGCCAAGTTATCGCCTGACTCGGTCGGGCTGATCTTCACGATGCACGCGGCGGGACATCCGGTGGAGCACATTGCGGACGCTGCCGGTTGCTCCTACCCAACCGTCGTGCGCTACCTCAACGCCGCCGGGATCGTTCTCGGCAACAAGGGCAAGCCCAAGCAGCTCACCACCGAGTATCTGACCATGGCGCTCGACATGCGCGCCGCCGGCTCAACCTGGTACGACGTCGAGCACCACATCGGCTTCCACCGTTCCACCTTCCAAAGCGAACTTCGCGCTATGAGGACTCAGTCATGTTCATAAACATCGTCGTTTACGGGTCGCTGTTATCTCTTCTCACCGTAGTGCTCGCCTGCCGCTTCATGCACAACAGCCAGTAACTCCCTCCCCCTTCAAAGTCAGCCGCTATAGCGGCAAGGACGAGTGCACCCATGGAAAAGAAAAAGCTCGGCCCGGATCATTACCGCTACGTCGACGAGATTTGCCCGACAGGCCTTGCGGTAACTTGCCAGCGTTATGTGGTGGTCGGCGAAACCGATCAGTGCTGGTACATCCTGAGTGAATTCCTCGACAACCTGTTTGGCGGCTCGCAGCGTGAGGCCTCGGTGAAGAAGCACCGCACACGCGTGCTTAAGGCTGGCGGCGAACATGGCCGGCGTTACGCCTACACCGACAAGGAGCTGGCGCTCGGGTCGTACAAACACCGCAAGGAGTGGCAGATGCGCCACGCGCAATTGTCGCTGGAGCGCGCCAAGGCGGCCATTGGCTATTTCGGTGACAAGACCGTGCAGGCCACCGTGCCGGCAGAGAACAGCCTGATCATTCCGTGCGAATACGTGCAAGCCATGAACTGGAGCGAATGCTGATGATCCTGCTCGCAGCGCCAGCCCTCGCCTGGTTCGCCTACGTGTACTGCTACAAGGGGCCGCGGTGATGATCTTGAATGTCACGGTTATCGAGGCCGAAAAGCTCGATCAGCACATTGAAGAAATGAACAAAGCTACTCGCGACTGGACCGATCAAGCGGCGCGTGGCGAATGCGGGTGGATCTGCTCTGACTGCTGCATGACTGATCCGAAGGGCATGCCTGATGAATGCTTCTGTGGCGACCCTCGCTGCACTGAAATCATCCAGCGCGACAAGCTTCACGCCATGAAATCTGGAAACGAGCCAGCTTAACCCCTCTTCCACCTACCAGCCTGCCGGTGTACGGCGGGCGAGGAATTCCTATGTCTGAATCCGAAGAAATCGCCAACTTGAAGGCCGATATCACCAGGCTTCGAAAGCATCTGGTCATGCATCATCAGGTGGCTGACTCACCACTCTTGAAAGGCTACGCCCCATACAACGGCCTGGATAAGCCGACCACCGATGACTTCGATGCAGTGCTGGACGATCTTCGGCGCAAAGGCGCCAGCATCGACGGCGACAACGCCTACAAAAGCGACCTGCTCGATTCAGTCGTTGGTGCGATGGCCTTCGGAGTGCAAAACCGAAACCCGCCGCCAGCCGGGCACTGGGGTCAGCGCTTCTGGGATATCGGCAGGGAGGAGCGCGCACTGTCTGAAGAGCTGATCGAGGCTTTGAAAGATCTGGCGGATGACATTGCTGAACGTTTCGACCTGGACTCGCCCAGCACCAACCCCGGCATAAAGATTTATGTTGAGCGCGCTCGCGCCGTAATCGCCAAAGCCACCCAATAACCACCTTCTGCCGCCACGCGCGGCATGGAGTACCTATGTCTCACATTGAAGAAAGAGAGGGCCGCTCCTACGCGGCAGAGATGCTTGCATCCGTCATTTATCTCCCGCGCTGCATGTTCGATAAGCGCGGGCCGGTGGAAACGATGGTTTGCAATCTGGAAGCGGCGGCGCTGGCCCATCCAGCGGACTACGCCAAGGGCATGATGAAAGTCATCAGCGAGGTTCGCCATGCAGTATGACATCCACGAACAACACGCCGATGGCGGCCCGGGCAAGCTGCTCGACACCATCGACCGCGTCCCCGACATCCGCAAAAAGGACAGCTTCGTCGAGTTCGACGGCGAGATGCACAAGGTCCTGACCGGTATCCGCAATTTCATCATCGTCACGACCGAGCGCTGGGCACGGGTGTCGGCTGCTACCTGGAGAAAAGTATGAGCGATAAAGAAACAGTTTGGTGCGCCTGCGGTGACGGGCATGAAGCAAACAGCTATGGCGCAGGCTTCATGGCCGCCAACAATGGTGTGTGCGAGAACTGCGATGCGGCTCTCCACCCGCTCCAGAAATGTCTACACGAAAACAGTGAGCTGATTGCGGCCCAGACCACCATCGCCAATCAGGCGCAGATGATCGAACACCTGAGAGGCGGCTCGACGCCGGGCTTCACTGCCATCGACATGGGCACTGCTACGGCTGACGGCCGGCGCAGCCTGTACGAATACCTCATGGAGAAACTGGCCGTCGACTTCCCGGACAGCGAAACGACGATGACCGTCGAGTGTTTCGCTGACTGGATGAGCAAGGAAGTAAAGCCATGAGAAATCTGTTTCAGGAAACCCACGCCAGTTTCAAGAACTTCCACCGGGCGCTGTGCGCCCGGTTCGGCTATGTGCACGACGAGCGCGACTGGCAGCGGGACCAGGTATCACTGGAGGAGCATATCGCCGGGCAGATTGATCGGTTACGGCAGGCCCTGGCCGGATGTACTGAATCGCTCGCAGGCGAATTTATCCAGAAGTACCAAGGCCAACAGCCGGACGACATGCATCCGGTGACGCGCCGCGACTATGACCGGGACATGGCTGAAATCGAAGGTTACAAAGCCATCAGTAAGGAGAGCCCATGAGCGCCGAACTCGCGATTCTCCCCCGCTTCATCCGGGCCAAGCACGCACCGGCCTACCTGGGCATGTGCCGCGCTATTTTTGATTCCGATGTGCGCCCATACATCCGCGAATTCCCCATTGGCAAACAAGGGGTTGGGTTCGACCGCGCCGAGCTGGATGCATGGGCCGACGCCTACGTCGCGCGCAAGTCGATTGAAAAGGCCGCCAATCAAGACAACAATCAGCCCCGCAGCGAGCGCCGCAGTGGAGCAAAAGGAGATGCGCCACTATGGCCCAAAAAGCAATCACAGGGCTCCAGCAGATGCCGAGCGGCATCTGGAAAATCGACAAAATCTACAGAGGAGAACGAATTCAAGAGAGTACTGGCACTCGTGACCGGGCGGAAGCAGAGCAATTCCTGATTCACTTGCTCGAAAAGCTACGCCAACAGAAGGTCTACGGGGTAAAGCAGGTCAGGACTTGGCGGGAGGCGTCCACCAAGTTTCTTCTGGAGGTGCAGGATCAGCCCTCGATCCATATTTCGGCGACGTATATGGCTCAGCTTGATCCCTTCATTGGACACTTGCCGATCACCTATATAGATGACGCGGCACTGGCGCCGTATATCCAGTCGAAGCTGAAGCCGACAGACAAAAAGAAGAAGCCAGTCACCAATAGGACTGTGAACATCGCCCTTCAACGGGTAATTCGGGTTTTGAACCTGTGTGCCAGGAAGTGGCGAGATGATGAGCGCAGGCCTTGGCTCGATACCGTGCCGATGATCTCACTGCTGGATGAGAAGACGACCAGTCGCAAGCCCTACCCGCTTTCGTGGGAAGAGCAATCGGTCCTATTCTCTGAGCTTCCAGCGCATCTGCAGGTCATGGCGATGTTCAAGGTGAACACCGGTTGTCGCGAACAGGAGGTGTGCAAACTTCGGTGGGAATGGGAGATTGCGGTGCCGGAACTGGGAACGAGCGTGTTTCTGATCCCGGCCGGCTTTGGAGGCAGGAGCGAACGATCCGGCGTGAAGAACCGGGACGAGCGCTTGGTGATATTGAACAGTGTGGCCAAGTCGATCATCGAAAAGCAGCGCGGGCAGCACAAGCATTTCGTATTCCCATTTGGGATGCCTGATGAACATGGTGAGGCCACCATGATTCACCGGATGAACGACTCGGCCTGGAAGCGAGCAAGGATCAGGGCGACCAAGAAGTGGCTCGAGAAACATCTTCGAGCACCACATGAAGGGTTCACCAAGATCCGGGTTCACGACCTGAAGCACACCTTTGGCAGACGACTGCGCGCAGCAGGTGTCACCGAAGAGGATCGCAAGGCATTGCTTGGACACAAGAACGGCAGCATCACCAGTCACTACTCGGCCGCAGAGCTGGACCAACTGATTGAAGCTGCAAATAAGGTATCAGTAACCGACTCGCGCGCACCAGCGCTGACGATTCTGAAAAGGAGGCAGGCTTGAATAAAAAACCCTAGCTCACTCGCAAAGTCACTAGGGCTAAAAACTAAGCGTTCAGAAATGACCGCTAAGCTATTGAAAAATATGGTCGGGACGGAGTGATTCGAACACTCGACCCCTAGCACCCCATGCTAGTGCGCTACCGGACTGCGCTACGCCCCGACTAGGCGTGAAACTCGTCCTTCATCTCGAAGAACGCTCAAGAATATATCGCAAGCTTTTGAAAACTGGAAGTATTCAAACGCATGAATTTATTTCTTGAGGACCACCAGCACATCTTCCAATTCGGCGATCATCTGCCGAATCATCTGTTTGTATTGAGTGGTGTCGTCTTTGGCTTCATCGCCGGACAAACGCAAGCGTGCGCCGCCGATGGTGAACCCTTGATCGTAAAGAAGCGCGCGGATCTGCCGGATCATCAGCACGTCTTGTCGCTGATAATATCGGCGGTTTCCGCGCCGTTTGACGGGGTTGAGTTGAGGAAACTCCTGCTCCCAATAGCGCAGCACGTGCGGTTTTACCGCACACAGCTCGCTGACTTCACCAATGGTGAAGTAGCGTTTGCCTGGGATGACGGGTAGCTCGTCGTTATGACTTGGTTCCAGCATAAGCCTCAACTCGGGCCTTCAACTTCTGCCCTGGACGAAAGGTGACCACACGGCGAGCCGTGATCGGGATTTCTTCACCCGTTTTCGGATTGCGGCCAGGCCGCTGGCGTTTGTCCCGAAGGTCGAAATTGCCGAAACCGGACAATTTGACTTGTTCGTTGTCTTCAAGAGCGTGCCTGATTTCTTCAAAAAACAGTTCGACCAATTCCTTGGCCTCCCGTTTATTCAGGCCCAGCTCTTCATACAGACGTTCCGCCATTTCAGCTTTCGTCAGAGCCCCCATACGTCACTTCCTTAACGTGGCGTTCAACCTTTGTTCGAGCGAGGTGAGGATGTTTTGCGTCGTGGTATTCACCTCATCGTCATTAAGAGTGCGCGATGGATGCTGCCAGGTCAAGCCGACTGCAAGGCTTTTTCTATCAGGATCAATGCCTTTACCCTGATACACGTCAAATAGCCTGAGGTCCGTCAGCCATTCCCCTGCATTTTCACGGATTACGTCCAGTACAGCACTGGCTGCGACGTCTTTTTCGGCGATCAGCGCAAGGTCACGACGCACTTCAGGAAAGCGCGACAACTCCTGGAATTTAGGCATTTTACCCAACGCCACTTCGGCCAGAACCAGCTCGAAAACGAAGACCGGACGATCGAGACCGAGGGTTTTCGACAATTCAGGGTGGATTGCGCCAACGAAACCTACCAAACGGCCTTCGCGCTCGATGCGCGCGGTTTGACCCGGGTGCAACGCTGGGTGTTTGCCTGGCACGAACGTGAACGAATCCAGTGCACCGGCGAAGCCCAGAACCGCTTCCACGTCAGCTTTCACGTCGAAGAAATCCACGACGTCGCGGCCTTGCGCCCAGCCTTCCGGAAGACGAGTACCGCAAACGACACCCGCCAACATCGGCTCTTGCTTCAAGCCTTCCAGCTGACCGACAAAACGCAGACCGCTTTCGAACAGACGCACGCGATCCTGTTGACGGTTCAGGTTGTGCTGAAGCGCCTTGACCAGACCAGGCCACAGGGACGAGCGCATGGCCGCCATGTCGTTGGAAATCGGGTTAGCCAGCAGCAGCGGCTCGACACCCGGATTAAACAACTCGAATTGTTTCGGATCGATGAAGCTGTAGGTGATCGCTTCCTGATAACCGCGAGCCACCAGCAGGCGACGCAGTTCAGGCAGATCGCTACGCGCTTCAGCCTTGGCTTGCGGCGCCAGACGGGCTTGCGGATAGCGAACCGGCAGACGGTTGTAACCGTACAGACGGGCCAGCTCTTCGATCAGGTCGACTTCGAGGCTGATGTCGAAGCGATGGCTTGGCACTTCAACGCGCCACTGCCCTGCCCCATCGGCAGAAATCTTCAGACCCAGGCCGCTGAGCAGGCGCTCGACTTCGGCCGAATCCATTTCCATACCCAGCATCTGAGTGATGCGTTGCGCACGCAGAGTAACCGGCGCAATCGAAGGCAGGTGCTGTTCGCTGACGGTCTCGATGATCGGGCCGGCTTCGCCGCCAGTGATGTCCAACAGCAGGCCAGTGGCGCGCTCCATGGCTTCACGGGCCAGTTGCCAGTCCACGCCACGCTCGTAGCGGTGCGAGGCGTCGGTGTGCAGGCCGTAGGAACGAGCCTTGCCAGCCACGGCGATCTGATCGAAGAACGCACTTTCAAGGAAAATGTCACGAGTGGTCGCGGTGTTGACGCCGCTGTGCTCGCCGCCCATTACGCCGGCGATTGCCAGGGCGCGGGTGTGGTCGGCGATCACCAGCGTATCGCTACGCAGGCTGACTTCCTGACCGTCGAGCAGCACCAGCTTCTCGCCTTCTTCGGCCATACGCACGCGGATGCCGCCATTGATTTCGGCGAGATCGAACGCGTGCAGCGGTTGACCCAGCTCCAGCATCACGTAGTTAGTGATGTCGACGGCCGCATCAATGCTGCGCACATCGGCGCGACGCAGACGCTCGACCATCCACAGCGGCGTAGGCTTGGACAGGTCGACGTTGCGGATCACTCGCCCCAGGTAACGCGGGCAAGCGGCTGGTGCCAGCACCTCAACCGAACGCACTTCATCGTGCACGGCGGGAACGGTCGCCACGACCGGGCGGGTGACTTCAGCGGCGTACAGCGCGCCGACTTCACGGGCCAGACCGGCCAGGGACAGGCAGTCGCCGCGGTTCGGGGTCAGGTCGACCTCGATGCTGGCGTCGTCCAGGTTCAGGTATTCACGAATGTCCTGACCGACCGGCGCATCGACCGGCAACTCCATCAGGCCATCGTTGCCTTCGCCCACTTGCAGTTCGGCTTGCGAGCACAGCATGCCGTTGGACTCAACGCCACGCAGCTTGGCTTTCTTGATTTTGAAGTCGCCCGGCAGTTCGGCACCGATCATGGCAAACGGAATCTTCAGGCCCGGACGCACGTTTGGCGCACCGCACACTACCTGAAAAGTCTCCGAGCCATTGCTGACCTGGCAAACACGCAACTTGTCAGCGTCCGGGTGCTGCTCGGTGCTCAGCACCTCGCCCACCACCACACCGCTGAATTCACCGGCGGCCGGCGTAACGCTATCGACCTCAAGACCGGCCATCGACAGACGGGCAACCAGCTCGTCGCGACTTACCTGCGGGCTAACCCAGCCACGCAGCCATTGTTCACTGAATTTCATCCTGCTCTCCTAAGAATTCGTTACGACTAGCGAAATTGCGCGAGGAACCGCAAGTCGTTGTCGAAGAACAGACGCAAGTCGTTCACGCCGTAACGCAGCATGGCCAGACGCTCAACGCCCATGCCGAAGGCAAAGCCCGAAAACTCTTCCGGGTCGATCCCGGACATGCGCAGCACGTTCGGGTGAACCATGCCGCAGCCCATCACTTCCAGCCAGCCAGTCTGCTTGCAGACACGGCAGCCTTTGCCGCTGCACATCACGCATTCCATGTCGACTTCAGCGGATGGCTCGGTGAACGGGAAGTACGAAGGACGGAAACGCACGGCCAGTTCTTTTTCGAAGAACACGCGCAGGAATTCTTCGATGGTCCCTTTCAGGTCGGCGAAGTTGATATCGCGATCGACCAGCAGGCCTTCGACCTGGTGGAACATCGGCGAGTGGGTGATATCGGAGTCGCTACGGTACACACGGCCTGGGCAGACGATGCGGATCGGTGGCTGTTTCGATTCCATGGTGCGGACCTGTACCGGCGAGGTATGGGTGCGCAACAACATGTTGGCATTGAAATAGAAGGTGTCATGCATCGACCGGGCCGGGTGATGGCCTGGGATGTTGAGCGCTTCGAAGTTGTGGTAATCGTCTTCGACCTCAGGACCTTCGGCGATGCCGTAGCCAATGTGGGTGAAGAACTGTTCGATACGTTCCAGAGTGCGAGTAACCGGATGCAGACCACCCGAGGTCTGGCCACGGCCAGGCAGGGTCACGTCAATGGACTCGGCAGACAGTTTGGCGGCCAGGTCGGCCTCTTCAAACAGTGCCTTGCGGGCATTGAGAACCTCTGTGACACGCTCCTTGGCAACGTTGATCAGGGCGCCGACTTGCGGACGCTCTTCTGCCGGCAAATTCCCCAGGGTCTTCATCACCTGAGTCAATTCACCCTTTTTGCCAAGGTAGTGAACCCGGATTTGCTCCAGGGCATTGATATCTTCAGCGCTTTGCACAGCCTCTAGTGCTTGAGAGACGAGCGCATCCAGGTTTTCCATGTACAGACTCCAGATACAAAATAGGGGAAGAGCTTGAAGGCTCTTCCCCTATTTATGACGTTTAACACCTGGCCCCACAGAGGTGAGGCCGGGTGACTGTCGGGGGTACTTAAGCCAAGGTGGCTTTAGCTTTCTCGACAATCGCAGCAAACGCCGCTTTTTCGTTCACTGCCAGATCAGCCAGAACCTTACGGTCGATCTCGATGGACGCTTTTTTCAGGCCGGCGATGAAACGGCTGTAGGACAGACCGTTGATACGTGCACCAGCGTTGATACGAGCGATCCACAGAGCGCGGAACTGACGTTTTTTCTGACGACGGTCACGGTAGGCGTATTGGCCTGCCTTGATTACCGCTTGCTTGGCAACACGGAATACGCGCGAGCGAGCGCCGTAGTAGCCTTTAGCAAGTTTCAGAATTTTTTTGTGACGTTTACGGGCAATGACGCCACGCTTTACACGAGCCATGAGTTACTTCCTCTATTCTTGACTAAAATTAACGAAGGCGCAGCATGCGCTCGACTTTTGCCACGTCAGACGGATGCAGCAAGCTGCTACCGCGCAGTTGACGCTTACGCTTGGTCGACATTTTAGTCAGGATGTGGCTCTTGAAAGCGTGCTTGTGCTTGATACCGTTAGCAGTTTTCAGAAACCGCTTAGCAGCACCACTTTTCGTTTTCATTTTTGGCATGTTCGGATACTCCGCATTCAGTTGATAAACATAATCAGAAGGCCTGCCGTGCCCTGTTGATTACTTCTTCTTTTTCGGGGCGATGACCATGATCAGCTGGCGTCCTTCCATCTTAGGATGCTGTTCGACCGAACCGTACTCGAGCAAGTCACCTTCAACTCGCTTGAGGAGTTCCATCCCCAGCTCCTGGTGGGCCATCTCACGGCCGCGGAATCGCAAGGATACCTTGGCCCTGTCCCCATCACTCAGGAAACGTACCAGGTTGCGCAGTTTTACCTGGTAATCCCCTTCCTCCGTCCCTGGACGAAACTTGATTTCTTTAACCTGAATCTGCTTCTGGTTTTTCTTGGCCGCGGCAATCTGCTTCTTCTTCTCGAAGATCGATTTGCCGTAGTCCATCAGTTTGCAAACAGGGGGTACTGCATCGGCGGAAATCTCCACCAAATCCAGCTTGGCCTCTTCAGCCTTAAGAAGCGCGTCTTCAATTGACACAATCCCAAGCTGTTCACCTTCAGCCCCAATTAACCGAACCTCGCGTGCCGAGATATTCTCGTTGATCGGGGCTTTCGGTGCAGCTCGTTTATCTTGTCTCATTTCACGCTTAATAATAATTACTCCGAATCTGGGCGACCACGCCGGGAAACCGCTTGCGCGAGAAACTCAGCGAACTGGGCGACGGGCATCGAGCCCAGGTCAGCACCTTCACGAGTACGCACAGCGACAGTCTGCATCTCGACTTCCCGATCTCCGATAACCAAGAGATAGGGAACCTTGAGCAAAGTATGCTCGCGGATTTTAAAGCCGATCTTTTCATTTCTCAAGTCAGACTTGGCACGAAATCCGCTTTCGTTGAGAGTTTTTTCAACCTCGGCGGCAAAATCGGCCTGTTTGTCAGTGATGTTCATGATCACTGCCTGGGTCGGAGCCAGCCACGCAGGGAATGCACCCTCGTAGTGCTCGATCAGGATTCCGACGAAACGTTCGAAGGATCCAAGGATCGCCCGGTGCAACATCACCGGATGCTTGCGACTGTTGTCTTCGGAGACGTATTCGGCTCCCAGACGGACAGGCAGGTTAAAATCGAGCTGCAGGGTACCACACTGCCAGACGCGACCAAGGCAATCTTTCAGCGAGAACTCGATCTTCGGACCGTAGAACGCACCCTCGCCCGGCTGCAGATCGTACGGCAGGCCAGCGCTATCAAGGGCTGCAGCCAATGCGGCTTCGGCGCGGTCCCACAGCTCGTCGGAACCGACGCGTTTTTCCGGACGAGTGGACAGCTTCATCTCGACATCTTTGAAGCCGAAGTCGGCGTAGACGTCCATGGTCAGCTTGATGAACGCAGCGGATTCGGCCTGCATCTGCTCTTCGGTGCAGAAGATATGGGCGTCGTCCTGAGTGAACGCACGCACACGCATGATGCCGTGCAGCGCACCCGATGGCTCGTTACGGTGGCAGGCACCGAACTCGGCCAGGCGCATCGGCAACTCGCGGTAGCTTTTCAGGCCCTGGTTGAACACTTGCACGTGGCAAGGGCAGTTCATTGGCTTGATGGCGTAGTCGCGGTTTTCCGACTGAGTGGTGAACATGTTGTCGGCGTAGTTGGCCCAGTGCCCGGATTTCTCCCACAGGCTGCGGTCAACGACTTGTGGAGTCTTGATCTCCAGGTAGCCGTTGTCGCGCTGAACCTTACGCATGTACTGCTCGAGTACCTGATACAGCGTCCAGCCGTTCGGGTGCCAGAACACCATGCCCGGCGACTCTTCCTGGGTGTGGAACAGGCCCAGGCGCTTGCCGATCTTGCGGTGATCGCGCTTTTCAGCTTCTTCGATGCGCTGGATGTAAGCCGCCAGCTGCTTCTTGTCCGCCCATGCGGTGCCGTAGACGCGCTGCAATTGCTCGTTCTTGGCATCGCCACGCCAGTAGGCGCCGGACAACTTGGTCAGCTTGAAGGATTTCAGGAAGCGGGTGTTCGGCACGTGCGGACCGCGGCACATGTCGACGTATTCTTCGTGATAGTACAGGCCCATGGCCTGTTCGTTCGGCATGTCCTCGACCAGGCGCAGCTTGTAGTCTTCGCCACGGGCCTTGAACACTTCGATCACTTCGGCGCGCGGAGTGACTTTCTTGATCACGTCGTAATCTTTTTCGATCAGCTGTTGCATGCGCTGTTCGATGGCGGCCAGGTCGTCCGGAGTAAAAGGACGCTCGAAGGCGATGTCGTAATAGAAGCCTTCGTCGATGACCGGGCCGATGACCATTTTGGCGGTCGGATACAGCTGCTTGACCGCATGGCCAACCAGGTGGGCGCAAGAGTGGCGAATGATCTCCAGCCCCTCTTCATCCTTTGGCGTAATGATTTGCAGCGTAGCGTCGGCGCTGATGATGTCGCTGGCGTCGACCAGCTTGCCATCGACCTTGCCGGCCACGGTGGCCTTGGCCAGACCTGCACCAATGGATGCGGCGACCTCGGCTACGGAAACCGGGTGATCGAATGAACGTTGACTGCCGTCGGGAAGAGTAATAGTTGGCATGGCGCCTCCTCTCCTAGTGGTGACCCCTACCAAAGGTCACGTGGGTTGGGATGAGCCAGTACAAGATCCGGTCCAGGCCATTCAATGACGAACGCCTGCCTTACAGCGGCAGGAGCCTTGCGGCCAACCGGAAAACCGAACCAGAGTGACTGGGATTCAAATCAGGGTTATTCGAACATCTGCCGCCACCGAGACTGAAGGTCTGCGGAGCTTGCAAATACCCGAGCCAGGCATGCTAGCACAGATGAACGGTCGTCGCGGTGCCGAGGTTTTCTGCTGGGGCAAATCAGTCCTTTTTATGCCAGAGTGCTGAACTTGACCCCCGCTTTACCCCTCAGATAACAAGACATTGACCCACAAGGAGCATCCCAGCATGCGTCTGAATCGTTTGTTCGCAGTAGTCGCCCCCATCGTCCTGTTGCTGCCGTTGGCCGCCCATGCCGATTGGCCGAAGGGCGAGCGCGAGAAATACATGGCTCAGTGCACCGAAGCGGCCACCCCTCAGATCGGCGCTGCGGCTGCAAAAGCCCACTGCGCTTGTGGTGCCGATGCAATCAAGTCATACCCGGCCAGCGACATTCAGTCGTTGATGGACAACCAGGCCAGTGACGCCCTGAAACAACAGGCCCTGACCCAGATTTCCAAGTGCAAGGCCAATAATCCGCAGAAAAAATAAGCCCGACAAGGCGTCAAAAAAGGGTTTGGTGCCGGCAAAAGGCATCTGAAAACCGCCTTTTTCGACAATTTATGCAGGTTTTACAGGTTTTTTTATCGTCTTTACTTTCGGCTGAAAGCCTTTTAAATCGGGGCTTTCAGCCACATCAGGCAACAAAGAAAGCGCGACTGTAGGGCAAACAGCACGTCCGGGGGGCTCCCAAAGCGAACATTTCGACTATGATACCCCGGTGTGCCCAGTTGGCCTGAGCAGCACAGTACTACTGAAAATATATGTTTCTTGGAGATACACCATGTCTAATCGCCAAACCGGCACCGTTAAATGGTTCAACGATGAAAAAGGCTTCGGCTTCATCACTCCTCAAGGTGGCGGTGACGACCTGTTCGTACACTTCAAAGCTATCGAAAGCGACGGTTTCAAAAGCCTGAAAGAAGGCCAGACTGTTTCCTTCGTGGCTGAGAAAGGCCAAAAGGGTATGCAAGCTGCTCAAGTTCGCCCAGAGTAATTTCTCGGCGCACTAAAAAAACCCCGTCCATGTGACGGGGTTTTTTATGGGTGAAGCAAAAGCCGGACGCTATCAGCCGCAGTTGATGCGCGTGATCACCAGGTTGGCATCGGTGTTCAGGTTCAAGCGGTCGGAGCGGTACTCCAGCGTCACCATATCGTCAGGCTTGAGGATACGGGCATTCTGCGCGCCTGCTCGAACACGCGCCTGCTCCAGCAGCGCGGGCGAAGCCTTTTTGCCAATGGTGAATTCGGCAGCCTTTGCTTCGCATCGACTGTGGCCGGTATCCGTCGTCGTGACAGGGTCTGTTGCCGATTCGGTAGATGTGCTGCTGCAACCTGCCAGCAGACTAGCGGCCAACAAAGTACCCAATGACGCGAGCTTCCAAGGCATGAAGCCTCCTTTTTTCAATAGTTAAGCTGAGATCGTGCGACCGCCAATCTGGCGTTTGGTTTCACAGGCAGCGCCAGCGCCCTGCCCTCGCCCCGGACAAGCGGCGAGTTTGCCTGAGCACTCCCGGTCATTCACCCCGCAATCGTGACTGAATATGACCTGCGCTCAATAAATATCGATGTAATCGAATGGTGGTGATGGCCAGTTCTCTTTCAGCGCATTGAAAATCTGCATGACCCACACCTCGTCACTGGCCGCGACCAATCCCACATACCCCGAGCCCTTGGCCCACGTCTCCAGACGAAACAGCAGCCCGCCGATGTCCGTGCCGCCCACGACACCCGATGAAATGTAAGCGATGCCGCCCTTGGTCACCCGCAATTGGGTGTGCTCATCATCACTGGCAGAGGCCAGCAGCTGGCGCACTGCCTCAAGGGTCAAGCCGTCAGGAGAGTTCAAATCAATCTGCACAGCACGGTCCTTGAAAAATCATCAAAACCCAAGTGTCGCATAGCCTTTCCCTCATGCCTAAGTCGGAGTGCCAAACACTCTGCAAAATGCTTAACTCACCCCCAGACTTTCCCGAATTCACGAGCGCCAACATGACCACCGTAAGCATCGACGCCGACATCAAAGCCAAGTGGCCGCAAGGCCACAGCTCTTACAGCCCGGGCAGTCCGGAAGAGCTGGCAATCATTGGTATCGATCTATTGGTCAAGGAGCTGGGGACTGAAGCGGCGCAAACCTTCATCGCGCAGGTATTCGAGAAGTACCCGGCCGACTACAAGGGCGCTGAATACAACGAAAGGGAGTAACCCCGCAGGCTGGCACCTGCGGGTGTGCAACTTACTTCAGACGAGCCAGACGCTGGGTCAGCAGGTCGAAGAAACCCTGGGCATCACCGCTTTCGACCCAGAAAGCGTTTTTCGGCGCTTTCAGGCCGTCATACCAGTCAACGATGGTTTGACCGAAGGTCGGGCCTTCGCGGCTATCAACCACCACATTGACCGAACGGCCAGTAAACAGCTCCGGCTTGAGCAGGTAGGCAATGACCGTCGCGTCATGCACCGGGCCACCCGGAAGGCCGTAGTGCTCCATGTCGCCCTTAACGTACTCGTTGAGAATATCGCCCACCAGCTTGCTGGCATTGTTGTTCAGTGCGGCGATCTGCTTCAGGCGCGCTTCGCTGGTGAGGATCTTGTGGGTCACGTCCAATGGCAGATAGGTCAGTTTGACGCCACTTTTCAGCACCACTTCGGCAGCCTGCGGGTCGGCGAACAGGTTGAACTCGGCCACCGGGGTGATGTTGCCACCGTTGAAGTGAGCACCACCCATGATCACCACTTCCTTGATGCCCTGAACGATTTCGGGCTCCTGGATCAGCGCCAGCGCCAGGTTGGTCTGTGGACCGAGCATAGCGATGGTGATGCTGTGGGGCTTGGCGGTTTTCAAGGTGTCGATCAGGTAATTGACTGCATTACCCTTTGCCAAACCTTGCTTCGGCTCATGCACGGTGACGCCAGACAGGCCTTCCTTACCATGAATGTTCTCGGCATAAATCGGCGTACGCATCAGCGGTTTCGGCGCACCGGCATAAACCGGCACATCCTCGCGCCCCGCCCACTCGCGGGCAAGCCGGGCATTACGCGAGGTCTTGTCCAGACGTACGTTGCCGGCGACGGTGGTCAACGCGCGGATGTTCAGTTCTTCTGGTGACGCCAGCGCAAACAGCAAAGCGACCACGTCGTCGGCACCCGGGTCGGTGTCGATGATCAAGTCGATCTTTTCCGCCGCCTGGGCGCTTGTTGCGGTAATCAGGGACAAAAGCAGCAGACTCTGGAGCAGATGGTGCAGTTTCTGAGCATAGCGGTACATAGCGCACTCCTTGTGCGTGGAAAAGCAGACAGACGAAAACGAATCAGAACGTGACCCCGGCCACCAGCACGACGTTGCAGTACGGCTGACATTCGCCTGTACGAACAATCGCCCGCGCCTGTCGGCTCAGGACTTTGAATTGGTCATGACTGAGCAGCTCACGCCGGCCCAGCGAACCTTCGGCATTCAACTCATCCAGCGTCACCAGCGCCGACGGCTGTTTGTCCATAATTTCCAGGGCCAAGACGTGGCTTTCGACCTGCATTTCGCTGAGCACAACCTTCAACGTGCTGATGAAATCCGGAACGCCGTGGGTCAAGGCCAGGTCGATCAGCTCGACACCCGGCGGAACCGGCAGGCCGGCATCGCCAATCACGACCATGTCGCCATGCCCCAGGGAAGCGATCAGTCGCGACAGCGCGATGTTGAGCAACGGTGTTTTTTTCATGGTGCTTTAAAGGCCTGTACGTCGGACAAAGTGGGGATCGAGGGTTGCGCGCCGGCACGGGTCACTGACAGCGCCGCAGCGACCTGGCCGAAACGGATCGCTTGCGCCTCGTTTTTGCCGGCGGCCAGTGCGGCAGCAAAACCGCCGACAAAGGTATCGCCCGCCGCCGTGGTATCGACCGCCTTTACCTTCGGCGCCGGAAAGTGTTCGAAGCTTTTGCCATTGGCAAACAGCGAGCCTTGGGCACCGAGGGTGATGATCACCTTGCCGGCCCCCATGGCGATCAATCGGGTCGCCGCGACTTCGGCGGTTTCCAGTGAATCCACCAGCAAACCGCTAAGGGCCGAGGCCTCGCTCTCGTTAGGGATCAGATAGTCGATGGCCGCATACCAGTCTGCCGGCAACGGTCGGCTGGCGGGCGCCGGGTTGAGAATCACGGTTTTACCCAGTTCACGACCGCGCTTGAGCGCATGACCGACCGTGGCATCCGGCACTTCGAGCTGACAGATGATCACATCCGCTGCCTGCAACACCGCATCGAAGCGGTCAATCACTGCCGGCGTCAGTGCACCGTTGGCACCGGCGACAATCACGATCGCGTTCTGGCTGTTGTCATCGACCACGATCAACGCCACACCGCTGGCACCATCGACGGTGCTGACCGCCTGACAATCGATACGGTCGGCCAACAGCGCTCCGCGCAGTTCCTCGCCATAGGCGTCGCTGCCCACACAACCGACCATCGACACCTGCGCCCCCAGTCGCGCCGCAGCAACCGCCTGATTGGCACCCTTGCCACCGGAGACCGTGGCAAACGACTCACCAATCAGCGTTTCACCGCCACGGGGCAACCGTGACGCGCGGGTCACCAGGTCCATGTTCAGGCTGCCTATCACCACTACTTTTGCTGGCATACATCACTACTCATAAATGCAATTTCAACGGTGCTTTCTGTTTAACGGAAGTGGGCAAACACACCGGCCAGCGGCGCAGTCGATTCGCGCAGGACAATACTGGGCGTCACGATCCGTTGATCGGTGGCCATGGCCGGTGTGGCGATCCTGCGCAACAGCACTTCAGCCGCCATCTCGCCGAGCTGCAGGATCGACTGCCCCACGGTGGTCAGCGCCGGGTAGACATAACGGCTCATCTGGATATCGTCGAAGCCAATCACCGACAGCTCGCTAGGCACACGAATATTGCGCTCGGCGGCGGCGCGCAACACGCCGATGCCGATCATGTCGTTACCGGCGAAGATAGCGCTGGGCGGATTGTTGTCCAGGAGGATCGCAGCCGCGCTGTAACCGCCGGTACTGGTGAAGTCGCTTTCCAGTATGCGTTCGCGAGGCACTTCGACGCCCGCCTCTTTCAAGGCACGGCAATAACCTGCCAGACGCATCTGCGCGACGCTGGTACTGGCCGGCCCGCCAATGGTGGCGATGTCCCGATGCCCCAATTCCAGAAGATGGCGGGTCGCCAGATAAGCGCCGTACTCGTGATCGATGCGCACCAGGTCCGCATCAACCCCTTCCAGCCCACGGTCGACAATCACCATCGGCGTGCGCACGCCCGCCAGACCTTCTGCCAGCACCGCATCCCCACCAGCCGACGCCACGATCAGCCCGTCAATGCGCTTTTCCAGCAACACGCGCAGGTAGCTGCGTTGCTTGTCCGGGTTGTCATCGGAATTGCAGAGGATCACGCAATAGCCATTACGCTCGCAGTAATCCTCGATGCCGCGCGCCAGTTCGGCGAAGTATGGGTTGAGGCTGTTGGGCACCAGCAGACCGATGGTCGCAGTGGTCTTGGCTTTTAATGAGCGGGCCACGGCGCTGGGCACGTAGTCGAGACTTTTGATTGCCGCTTCGACCTTGATCCGCACTTCTTCGCTGACGGGCCGGGTCTTGTTCACCACATGGGAAACCGTGGTGTAGGAAATCCCCGCGAGCGCTGCCACATCCTTGATTGTTGCCATGACTCAGGTCCGCCGGCTTGCGCGCTGACTGCGATAGGTATCAAGCACCACCGCCACCACGATGACCGCGCCGGTGATGATGCGTTTGGTCGGCTCGGTTGCGCCGATCTGCGCCAGACCGGCCGCCAGTACCGAGATGATCAACACCCCGAAAAACGTGCTGATGACCGAACCGCGCCCACCCATCAGGCTGGTGCCGCCAATCACCACCGCGGCGATCACTTGCAGTTCCAGGCCGGAGCCGGCATTCGGGTCCGCCGCCTCCAGGCGGGAAATCTGGAACAGCGCGGCGATACCGGCCAGCAGCCCCATCAGACTGAACACCAGAATCTTGTAGGGTTTCGGATTGATCCCTGCCAGACGCACGGCTTCTTCGTTGGTGCCGATACCGATCAGGTAGCGCCCGAACACCGTGCGGGTCAACACGGCCTGGGCAATGAAGATGATAAGCAAGGCAATGATGAACGACGGCGAAATGCCAAAGGCGATCGGGTTGGACAGCCAGGCAAAGGCATCACCGATATAGGCGGTGCGCGAGCCGGTCATCTGATACGCCACACCACGCGCCATTTCCAGCACGCCGAGGGAGACGATGAACGAAGGAATCCGCCACGCCACGGTGATCGAACCGGTGATCGTCCCTGCCAATGCGGCCGCCGCCATACCGAGCAATGCTGCCGGCAATACGCTCCAGCCCCAGCCGAGAATCGCCACGCTGACCGTCGACGCCGCGAGTGCCAGCACCGAGCCCACCGACAGGTCGATGCCGCCGATGATCAACACGAACGTCATGCCGACCGCCAGCACCATCAAGTCCGGAATCTGGTTGGCCAGGGTGCTGAACGTGTCGTAAGACAGAAAATGGCTGCTCAGGACCGAGAACAGCGCGACCATCGCCAGCAAGGCACCGGCCAGGCCCAGATAGGTGCCGAGGCCGTAAAAATTGCCACTACGTTTACCGGCAGATGTTGCAGTTTTCATGGAAGATCCCTAGGCGCTGCTTCGTTGAGCAGCGCATCACGTTTTTGATAGCCGGCAAAAGCAGCGGCAAGCAAGTCATCCTGGGTCCAGCTGTCGCGCTCGAATGTCTCGATCAGGCGCCCCGCCGACAGCACGCCGATGCGGTCGCAGATCAGCATCAATTCGCGCAGGTCGCTGGACACCACCACCAGCGCCTTGCCCTGACGAGTCAGCTCACCGAGCAGTGCATAGATGTCGAATTTGGCGCCGACGTCGATGCCGCGAGTCGGCTCGTCGAACAGCAACACCGAACAATCGCGTTCCAGCCAACGGCCGATCACGACTTTCTGCTGATTGCCGCCGGACAACTCCGAGACCAATTGCGTCGGGCTGGAACTGCGGATGCGCATGGCGTCGATCTGACGCTGGGCCAACGACATCTCGTCACCGTTGTTGACGAAACCGCCGCGGGAAATCTCCGGCATGTTACCCAGGGCAATATTCGCGCTGATCGATTGCGTCAGCAGCAAGCCCTCACCCTTGCGGTCTTCGGTGATCAGGGCAATGCCATGACCGACCGCGTCCGCCGGCGAACGAATGCTCACGACCTGTGCCGGCGAACCCAGCGCAACCGTGCCGCTGTCCGCTGTGTCGGCGCCGAAGATCAGGCGTAGCAACTCGGTGCGCCCTGCCCCGATCAAACCGGAGATCCCGTAGATCTCGCCGGAGCGCACTTCAAAGGAGACGTCGCGCACTTTGTCGGAGCGGGTCAGCCCCTTGACCGTCAACGCCGGCGCGCCGATGTTGCGCGGGCCCATGTCGATGTGTTCACCGAGCTCACGGCCAACCATCAAGGTCACCAATTGCTCACTGTTGTAGTTGGCCATCGGCTCGACGCAAACCAGATTGCCGTCGCGTAACACCGCAATGCGCTGAGCCACCCGCGCCAGCTCTTCGAGGCGATGGGAGATATAGATGATCGACACGCCACGAGCCTGCAGGCGCGTGATTTGCTCGAACAGCATTTCGACTTCACGGGCCGTCAGCATCGCGGTCGGTTCGTCGAGGATCAGCACATGGCAATCGCCGATCAGGTTGCGGGCGATCTCGACCATTTGCTGGTGACCGATGCCCAGTTCGCCGACGAGGGTGTCCGGGTCGATCGCATCGAGCCCGACCTGTGCCATGGCTTCGATCGCGGCCTTGCGCAATTGCTTGCGACTGATCCAGCCGCCGTTGCTGGGCAGGTTATCGAGAAACAGGTTTTCCGCCACCGACAGGGTCGGCAACAGATTGAGTTCCTGCATGACCATGCGAATACCCAGTTCTTCAGCCTGGGTACGGCTGCCGGGGCGGTAATCCTGCCCCTGGAATTGCATCTGGCCGGTGGTCGGCGCGACCAATCCACCAATGATCTTCGACAGCGTGCTTTTGCCGGCGCCGTTCTCGCCGGTCAGCGCCAACACTTCGCCGCGTATCAGCGTCAGGTCGATACCGGTGAGGACAGGCTGCGCGTAGGTCTTGCCGATACCGCTGACCGAGAGGACAGCGTTCGGAGCGCAAACAGACATAAAAACTCTCCATGCGCTCGCCCGGACGGGCGAGCACCGTTGTGTCGCCAGAAGGACTACTTGGTAACCAGCTCTACCGGAGTTTCGATTACGCCGTTGGTGCCGCTGTCGACTTTCTCACCCTTGACGATCTTCAGCGCCGTCTCGATGCCGAACACGGCTTGCCTGGCAGCGAACTGGTCAGCGGTGGCCAGGACACGGCCATCCTTGAGCATCGGCTTGATGGCGTTGATGTTGTCGTAGCCGACCACTTGCACCTTGCCGGCCTTGCCCGCGGCACGCACGGCAGACACTGCGCCGACAGCCATGCTGTCGTTGCCGGCCAGCAGGGCTTTGACTTGCGGGTATTCGCTGAGGATCGACGCGGCGACCTTGTTGCCTTTATCGATTTCCCAATCACCGGATTGCAGGGACACGACCTTGATCTGCGCCGCTTCCATCGCATCCTTGAAACCTGCAGTGCGAGCCTGGGCGTTGGTGGTGGTGGACACACCTTCGATGATGCCGACTTCGTCACCGGCCTTCAGCTGCTTGGCCAGGTACTCACCCACCAGACGCGCACCCTTGCGGTTGTCGGGACCTACGAACGGAACATTGATGTTTTTGCTTTTGACGACCGCTGGATCCAGCTGGTTATCGATGTTGACCACGGTGATGCCGGCATCGATGGCTTTCTTGATCACCGGGACCATGGCCTTCGAGTCAGCAGGTGCGATCACCAGTGCATTGACCTTGGCCAGAATCATTTGCTCGACGATACGTGTCTGGCCCGCAGTGTCCGTTTCGTCCTTGATGCCGTTGGAGATCAGGTCGAAATCGGCGGAGTGATCTTTCTGGTAGGCCTTGGCGCCGTCTTCCATGGTCAGGAAGAATTCGTTGGCCAGAGATTTCATGACCAGTGCGACTTTGGGTTTTTCAGTGTCGGCGAAGGCCGAGGAGACAGGCAACGCGGCGGATGCGGCAGCCAGCATAGCGACAGCGAGAAGACGTCCAGCGAATGGCAGCTTCATGGGTTCACTCCGATCTTATGATTATTCTGAGCAACGCTTGCGCTGGCATAAGTTTCACCGCGTAAACCGATGGAACAAGCCATCGGCAGTGCCGCGCAAACGTTTGCGTAGACCGAACTATGCGAACCCTGCCGCTATTTGTCAACGGCCGAAAAACACGGTTTGTGCTTGCGGTAACAAAACCGCTTATGCCGTGGTGCTGATCACACCGCCCGAGCCGGAGCTCTTGGCCAGTTCCTTGACCAGATTGCCTGTGACTTCCGCCAGCGCCCCGCTGGTGTTGGCAATTTGCCCCTGAATCGACATGACGACATCGGTCTTGGCTTCCGGTGTCGGGTAATTAGCCACTTGAGCCGCCGCCAATTGTTGCTGTTGTTCGCGCAGTTGCTGCTGCAGCTCCTGCATACGCTTGAGCAACATCTTCACCACGACGCTTTGGTCGCTGCCGCTTTCGCTATCGCTTTCCGTTTTCGTTTCGATCACCGCGCCGCCGGTCCGGACCTTGGTGGCGCCACCCTCCTCCTCGGTACCCAACGCCAGTGTCGAAGCCTCGGAAGTTGATTCGCTCAAGGCTTTGATCGTTGCGGTGGATTTGCCACCGATGGTGATTGCGCCTGCATTGGGAAAGCCTATCGAAAACGACATGTGAACTCCTGAAAAAAAAAGATCCCTCAGAGAGGCATCGACCTGCGCGCAGGTTTCTTTAGCAATGATTTGCCGTCTGGCAAGAAGACCTGTTCAACAGAAGCCGTAGCCCTTTTCGGAGAGCCGAACGCAAATAACAAACATATTCGGAAAACCGGACAACAGGGCGTTTAAACCTCGCTCAACACAGTCCGAATAATTGATACAAATCATTGGGTTAAAGCTATTTTTTATTTCCAGACATGACTGGTACAGATCCTGCTCCCTCTCATTCACCCCAGACATTCAGATCTGTCCGGGGCGCATCTAGATGAACCTGCATCCGCACCGTCTCACTACTAGAGAGAAAAATAATGACATCTGCTTTCAAGACTTTTGTTCCGGGCGCCTTGGCCCTCCTGCTACTCCTTCCGACAGCCCTTCAGGCGAAAGAAGTCGAAACCAAACAGAAACTGGCGAACGTGGTGATCCTGGCCACCGGCGGCACCATTGCCGGCGCGGGCGCCAGCGCCGCCAACAGCGCGACGTATCAAGCGGCGAAAGTCGGCATCGAACAGTTGATCGCCGGCGTTCCAGAACTGAGCCAATTGGCCAATGTTCGCGGCGAACAGGTCATGCAGATCGCCTCCGAAAGCATTACCAACGACAACCTGCTGCAACTGGGTCGCCGCGTGGCCGAACTGGCTGACAGCAAAGACGTCGATGGCATCGTCATCACCCACGGCACCGACACCCTGGAAGAAACTGCCTACTTCCTGAACCTGGTGGAAAAAACCGACAAGCCGATCATCGTCGTGGGCTCCATGCGCCCAGGCACCGCGATGTCCGCAGACGGCATGCTGAACCTGTACAACGCTGTGGCCGTAGCCGGCAGCAAAGACGCGCGCGGCAAAGGCGTACTGGTGACCATGAACGATGAAATCCAGTCGGGTCGCGACGTCAGCAAGATGATCAACATCAAGACCGAGGCGTTTAAAAGTGCCTGGGGTCCTCTCGGCATGGTGGTCGAAGGCAAATCCTACTGGTTCCGCCTGCCGGCCAAGCGCCACACCATGGACTCGGAGTTCGACATCAAGAACATCAAGAGCCTGCCTGACGTCGAAATCGCCTATTCCTACGGCAACGTGAGTGATACCGCCTACAAAGCGCTGGCTCAATCCGGCGCCAAAGCCATCATCCACGCGGGCACCGGCAACGGTTCGGTGTCTTCGCGCGTGGTTCCAGCCCTGCAAGCCCTGCGCAAGGATGGCGTGCAAATAATTCGCTCCTCCCACGTCAACGCCGGTGGCTTCGTATTGCGTAACGCCGAACAACCTGACGACAAGTACGACTGGGTTGTGGCCCATGACCTGAACCCACAGAAGGCTCGCATCCTGGCCATGGTCGCGCTGACCAAGACCAATGACAGCAAAGAGCTGCAACGGATGTTCTGGGAATACTGATTCGCCCTCGCCCGACCGGTTCCGGTCGGGCACCGCTTTCACCACTCGCCGGTCGTGGCGAGTGGTCTCTTGTCTGATAAAAAAATCTCCTTCGTCCTACACCAATCGGGAAAAACTGCTGTCAGAGGATTTTCTTGAATTTTAAGCAGTTGCGAAAATGCCTACAGTTAAATACTGTATGCACGTACAGCTTAATAAGGACAATTCCGTGGCCACCACCTCTGCCTCTCCTGATGCCTATGTACGCATGGGTATGCGCGTTCAGAAAATCATCAACTCCCCCACCGCCCAGAAAGCCAAGGCGGCCCTGATCTTCCGACTTCCGGACGAGCCAGTGGATGAGTGGGAGCAACTACTCGAAGAAATCGACGAAAACGACAACGTCACCCTCGCCTACCGCGACGATGGCGGTGTGCAGATTTTCTGGGTTGTGCCGAAGGAAGATTGAGTCAATGAGTGTCCGTTTTTTTGCTTTGCTGTTTTTGCTCTTCGCGATGGGCGCGCAAGCTGACGCCCCGCGCACCTTCAACGAAGCCAAGAAAGTCGCCTGGAAGCTGTACGCCCCGCAATCCACCGAGTTCTATTGCGGCTGTAAATACACCGGCAACAAGGTGGACCTGTCGGCCTGCGGTTATGTGCCACGCAAAAATGCCAAGCGCGCTTCGCGCATCGAGTGGGAGCACATTGTCCCCGCCTGGCAGATCGGCCATCAGCGCCAATGCTGGCAGGAAGGCGGGCGCAAGAACTGCACGCGCTACGACCCGACTTACCAGAAGGCCGAGGCCGACTTGCATAATCTGGTGCCGAGCATCGGCGAGGTGAATGGCGACCGCAGCAATTTCAGTTTTGGCTGGTTGCCGGAGCAATCGGGTCAATACGGTTCATGCCTGACCCAGGTCGACTTCAAGGCAAAAAAGGTCATGCCCCGCCCTTCCATTCGCGGCATGATCGCCCGGACGTACTTTTACATGAGCAAGCAGTACGGTTTGCGCCTGTCGAAACAGGATCGGCAACTGTACGAAGCATGGAACAAAACCTATCCGGTACAGGCCTGGGAACGTCAGCGCAATCAGAGCGTGGCGTGCGTGATGGGGCGCGGCAACGAGTTTGTCGGGCCGGTGGACATGAAAGCGTGCGGCTAAGCACTTGTTGAAAACAAAAAGGCCTGGGGTTGAAAGCCCCAGGCCTTTTTCGTTTTCAATCGTGCTGCTGGCGCCCAAGCGTTTGGGCGGCCGATGACGCCTTACTGAGTCACCGAATGCTCGATGACCAGCAGTTCGATGTTCTGTTTTTTCGCCCGGGTCAGCGCCGCGCGCACTTCTTCCTGCTTGGCTTCAGCTTCGGCTTTGGAATTGAATGGCCCCATCAGGATGCGGGTCTTGCCATTTTCCTTGATCACGCTGGAAACGAAACTGTGCTCGATCAGCCAGCCACTCAGGTCGCTGACAGCCTGGGTTATTTCACCTCGCACTTCCAGATCCCACTGCGGCGCAGATACCGCCGCTGGCGCTGCCGCCACGGCTGGCTGCGGCTTTGGCGCATCAGCGCGCTTATCCTCACCGCATCCCGCCAATGCCAGTACTGCGATTACCAAAGCCATTTTGCGCACAACGCTTCCCTCTGAATGCTGAAAGCGGAGATTTTAACACCCATGAATACTTCTCGAGTGCC
The DNA here is from genome assembly GCF_017351735.1 of Pseudomonas sp. FW300-N2A2. Taxonomy (NCBI): domain Bacteria; kingdom Pseudomonadati; phylum Pseudomonadota; class Gammaproteobacteria; order Pseudomonadales; family Pseudomonadaceae; genus Pseudomonas; species Pseudomonas sp. FW300-N2A2. Next base: position 236,780 of record NZ_JACNDU010000005.1, on the reverse strand, counting down.
GCAAAATGGGCGCAAAACAACGAGAATCATGGAGGCGGCCTCTGTATAGTTACGCCTTGGGAATCAATGCAGCATCTGCGCGTCAGAAAGAGGCACCCAAACCGTGAAACTTCGCACTAATCTATAGATACCACCGACCTCTGCACTGTCCGAATCAGGTGCCCTACAAAGCAATCAAGGAGAAGACCATGCTGATACTCACCCGCAAAGTCGGTGAAAGCATAAATATTGGCGATGACATTACGATCACCATTCTGGGCGTAAGCGGCCAGCAAGTCAGAATTGGCATCAACGCCCCGAAAGACGTTGCGGTACACCGCGAAGAAATCTATCAGCGCATTCAGGCAGGCCTGACCGCCCCGGACAAGCCGCAATCCTGAATCCTGCTGCAGTCAGTAGCCAGCCTGTTCGTCCCCGAACCACGGCTGGCTAAAGATTCACGCACAGCGATCACTCCTGCATCCTCCACCCCCGAACGTGAAGCCGATACTACCGGCATGTCTCACGTCATGGCTGTCGGACGTTTCGGATTAAGCCTGGGGAAGTATGCATTCGTACTCGGCTAACCAAACGTCACTCCCCGCGCCATGCCCGTGGCCGCCACGACCATCAACATCACCAGCAGCGCTTCGATATGGCTGATCCGCGCGAACAGCTTCGCACGACTGGCATCAATGGCTGCGCCACGCGCCTGCGCAATCCGCCATTTGATCAGGGTGATCATCGGCGCGATTTCAAGTAGCAGAATCAGTACGAAAAGTGTCATCTTCAGATGAAACAATGGCTGGTGAAGATAGTAGTCAGTGCCCTTTTCGTACCCGGCAAAGGCTCGCATCCCACCGGTGACCAGCAGAATGACCGCTGAAATGCCCCACAGATTATCTGCAATCAAGACGCTGCGCGCCTCACCCAGCCCCGCGGCCAACCGCCGAAAAGCGCTGCCGCGGGTCAGTACGGCCCAGAAACCCAGGGCGTAAGCCAAGAGATGAATCGCCGCAAAAAACCAGTGGGCAAGCATCGAGATACTCCAGTCAGGCTTGAGTTGGATCAGCCTGTCAGTAGTAGCCCATAAAATCGGGGATTGCCCCCTCCCCCACGCGGGAGACGCAAACGAAGAACAGAAAACAAAGTCATTCGCGAGCTGCAAGCAGGTGCAAAGAAGATCCTCACTCAGGCCGGCGCTGCGCTTGTTTGCAATGATGGCCATGTGACAGACACCCGATCATTCTCCTTGTAGACTCCCGCTCATCATTCGGCATGAATCTGATCGCTCCAATGCGCAAAATAATATTTTTCCTCATGCTGTGCGCCTCTACAGCGCAAGCAGCCTGCGAGATGCAACCCACGACCATCGTCGGGAAAACCCTGATTGGGTCTTTTGAGACGAAAAGGCTGAAATCCGACGCGATCAAATTCTCGCCGGAGACCGGCGACATCACTGGCAAGAATGCAGTGTTCGACTTTGACACTCTTTATGAAATGGATTCCGGCAAATCATCTGCGAGATTCCGTGTGGGTGAGGCTTTCCTGATTGACGGGGTTTCTTATGTCGGGAACGTTGAGTGGGAATCCGGAAAAGCTCCGAAAAAAACCGGGATCTACGAGTTTTACGCCCTTAAAACAGAACCCGTGAAAAACGCTAAAACCCTGACGATGGTAGGCGACTCGATTACCTGGTGGAGCTACGGCCGTTATTTCCGTTGCCTGCTCGCCCCAGAGTTGCCTGGAGTGCAGTTTGTAGGGCCTCACACCGATGTAGTTGGTTATGGACATGCCGGTGAAGGTGGCAACAATACCCAGCAAGTCATTGACCGCCTGGACAAAATCAAACCATCCAATTATTACTTTGTGCTTGCAGGAACAAACGATTGGAATTTTTGGGCGCCACCGAAAACGATTGAAAACCTGAAAGAGATTGCGAAGGCACTGAACGAAAAAGGCGGACAGGTCATCATCTCTACCCTGCTTCCTCGGCTTGACGAACATGATGCACACAACGAAGAAGTGAACAGATTGTTACTTGCGTGGAATGGCGAGGGATGCGACTGCAAAATAATCGACTTGGGCTCCGAGTTCAGGAAGCTTCCAAACAGCCAAAGCTATTTCTGGGATAACGCAGTCCATCCGAACTTTGAAGGCTATCAAAAGATCACCGAAATACTCGGCACCGACATCCGAAAAACTTTTAATCAAGTCGCTCAGTAACCATCGGCGGCTCCAGGTCCTGGCTTTTGGTCTTCCGACAAATGTAAGCCCACGGCTTACATGAAGGCTAGAGCCGACCTGATGATGTAGCGCGGCGAGGGCTTTGCAAATCGCAGTGTCCAGCCCTGAAACAGGTGTAAATCTTATTCAGGACTAGACACCATCTTGAATCGCTTTGTTGATTGACTGTTGAGGGATTGTTCCTTTTTCGCGCTCCCCGGCTTCGTTCGCCGCTTGCGCCTCAAATTCCGGCATCGGCCGGCACGTTCCGGCTTCTCGTATTCCAGAACCGCGCCGCCGACTTCGCCGCCCACTCGGTCTGTTCCAGCAGCTCAGGCGTCCGCAGCAGAAGATTGACCGTGGGGACCACCAGAGAAGAGGCGGACTTGATCGCTTATCGGTATACTCAATTTTTTCGAATGAAATCGTAATGCTAAATTCAGTTCAGATTCTTAGAGCTCTCGCCGCATGGATTGTAGTATTCCACCACTACATTCAGATTTTCGGTTATGGAAAAAGTAATGAAGTATCAAATATCATCGCGCTATACGGATCTATCGGGGTTGATATTTTTTTCGTAATCAGTGGCTTTGTCATTTTTACTTCTGCCTCCCAGAGACCGTTGACACCTGGAGAGTTTTTCATACAAAGAGCCGCTCGAATAGTACCGGCATACTGGATTTTCACCCTTATTACCGCTGCGACGATTTACTGGGCTCCATCCATAATGCCCTTATTGGGCGTCGATAGCATATCCCTGTTAAAAAGTCTTTTTTTCATTCCCACCCCAAATCCGTCTGGCATAGGAATATATCCGATCCTCACAGTAGGATGGACGCTAAATTACGAAGTGCTTTTTTATGCGATATTCTTTTTATCTCTTTTCCTGCCCCGCGCTCTTCTAGCTCCTGCGATATTTTTCGGGGTTATCATATCGACTTACATATTGCCAAAAATGGGTGGATCGTTCTTATTCTACGGGGCCCCAATAGTATATGAATTCTTGCTGGGGATAATAATCTCCATCATTTACCAGCTTGGGTTACTTAAACGAATCAACCCGATGGCTGCCATTCCTCTGGTAGCAATATCGATTGCAGCAGTAGCATTAATGCCAGACACCGACACTCATGACCCAATGCGGCTTGGGATTCCGAGCGCAATAATCGTGATCGCGATCATATCGCAAGAAAGATATCTTCCTAAACTTTCAATACTTACCAAATTAGGTGATTTTTCGTACTCCACATACCTCATCCATCCGATAGTGATTTGGTACATGCTGAGCGCAAAAAATCACTTTGATTTAAACCTGACGCTTACACTAATAATTACTTGCTCTTTGATTATGGTGTTTTCTTGGTGGAGCTTTGTCTTCATCGAGTTGCCGATTTCGAAGCTTACTAAAAAAAGGGTATTGGAAAGCGCCAGACAGGCTACAAGTCCAACGTAGCCACAGGAATCCATACCAATCTCCGGCCAAGGCACACCCTTGAAAAATGTGTGCCTCCCCTCCCCCTCCAGCCTCAGAGGCTGCCTGGCCTGCTCCAGCTCACGGAGCGGTCGCCACTGGTGCCGCCACGCCTGATCCACTACAAGCCCAAGGCGCGGCGCCGAGAACAGATCGACGCAAAGGACCACCGGGCGTCGGCAACCCCGGACTACCTGACCAAGGAGCTCAGCAAGGCCCCGGATGCAGCGCGCGCCTACGACCATATGCCAGCCGGCGAGCCTCCCCTCTTTTCACGAGATCCGCACTTCAGATGGCTGTACGAGCAGCAAGCTTCCCACAGGAGTACATTCAGGCGTTGATGGGGCATGCGAACGAGAGGATGACTAAGCACTATCAGGAGGGGCACGACGAAAAGAAGATCGAGTACCTGGAGGCAAGTGCCGAATTGGCGTTCTGAGCTGGGAGTTTTTCAAATCGCAGACAACAAAAAAGGGCCCACCTTTCGGTGAGCCCTTCTAGACCGCCCAGCAGAGCGGATTTTGTTTGGTAGGCGCGATTGGACTCGAACCAACGACCCCCACCATGTCAAGGTGGTGCTCTAACCAACTGAGCTACGTGCCTGCTGTGAGGCGGCATTCTACGGAATTCCGGAGGGGTGTCAACACCTTTTTTCGAGCTAACCCTATGAATATGCAAAATATTTAATTTCGCGGCTGCAAGGAAGATTTTGCGGTGGCTGGCGGTCGATTTTTAACTCGGGTAGGATCGATGCACTCGTAAAATATATTAAACAGAGGCAGCAGGATGGCGAACACACCCTACCCAGAGTCCTACTACGCCGCATCGGCCAATGCGGTTCCGCCGCGCCCGGCCTTGCAGGGTGATGTAGAGACTGATGTCTGTGTGATCGGTGCCGGTTACACAGGTCTGTCCTCTGCCCTGTTTCTGTTGGAAAACGGTTTCAAGGTCACGGTGCTGGAAGCCGCCAAGGTGGGTTTCGGCGCATCGGGTCGTAACGGTGGCCAGATCGTTAACAGTTATAGCCGCGACATCGATGTCATCGAGCGCAGCGTTGGCCCCAAGCAGGCGCAGTTGTTGGGGCAGATGGCGTTCGAGGGTGGGCGGATCATTCGTGAGCGGGTCGCCAAATATAATATTCAGTGCGACCTGAAGGACGGCGGTGTGTTCGCCGCGCTCACCGGCAAGCAGATGGGCCATCTGGAATCGCAAAAGCGTCTGTGGGAGCGTTTTGGTCACACGCAGCTTGAGCTGCTGGATCAACGCCGCATTCGTGAAGTGGTTAACTGCGAGCAATACGTTGGCGGCATGCTCGACATGAGCGGCGGGCACATTCATCCGCTGAACCTGGTACTCGGCGAAGCCGCGGCGGTCGAGTCGTTGGGCGGCACTATCTATGAGCAGTCGCCGGCGGTACGCATCGAGCGCGGCGCAACCCCGATAGTGCACACGCCTCAGGGCAGGGTCAGGGCCAGGTTCATCATCGTGGCGGGCAACGCGTACCTCGGTAATCTGGTGCCGGAATTGGCAGCCAAGTCGATGCCGTGTGGAACGCAGGTGATTACCACCGAGCCATTGGGCGAAGCGTTGGCCAAGAGCCTGTTGCCGCAGGATTACTGTGTCGAAGACTGCAACTACCTGCTCGACTATTACCGTCTGACCGGCGACAAGCGCCTGGTTTTCGGCGGTGGCGTGGTGTACGGCGCGCGGGACCCGGCGAATATTGAAGCGATCATCCGACCGAAGATGCTCAAGGCTTTCCCGCAGCTCAAGGACGTGAAGATTGATTACGCCTGGACCGGCAATTTCCTGCTGACCCTGTCGCGTCTTCCGCAGGTCGGACGCCTGGGCGACAACATCTACTACTCCCAGGGTTGCAGTGGTCACGGCGTGACGTACACGCACCTGGCGGGCAAAGTGTTGGCCGAAGCGTTGCGCGGTCAGGCTGAGCGTTTTGACGCGTTTGCCGACTTGCCGCACTACCCTTTCCCCGGCGGGCAATTGCTGCGCACACCGTTTGCGGCGCTGGGCGCCTGGTACTACGGATTGCGAGACAAGTTCGGTTACTAAGCAATACCGCAATATTGTGTGGGAGCGAGCGTGCTCGCTCCCACAGGTTCGATTCAGAAATCGACAGTCGCCGAAAGCAAGTACGTGCGCGGCGTCGACAGCGTCAATCCCGGCTCGCTGTCATCCGAAGCACCGGCCGAACTCCAGTAGCGCTTGCCCGCCACGTTCTCGATGTTGGCGCGCAAGGTGATGTTCTTTTCCTCGACCTTGAACGCATAGCGGGCGCCTACATCAAAACGCTCCCACGAATCGATTTCCTTGACGTTGGACTGGTCCAGATACTGCGAGCTGGAATAGATGCCGCGACTGGTCAGCGTCAGCCCCTGCATGGTCGGCACATCCCACTCGGCGCCGAGGTTGACGTTGTATTCCGGCGTCGCTGGCGCACGGTTACCGTCGAAGGTGCCGTTGGCGGTGTTGGTCAACTCGCTGTCGATGTACATGACACCGCCAAGCAGGCGGAAACCCTTGAGCGGCTCACCGAACACACTCAGTTCCACACCTTCGTTTTGGCGCTTGCCGTTCGGGCCGAAGACGCGGGTCGTGGCGTTGGTTTCATAGGCCGGCTGCTTGATCCGGAACACTGCGGCGGTGACGGCAAACGCACCTGCGTCATACTTGGCGCCAACCTCGACCTGACGGCTGATAAACGGCGGGAAGATTTCGTCCTCGTTCACTGAAGTCGATGGCGCGATCTTGCCCTGGCTCAAGCCTTCCATGTAGTTGGCGTACAGCGACAGCTTGTCGGTTGCCTTGAAGAGGATGCCGCCCGACGGCGAAACCTTTTCTTCATCGTAGGCCGTGTCGCCTTTGACATTGTCAGTCCAGTCATCAACCTTCACCCGCTGCCAGCGGGCGCCGAGGGTCAGCAACAGGCGATCATCGAAGAACCCCAGCGTGTCGGACAGCGCCAGACCGCTGAAGCGGTTCTCGGTGTAGACCTTCGAATCGAGTCGAGTGGGCCTGACAGGCGTCGGCGTTACTACCGGGTTATAGAGGTTGCTGTTGGCCGTGGCATAACGGGCGCCGCCATTTTCAAAGTCCATGTAGAAATAGCTGGCCGCCAGGTTGACCTCGTGACTCACGGGCCCGGTATGGAACCAGTTGCGCACCCCGGCGGTAGCCGTCCGGACACTTTCGTCACGGGTGAAGTCACGGGGTTGAACGCTGAAGTCACCCCGGTTGTTGGTGACCGCAACGGCATGACGGAGGAAGTCATGATTGCTTTCGCGCGCGCCCACACCGCCGTACAGCATCACGTTATCGCTGACATCGAACTCACCGTTCACCGTGCCGAACGTGTCGTTGGTACTCGCCTTGCTCCAGGGCTGCGCATAGTTGTGGCGGACATCGCTGGCATGCGGAACCTGCGCGGTGGCGCCAACTTGCACGCGCTCCTGCGGGGCGTCTGTATCGCGTTCGGTGCGCCCCAGGTCGGTCGAGAGTCGCAGACGCTCACCGCGAAAATCCAGCCCCAGTACGGCCATCTCGCGGTCGACATTCTGGTGATCCCATTCGGTGTCGCCGGACTGTTTTACGCCGTTGAAACGAATGCCGAACTTGTTGTCTTCACCAAAGCGCCTGCCGATATCCACGGCACCGCCGGTCTGGCTGTCGGACGCGTAGTTGCCGGTAAACGAAGTGATCGGCTTGTCGGTCGCGCGTTTGGGCACCACGTTGATCCCGCCACCCACGGCACCTCGCGGCGAGATGCCGTTAATGAGCTGGCTCGGGCCTTTGAGAATATCGACGCGGTCGGCCATTTCCATGTCGATCGTATAGGTCGGCAAAACGCCGTAGAGGCCGTTGTAGGCGACATCACTGTTGAACAGGCTGAACCCGCGAATGGTGAACTGCTCATAGCGCCCACCGGCCGGGTTGGTGGCGCGAACGGAAGGATCGCTGGCGATCAGCTCGCCCAGGGTGCGCGCCTGCAAGTTCTTGACCGCCTCGCTGGTGTAGGTGGTCATGCTGAACGGCGTTTCCATGAAGTCTTTCGAGCCCAGCAAACCTTGCGAGCCGCGACGCGCAACCTGACCGCCCGCATACACCTCGCCATCCGCTCCGCCGGTGGCACCGAGAATCGAGGTCGGGGCCAGTTGCAGACTGCTGCCTTCTGGCGCCGGGGTCAGGATGTACGCCTGCTCGCCCACCGCTTGCAACTGCAGACCGGAACCCTGCAACAGTCGCGCAAAGCCCTCCTCGACCGCGTATTCGCCGGACAGGCCGTTGCTGTTGCGACCGCTGACCAGCGCCGGGTCAACCGAGAGATTGACCCCGGACAACCCGGCGAAACGGGTAAGCGCATCACTCAGGCTGCCGGCAGGCACCTGATAATTGCGTCGGGCACTCTCTTCGGCCCAGCTTGTGGTTACGAACAATGGACTGGCACTCAGGCCAAGCAGCAGGCTCAGGTGCAACAACGGACGCAGACGCGGATAACAAGGTGCAGGCATTGAATTTGCTCTCTTGATTCGTTCACATGCCTTGAATGACAAGCGAGTCGAAAAAAGGGGACAGGCTTTACACACTATTTTTGCGCGGCAGCAACGTGACCCAGTAGCGGGTTCGGGAATGCACCTCCAACGGCAGACTGGCTGCAAGCAGCGCGAGGACGCGATCCGTGTCGTCGAGACGGAAACTGCCGGTGACACGCAGGCTTTCCAGTTCAGGCTCCCAGCGCAGAACGCCCGGTCGGTAAGTGCCGAGTTCGCGCAGGAAATCCCCCAGCGGCTGGTTCTTCGCCATCAGCACGCCTTCACGCCAACCCGGCGCAAGCGCATCGAATGGCGTGATCGCGCCGACACCCGCCGCTTCAAGGCTGACCTGCTGCCCCTCGCGCAATGCCAGTGCCGCCCCATGCAGGGGCTGCAACTGCACGCTACCGTTGAACACCGACACCCGACAGCCCCATGCCTCCTGGCGCACGCAGACTTCGCTTTGACTGAGGATAACGTTGCCGAACTTCGTCTGGATCGTCAGCGGCGCAATGCCCGGCACCTTCAGCGACAGCTCGCCTTCTATCAGCTTCACGCGGCGGTTCTGCACATCCACATCGACGGCACTGGCGGTGTTGAGCTGCAGGGAACTGCCATCGGCGAGCTGCACCTTTTTGCGCTCGCCAGTGGCGGTGTGCAGGTCGGCACGCCAGACGTCCAGAGGCAATTGTCGACTGATCAGCCAAGCCGTCGGCACCAACGCCACGGCGCCCAATGCGCGCCTCAGCACTGCGCGTCGGCCCGGATCAGGACGGTCCAGGCTGCTCAGCGCCAGCGCCGACGGCAGATCGGCGAAACGCTGACGCAAGGCCTGGGCCTTCTGCCAGGCCTGCTCGTGACTGGCGCAGGTGTCGCGCCAACGCTGCAAGTTCGCGCGGTCCTGCTCATTGGCGCCACCAGACTCGAGCAACGCAAGCCATTGCGCGGCAGCCCGGACGGCCTGACGGGGATCGGATGAAGACTGACTGTTCACAGTTCCACCAACAGGCAATGCTCGTAGGCTTGCGCCATGTAACGTTTGATCGTGCGCTCCGACACCCGCAGGCGCTCGGCGATTTGCTGGTAGTTCAAGCCTTCGAGCTGACTCCAGAGAAACGCCCGGCGCACCGCCCTTGGCAGTCCGTCGAGCAGCTCATCCAGTGCTTGCAGGGTTTCCAGCAGAAGCCAGCGCTGTTCGGGTGATGGCGCACAGTCTTCAGGCATCGACGCCAACGCTGCCAGATAGGCTTGCTCAAGGCTGCGACGCTGGTAGAAATTGCTCAGCAGGCGTTTGCCGACGGTCAGCAGATAGGCACGGGGCTCTTGCAAGTCAGCGATGCGCTGAGAGCTGGCGAGCACACGCAGAAACGTATCCTGGCTCAAATCCGCCGCATCACAGCCGTTGCCCATGCGCCTTCTCAACCAGCCTTCCAGCCAGCCACGGTGATCGCGGTACAGGTCGTGGAGGGTTTGCTCCTTCGGCATCGCTGCATCACTCATCTCAAGAAGCCCTGTGCCAAGGAGTTATCGTAAATGAGAGTGATTCTAATTAATGTCAGAGCTACGAAGGAAGCCCTTTATGCAGCGGACGTGCAGAAAGGTCATATGGGTAAGCGTGAAGTGGCATAAAAGCCAAATTTCAGACACAAAAAACCCCGGTCTTTCGACCAGGGTCTTTGCTATCGACTCGAAGATCACCAGAGGCTTCTTCGTAGCTCCAAGGCGTTCAGTGGGCCTTGAGGCAGATATGGCGCAGCGGACGGGACTCGAACCCGCGACCCCCGGCGTGACAGGCCGGTATTCTAACCGACTGAACTACCGCTGCGTATCGCTTTGGACTTGCGTCCTAACTCGTCTGATTGAAGCTTCGAGACTTTTCAATCTCTCTTTCAATCTCAAATCAGGGATAAACCTGACTTGGAAAATATGGCGCAGCGGACGGGACTCGAACCCGCGACCCCCGGCGTGACAGGCCGGTATTCTAACCGACTGAACTACCGCTGCGCGTCGGTGGAGGCTTTTCAGCTTCCCTCCTGCTTTCGCAAGAGTCTCAAGAAGTGGTGGGTGATGACGGGATCGAACCGCCGACATTCTGCTTGTAAGGCAGACGCTCTCCCAGCTGAGCTAATCACCCTTTGCTTCTCTGAGGCCGCGAAATTTACGCACCTAACGAAGCTAAGTCAATAGCAGGATTGAAGTTTTTCTGAAAAAGACAAAATCGTGTCATCCCCGGGGATGTGCGCGGCCGTCAGACCGCTTCGCGAGCAGGCTCGCTCCCACAGTGGGCCGCGTTTTTAATGTGGGAGCGAGCCTGCTCGCGAAGAGGCCGGCACATTCGGCATCAATGCAGAAGACCGCCCCCGCACTGCTATTCGCTGTAAATCATCTTCTTGGTCATGCCGCCATCGACCACAAACTCCTGGCCCGTGACGAAACCCGCATTCTTCGACAGCAACCAGGCAACCATCGCCGCCACGTCCTCGACCGTCCCTACCCTGCCCGCCGGATGCTGCGCATGGTCAGCTTCGGTGAGGGGTTCGGCACGCCGCACCCCAGGGTCTCGCGCATCGATCCAGCCAGGGCTGACGGCGTTGACGCGAATTTCCGGCCCAAGACTGATTGCCAAGGCGTGAGTCAAGGCCAGCAGTCCGCCCTTGCTCGCCGCATAGGCCTCCGTGTCGGGTTCTGACTGCCCGGCGCGGGTCGAGGCCAGGTTGACGATCGCACCGCTGTGAGCACGCAGGTACGGCGCACAGTGCTTGGCCAACAGCATCGGCCCGCTGAGGTTTACCGCCAGCACCCGATTCCAGTAAGCCAGATCGAGGCTTTCCAGGGTGATGTTATGCGGATCGGCCACTGCCGCGTTGCACACCAGCGCATCCAGACGCCCGAACTGCCCCAGCACTTCGGCGACACCCAACGCCACCTGCCCTTCGTTCGAGACGTCCATGGCGATGAACCAGGCGTTGTCGCCCAGCACCTTCGCCACTTTCGAACCACGCACCCGATCCAGGTCCGTCAGCACCACCTGCCAGCCTTCGCTGATCAGCCAGGCCGCAATCCCCAAACCAATGCCTCGCGCAGCACCGGTGACCAGTGCAACGCGACCATTGGAAGCGGACGATGTGGACAACTCGATCACAAGGCAGCCAACCCGCGCGCCAGATCAGCCTGCAGGTCGGCCACGTCTTCCAGACCGACCGCAATGCGGATCAGGCTGTCACGAATGCCCGCTGCTTCACGCTCTTGCGGCGCCAGACGGCCGTGGGAGGTGGTGCTCGGGTGGGTGATGGTGGTCTTGCTGTCGCCAAGGTTGGCGGTGATCGAAATCAATCGGGTTGCATCGATAAAGCGCCACGCGCCCTCTTTACCGCCCTTGACCTCGAAACTCACCACGGCGCCGAAACCTTTCTGCTGACGCTGTGCCAACGCGTGTTGCGGATGGCTTTTCAGGCCGGCGTAATGGACTTTCTCGATACCGTCCTGCTGCTCCAGCCACTCGGCCAGTTGCTGGGCATTGGCGCAGTGCGCCTTCATGCGCAGGTTCAGGGTTTCCAGGCCTTTGAGGAAGATCCATGCGTTGAACGGGCTCAAGGTTGGCCCGGCGGTGCGCAGGAAGCCGACCACTTCTTTCATCTGCTCGCTGCGACCGGCCACTACGCCGCCCATGCAACGGCCCTGGCCGTCGATGAACTTGGTCGCCGAGTGCACGACGATGTCCGCGCCCATCTTCAGCGGCTGCTGCAGCGCAGGCGTGCAGAAGCAGTTGTCGACCACCAGCATCGCGCCTTTGGCGTGAGCGATTTTCGCCAGTTCGGCGATATCCACCAGCTCGGCCAGTGGATTGGACGGCGACTCGACAAACAGCAACTTGGTGTTGGCCTTGATCGCCTCGTCCCAGCCGGACAGATCCGCCAGAGGCACGTAATCGACTTCGATGCCGAAGCGCTTGAAGTACTTCTCGAACAGGCTGATGGTCGAACCGAACACGCTGCGCGAGACCAGCACATGATCGCCGGCGCTGCACAGACTCATCACCACCGCCATGATGGCGGCCATGCCAGTGGCGGTGGCCACGGCTTGCTCGGCGCTTTCCAGAGCGGCAATGCGCTCTTCGAACGCGCGCACGGTCGGGTTGGTGTAGCGCGAGTAAACGTTGCCCGGCACTTCCCCGGCAAAACGTGCGGCCGCGTCGGCGGCGGTACGGAATACATAGCTGGAAGTGAAGAACATCGGATCACCGTGTTCGCCTTCCGGCGTGCGGTGCTGACCGGCGCGTACGGCCAGGGTATCGAACGCTACGCCTTCGAGGTCGCTGTCCAGCCGACCGGCATCCCAATCCTGACTCATGCTGTCACTCCTTGCCCTACTCGCTAATAGATACAAAAACGGCCTGTAGGAGCATGGCTTGCCCGCGAAGGGGCCTTTGGGAACACCAAAAGCTTCGCGGGCAAGCCTCGCTCCTACAGGCCGCGCGTTTACTCAGTTGTTGTACAGATCAATGATCGCGCTGACTGCCTGCGTCTTGACCTTGGAGGCATCGTTGCGTGCCTGCTCGATCTTGTTCAGGTAAGCCTCGTCGACGTCGCCGGTCACGTACTGGCCGTCGAACACCGCGCAATCGAACTTGTCGATCTTGATCTTGCCGCCACCGACCGCTTCGATCAAGTCAGGCAAGTCCTGATAGATCAGCCAGTCTGCGCCGATCAGATCCGCGACGTCCTGGGTCGAACGGTTATGGGCGATCAGCTCGTGGGCGCTCGGCATGTCGATGCCGTAGACGTTCGGGTAGCGAACGGCCGGTGCCGCGGAGCAGAAGTAGACGTTTTTTGCGCCAGCTTCGCGGGCCATCTGGATGATTTGCTTGCAAGTGGTGCCGCGAACGATCGAGTCATCCACCAGCATCACGTTCTTGCCGCGGAATTCCAGTTCGATGGCGTTGAGTTTCTGGCGTACGGATTTTTTCCGTGCCGCCTGGCCCGGCATGATGAAGGTCCGGCCGATATAACGGTTCTTCACGAAGCCTTCGCGGAACTTGACGCCCAAGTGGTTCGCCAGCTCCAGCGCAGCGGTACGGCTGGTGTCCGGAATCGGGATAACCACGTCGATGTCGTGATCCGGACGCTCGCGCAGGATCTTCTCGGCGAGCTTCTCACCCATGCGCAGACGGGCTTTATAAACCGAGACACCGTCAATGATCGAGTCCGGACGCGCCAGGTAGACGTGTTCGAAGATGCACGGAGTCAGGGACGGGTTGGTCGCGCACTGACGGGTGTGCAGCTTGCCGTCTTCAGTGATGTAGACCGCTTCGCCCGGTGCCAGGTCGCGAATCAGGGTGAAACCGAGCACGTCCAGGGACACGCTTTCGGAGGCGATCATGTACTCGACGCCTTCGTCGGTGTGACGCTGACCGAAAACGATCGGACGGATGCCGTGCGGGTCGCGGAAACCGACGATGCCGTAACCGGTCACCATCGCCACGACAGCGTAACCACCGACGCAACGGTTGTGCACGTCAGTGACGGCAGCGAACACGTCTTCTTCGGTAGGCTGCAACTTGCCACGCTGGGCCAGTTCGTGCGCGAACACGTTGAGCAGCACTTCCGAATCGGAATTGGTGTTGACGTGGCGCAGGTCAGATTCGTAAATCTCCTTGGCCAGCTGTTCAACGTTGGTCAGGTTACCGTTGTGCGCCAGGGTGATGCCGTAAGGCGAGTTGACGTAGAACGGTTGAGCTTCGGCCGAGGTCGAGCTGCCCGCGGTCGGGTAACGCACATGGCCAATGCCCATGTGACCGACCAGACGCTGCATGTGACGCTGATGGAACACGTCACGCACCAGGCCATTGTCCTTGCGCAGGAATAACCGGCCGTCATGGCTGGTCACGATACCGGCAGCGTCCTGGCCGCGGTGCTGGAGGACGGTTAGCGCGTCATACAGCGCCTGATTGACGTTCGACTTACCGACGATACCGACGATGCCACACATGCGACGCAACCCCTACTTAATGGATCTGAACTGAACACAACTCACTGAGGCGTTTTGGCCGTCGGCAAGAGGTGCTCCTTGAACGGTATTTCAGCGGGTACGCTGATACCGCTGGCAAGCCACTGACTGCTCCACCCGAGAATCAGGTTTTTGGACCAGTCTGCGACCAATAGAAATTTTGGCACGAGTTGCGACTGTTGCCACCACCCGTCCTGCTGTACCGGCCCCAGGCTCAACAGCCCGACCGCCACGACCACCAGCAACACGCCACGCGCGGCGCCGAAGGCCATGCCGAGGAATCGATCGGTCCCGGACAACCCGGTGACGCGAACCAATTCGCCGATAAGATAATTGATCATTGCGCCTACGATCAGCGTGGCGACAAACATTATTGCGCAGCCCGTGATCACACGTGCCGATGGCGTTTCGATGTATCCGGCGAGGTATTCGGACAATGCACCACCGAACATCCAGGCGACGACTCCTGCGATGATCCAGGTCACCAGCGATAATGCTTCTTTGACGAAGCCGCGGCTCAGACTGATCAATGCGGAGATGGCGACGATTGCAACGATCGCCCAGTCAACCCAGGTAAATGGCACAGTGCAGCCTACAGACGGATAAGGCGGCGCATTTTAGCAGAGCCCATGCTTATCGGTAAGCTGCGATTGTCAGTGCATTTCAAATCGGGTCGATAGTTTTCAACCGCGCTCAGGCTGGAAGCGCACCACAAAACCCTTGAGGTTCTGCTGGCGGTTCAACAAGTCACGCAGACGATCGGCTTCCGCACGCTCGATCAACGGCCCTACGAACACCCGATTCTTGCCGTCAGCCGTGCGAATGTAGGCATTGTAGCCTTGGCTACGCAGGGTTTTTTGCAGGTTTTCTGCGCTGGCACGGCTCGACAGGCTGGCCAGTTGCACCGACCAGCTGACCGACAGGCCATTGGCGTCGACGCGGCTTTGAGTAGTATCCGGCTTACCCGGTGCGGCGGTAATCGGCTGGCTCGGCGCAGTCGTCGGTTTGTTGACCGGAGCCGGTGCCGGAGGCGGCGTTACCGGTTTTGCGGCAGGCGCAGGCGCGACGGGTGCAGTCGGCGCGTTCGGCATTACGGGCTCTTCCTGCTGCGCGATGTCGTCATCACTCGGCACAGGCTCCTGCGGCAAGACTTGCGGCTCAGGCACCGCCACCGGCTCAACCTGCACCTGCGGCACCGAAGGCGCTTGCGGGGCGGCTGGCGCTTCGACCGTCACCTGACGCTGCTCATCCTGACGGGAAAACAGCATCGGCAGGAAAATCACCGCCAGCGCCACCAGCACCAGGGCGCCGACCATGCGCTGTTTGTAAGCCTTATCCAGCAATGCCATTTGCCGCTTCCTCCGTGGAGCGCCGGGCCAGCCATTCAAGGGCCTCGGCAACACAATAAAATGATCCGAACAACAGAATTTCGTCGTCGCTCGTCGCCAGCGCGCACTGCCCTTCCAGGGCGGCGGCCACGCTGTCATAGGACGCGACTGAAGCACCAAGGTTGTGCAACACCCCGTGCAAATCGGCGACCGGTCGCGCCCGCGGAGAATCCAGCGGCGCAACAGCCCAGTGCTGGACACTAGCATTCAATTCGCCGACAACACCATCCAGATCCTTGTCCGCCAGCAATCCAAACACCGCCAGACGCTTGCCGGCCGGTGGTCGGCTCGCCAAACGACGGGCCAGGTACTCGGCGGCGTGAGGGTTATGCCCCACATCCAGCAACAGGTTCAGACGCTTGCCCTGCCAGTCGAACTGGCGGCGGTCGAGGCGACCGACCACCCGCGTGGCTTTCAGCGCATCAATAATCTGCGCATCGACCCAAGGCAAACCAAGCAACAGGTACGCCTGCAACGCCAGCGCGGCGTTTTCCATCGGCAGATCGAGCAACGGCAGATCATGCAACTCGACTACACGCCCTTGAGCGTCAAGACCGCGCCATTGCCAGTTGTGATCGGTGACACCAAGGTCAAAATCGCGTCCCCGCAGGAAAAACGGGCAAGCCAGCTCGCGCGCCTTGTCCAGCAGAGGTTGAGGAGGATTCAGGTCGCCACAGAGCGCAGGCGCGCCCTGGCGGAAGATGCCGGCCTTTTCATAGGCCACTGACTCACGGGTGTCGCCCAGATAATCCGCGTGATCCACGCCGATGCTGGTCACCAGCGCCATGTCGGCATCCACCACGTTGACCGTGTCCAGCCGCCCGCCCAGACCGACTTCCAGCACCACGGCATCCAGCGCTGACCGTTGAAACAGCCAGAACGCCGCCAGGGTGCCCATTTCGAAGTAAGTCAGGGAGGTTTCGCCACGCCCTGCCTCTACCGCAGCAAAGGCCTCGCACAGCTCGGCATCCGTCGCTTCGACGCCGTTGACCTGCACCCGCTCGTTGTAACGCAGCAGGTGCGGAGAATTGTAGACACCAACCTTCAGACCCTGCGCCCGCAGCAATGAAGCCACGAATGCGCAGGTGGAACCCTTGCCGTTGGTGCCGGTGACCGTGATCACCCGAGGCGCCGGCTTGCCCAGCCCCATGCGGGACGCTACCTGTTGCGAGCGCTCAAGGCCCATGTCGATGGCCGAAGGGTGCAACTGCTCAAGGTAGGCGAGCCACTCGCCAAGGGTGCGTTGGGTCATATGTTTGCAGGCACCGGCGGAACGACGATCGGCTCGATTGGCGCGGCAACGAATTTCGGCGTCGGCTTGCCGGTCAGTTGCGCCAGCAGGTTACCCAGGCGCGGACGCAGTTCCTGACGGTGAATGATCATGTCGATCGCACCGTGCTCCAGCAGGAATTCGCTGCGCTGGAAGCCTTCCGGCAGCTTTTCGCGAACGGTTTGCTCGATCACGCGTGGACCGGCGAAGCCGATCAGGGCTTTCGGCTCACCGACGATCACGTCACCAAGCATCGCCAGGCTGGCGGAGACGCCGCCGTAGACCGGATCTGTCAGCACGGAGATGAACGGGATGCCTTCTTCACGCAGACGCGCCAGTACCGCAGAGGTCTTGGCCATTTGCATCAGGGAAATCAGCGCTTCCTGCATCCGCGCACCACCGGAAGCGGCGAAGCAGATCATCGGGCATTTGTTTTCCAGGGCGTAGTTGGCGGCGCGTACGAAGCGCTCACCGACGATCGCACCCATGGAACCGCCCATGAAGGAGAATTCGAAGGCCGAAACCACCACTGGCATGCCCAGCAGGGTGCCGCTCATGGAGATCAGTGCGTCTTTCTCGCCAGTCTGCTTTTGCGCAGCGGTCAGGCGGTCCTTGTACTTCTTGCCGTCACGGAATTTCAGACGGTCGACTGGCTCCAGGTCCGCACCCAGCTCGCTGCGGCCTTCGGCGTCGAGGAAGATGTCGATACGGGCGCGGGCGCCGATACGCATGTGGTGGTTGCACTTCGGGCAAACATCCAGGGTCTTTTCCAGCTCCGGACGATACAGCACAGCCTCGCAAGACGGGCATTTGTGCCACAGACCTTCAGGCACCGAGCTCTTCTTGACCTCGGAACGCATGATCGAAGGGATCAGTTTGTCTACTAACCAGTTGCTCATGCTTTCTTTCTCCAGTACCGGCGGCCCGAACGCTCTGGTTCGCAGCCCCGCGTATGCCCTTGAGCTAAATTCATGTGTGTGGCGATGATCGGTGGGTGGCCGGGTCAGTGAAGCGTGACCTGCGTACAACCCATCAATCCTCAGCCGTGCCTGCTTTGTGCAGCGCAGTGCATTTTGGGACGGCGGCAGTCTGCCAGCCGTCACATCAACTACTTGCTGCTGCGTACTGCGTTAATGAATGCCTGAATCTTTGCGTGATCCTTGATGCCTTTGCTCGCCTCTACTCCACCACTGACGTCCACGGCGTAAGGCCGAACCCGGGCAATCGCTTCGCCGACGTTATCCGGCGTCAAACCGCCCGCCAGGATGATCGGCTTGCTCAAGCCTTGCGGTATCAGAGACCAGTCGAACGCTTCGCCGGTTCCGCCAGGGACGCCTTCAACGTAGGCGTCCAGCAGGATACCGCTGGCACTTGGAAACGCATTGCATGCCGCCGCAATGTCGTCGCCCGCCTTGACCCGCAGCGCCTTGATGTACGGCCGATGCCAGCCTTCACAGTCGGCAGCGGTTTCGTCGCCATGGAACTGCAACAGGTCCAGCGGCACGGCGTCGAGCAACTCTCCCAACTCGCAACGGCTGGCGTTGACGAACAAACCCACGGTCGTCACGAACGGCGGCAACGCCTTGATGATGTCGCGCGCTTGCTGGAACGTCACAGCCCGCGGGCTCTTGGCGTAAAACACAAACCCGATGGCATCAGCCCCGGCCTCGACCGCCGCCAACGCATCTTCTATGCGGGTAATCCCGCAAATCTTGCTGCGAACGGCTGACATGTCGATAAAACCTCAGGGTAAATCCGAGAAAGTCCCGGATGGTAACAAATGCGTTCGAGGGCGTCAGCCGTCAAGTTCGGTGAAACCGGTCAGGAAGTGTGGGCCAATGTAACGTTCAGGCAATTCGAACTCGTCGCGGTACTCGACCTGCACCAGATACAGGCCGAATGGATGCGCCGTTACCCCGCCGGAACGGCGAATGCGACTCTCCAGCACTTCCTTCATCCACTCCACCGGACGCTCACCGGCGCCGATGGTCATCAATACACCGGCAATGTTACGCACCATGTGGTGCAGGAAGGCGCTGGCGCGGATATCCAGCACGATCATCTTGCCGTGACGCGTGACGCGCAGGTGATGCAGCTCCTTGACCGGCGATTTGGCCTGGCACTGGCCAGCGCGAAAAGCGCTGAAATCGTGGGTGCCGACCAGGTATTGCGCAGCCTCAGCCATGCGCTCGACGTCGAGCGGACGGTGATTCCAGGTAATTTCTTCGTTCAGGTGCGCCGGACGGATCTGATCGTTGTAGATCACGTAGCGATAGCGCCGGGCGATGGCCTTGAACCGCGCATGGAAATGCGCCGGCATGACCTTGGCCCAACTGACGCTGACGTCGTGGGGTAAGTTGATGTTGGCGCCCATGACCCAGGCTTTCATCGACCGCTCGACCTGTGTGTCGAAATGCACCACCTGCCCGCAGGCATGCACGCCGGCGTCCGTGCGCCCGGCGCACAGCAGCGACACGGGTGAGTCGGCAACTTTGGACAAGGCGTTTTCCAGGGTTTCCTGCACCGTGAGCACGCCGGAGGCCTGACGCTGCCAGCCGCGATAGCGAGAGCCTTTGTATTCAACGCCCAACGCGATGCGGAAAAAGCCGTCGGCCGCCATTTCGGCGGCCGGGTTATCTATATTTGCCAAGGAGTGACAGCCTGCTGATCTACGCAAAGGCGGGCATTATAAGGCCGCCGGACCGGGACGCCAGAGGCGTGTGTCGTTTGTGCCGTTGCAGTGTCCATACAGACTTCGCTATATAGATAACTACACAACGAAAAAAAACAGAACACCACCGAGACCTGATGATGAATGCACCTCTCAAAGAAGCCGTCGGCCTGGCGTACAGCCTGGAAGGCATGCTGCACGCCAAACGCAAGACGTGGGAAGCCATCGACGAAATGGCCCGACGCATCAAACCCGGCATGCGTGAGTCCGAGGCGCTGGCCATGAGCCTTGAGGTATTAAACGAACTGGGAATGGACCGCATCTGGCACCCGTCAAAGATCCGCTTTGGCGAAAACACTCTGAAAACCTTCAAGCAACGCTCCGAAGGCGATCCGGTACTGGCCGAGAACGACATTTTCTTTATCGACCTCGGCGTGGTCTGGGATCGCCATGAAGGCGACTCCGGCGCAACGTTCGTCGTCGGTGACGACTCCGAGATGAAGGCGTGCGCGACGGCCGCGAAGACCTTGTTCGATCAGGTTCACGATTACTGGCGAACCCGGCAGGTGGCCGGTCCCGAGCTGTATCGCTACGCCGACGAACAGGCGACGGCGATGGGCTGGAAGCTGAACCTGGAAATCAAGGGACACCGGGTCAGTGATTTCCCCCATGCGATTTATCGTGCCGGGGATCTGGGGAATTTCGAGGAATGTCCGAATGTGGGGTTATGGATTCTGGAAATCCAGATCGCCCACCCTACCCGGCCGTTTGGTGCGTTTTATGAGGATTTGCTGGCCTGACAGTTTTAGCCATTTGTGCTGTTTGATATGGCCCCATCGCGAGCAGGCTCGCTCCCACAGGGTCCTCTGATTTCCTTGTGGGAGTGAGCCTGCTCGCGATGGCTATGCCACTGTGACTATCAATACATTGCTGAAACAAAAACGGCAGCCTCAATGGGCTGCCGTTTTGTTTATGCCTTACCGATCACTCAAGCCAGACGCGAAAGCATTTCCTTGGCTTCGCTCTTCTGACCCGCATCACCTTCGCTGACCACCTCATTGAGGATGTCCCGCGCGCCGTCGGCGTCGCCCATGTCGATGTAGGCCTGGGCCAGATCGAGCTTGGTGGCGACTTCGTCGGTGCCGGAGAGGAAATCGAATTCCGGCTCATCAGCGGCGGAAGCCAATGCGTCTTCGGCAGTGAAGGTCGGCTCGCTAATGCTCTGCGACAGACGATCCAGCTCGGCGTTGACGTCATCCAGCTCAGCGGCAAATGCATCCGGAGCGTCCATTTCATCGGCCAGCGACAGATCGAAATCCGCCGGCAGCTCCAGATCATCCAGCGCGACCTCAGGAGCGGCGGCTGGCACTTCCACGGCAGGCAAGTCCTTGACGTCGTCATCCAGGCTCAACAGGAAATCGTCTTCATCGAGGATCCCTGGCGACGGATCGGCACCGAGGTCCATGTCCAGATCGAAGTCCGACAGGTCGTCGAGGTTTTCCTTGATTTCAGTCTGTTGCTGCAACACCGACTCAAAGCTCAGGTCGTCGTCCAGCGGGAATTCATCCAGTTCGGCCAAAGCCTCTGGTTCTGGCTCAGGCGTCGGCTCAGGCGCAGCCACCACAGGAACGACGTTTTCCAGATCATCCAGACTCAAATCAAACGCGCTGTCGAAGTCGTCATCGGCCAGTGCCGGCGCCGGCTCTTCGGACTCGTCCATCAACAGCTCTTTGACGTATTCGGCGTCCAGTTCGGCAGCGACGGCCGCAGCAGCCAGACCACCCGCCACGACGACCGCCATGGCCGGGAAGCGGCTTTTCAGCTCTTCGACACGGGCGAAGTTTTCGCCGTTGGCCACGAGCTGACGCTCCTGGGCCACGAACGCGTCGCGGTCGCCCTGCTGGCCATAGACTTCCATCAGCTTCAGACGCAGGTCACTGCGCTGAGGCTCCTGCTTGATGCCATCTTCCAGCAACGCAGCCGCCTGATTCAGGCGACCGGCGGCCATGTGCGACTGCGCCTTGGTCAGCACGTCGTCATCACGATCAGCGGCAGGCGCGACCAGTGGCGCGGCAATCGGCGGCATGACCACCACTGGCTCAATGACCGGTGCCGGTGCCGGAGCGGGAGCCGGGGTTGGCGCGGGTGCAGGAGCTGGCGCGGTCGCGAGCTTCACGCTTGGCGGCGGCACTTCCAGACCTTCGAAGCTGCTTTCAGGCAAATCCAGATCAGCGGAGAAATCCTGTTCCTCGGACAAGGCACGGGCCATCCGCAGGTGTTTCTCGGCTTCCTGCTGGGCTTTGCGGCGACGGGCCAGCAACAGCAGCAACAGCAGCAGAACCACTGCCCCACCGCCGACCAGACCCAGCAGCACCGGATTGGTCAGCAGGTCGTTGAATTTCTGATCGTCAGACGCGGCTGGCGCTGGCTCGACAGGCGCTTCAGCCGGAGCTGGCGCTGCCTCAGGAGCGGCCGCCACCGGGGCTGGCGTTACAGGCGCAGGGCTCGGCGTCAATTCGGCCGAGATCGCCGGGGCCGCCGCGACAGCAGCAGCCGGCGCACCCGCAGCACCTTCGGCCTGCATCTTGGCCAGTTGATTGTTCTTCAGCTCGATCAGGCGTTGCAGCTTGTCCAGCTGACTTTGCAGATCGGTCATGCGGCTTTTCAGTTCAGCGTTGTCACGGCGGGTCGTGTCGAGGCTTTCCTGGGCCAGGGCCAGTTTGTTGCTCAAGGCCTTCGCATCACCTGCAGCACCTTTGCCACCGGTCTTGCCGGACTCGGCAGACACCAGGCTCAGTTTGTCCTTGGCAGGCTGCACAGGAGCGCCTTCAGCGCGAGGGCGCTTGGTCGCGTCGAGTTGCTGCTGCCCTGCTCCAGGCTTCGCCACATAGCGACGCCCCTGACGCCACGCAGTGTTCTGCGCAGCGACTTCGGCAATGGCTTTGGGTTGCGGCACGCTGGCGACTTGCGTCTGATCCGGCAGGCGCAGCACCTGACCGGTTTTCAACAAGTTGATGTTGCCGTTGATGAAGGCATCCGGGTTCAGCGCCTGGATGGCCAGCATGGTTTGCTGAACCGAGCCGCCATTGCGCGCCTTCGCAGCGATTTCCCAGAGGGTATCGCGCGGCGTGGTGGTGTATTGGGTCGGCTTGGTAGCGCCGGTCACCGGTGCAGCGACAGTCTGAGTCGGCGCCGGCTGCGCAGCCGCTTCAGCGGTTTGCGGCGAGAATTTGGACGGATCGAGCAGCACGCTGTAATCGCGCAGCAGGCGACCGTTGGGCCACATCACCTGAACCAGGAATTTCACCATCGGTTCGGACAGCGGCTTGCTGGAGGTCACGCGCAAGATGCTTTTGCCACTGGCGTTGAGCACCGGGGTGAAGCTCAGGTCATTGAGAAATGCCTGACGGTCGACACCGGCCTTGGCGAAATCTTCGGGCGACGCCAGGCTCGGCACCAATTCGGCAGCCGTGAGTTCCTTGACGTCGAGCAATTCGATTTCCGCCACCAGCGGCTGGTTCAGCGACGACTTCAGGGTCAATTCCCCGAGCCCGAGCGCATGCGCCATACCGGAGGACAGCGCCGAGGCGGCCGCTATTGCTAACACCAGTTTGCGAACTTGAACCATAGCCTCATCCTTTGTTTGAACATTCCTCGGCCAGCGAGAAGGTGTTGATAGTCGCTGCCGTAAGGCATTGCGCGCGGCGGCGAAGGGTCGTCGCGCGCGATCATTTCTTTCATGCCCCGGAAAGCCTCGCAGGGTGGCTTGCCTTCAGCAATCCGGTCGAGCATGACGCCCGACCAGAATCATTCTGCAAATTGTTGCCAAGTATCTTTTACAGCAGGTCTTTTATCAACAATTCAGCCACCTGCACAGCATTGAGCGCCGCGCCTTTGCGTACGTTATCTGACGTCAGCCACACATTAAGTTCCGACGGGTCGTCGATTCCAGCGCGAACCCGACCGACGTAGACCACATCCTGCCCTACCGCATCGCCGACCGGCGTCGGGTAATCGCCGGCTTCCACCAGCTCGATACCCGGAGCGTCTTCCAGCGCCGCGTTGACTTTTACCAGGTCCACAGCGCTTGCAGACTGCAGGGTCACGTTAAAGCTATCGCCAAAAAACACCGGGGCTTGAATGCAAGTGACGGAAATCTTTAATGAAGGCAAGGCCATGACCTGACGCAGCTCACGCACCAGACGCTTTTCCAGCAGCGTATGGCCGTTTTCATCCGGCTTGCCGACTTGCGCCAGCAGGTTGAAGGCCATCTGCCGATCGAAAAAACTCGGCTCCAGCGGACGCACATTGAGCAGCTCGGCGGTTTGCCGGGCCAGCTCTGTAACGGCTTCGCGGCCCTGGGCAGAAACGGCCAGGCTGGCGGTCACATTGACGCGCTGCAGATCGAGCAGACCGAGCAAGGGTGCGAGTACCACGGCCAAGGTGGTGGCCGACGGGCTTGGGCTGCTGACCTGGAATGGCTTTTTCAGACCGGCCAGAACCTGAGCATTGGCTTCCGGCACCACGTGCGGCGCCTGATCGGCGGGCAAGGCGCCGGACAGATCGATCAGCGAGCAACCGGCCGCCGTGGCGCGCGAGGCGAAACTCAAGGTCACCGCCGGACCTGCGGCGAAGAACACCAGCTGTACTTTGCTGAAGTCGAACTCATCGACCTCCCGCACCCGCACGTTCTTGCCGCGAAACGGCACCGAATGACCGGCGGACTCGCTGCTGGCCAGCAGGTGCAGGTTACCGACCGGAAAGTCGCGTTCTTCGAGAATCTGCACGAGCGTTTCGCCGACAGTACCGGTGGCGCCGATCACGGCAATATCAAAGGACTGGCTCATGGGTGTACCTCTGGCGAAACGGGGGGAGCGGCACTTTACCGGGTGGGTGGCGTGCAGGCAATTCTGCCAAGGGTTTGTGGTGGTTGTACTGGCCTCTTCGCTGGCAAGCCTCGCTCCTACAGGTGCGGCGCGACCCCATGTAGGAGCGAGGCTTGCCCGCGAAGAGGCCCTTTCTGGCGACACACCCCCCATAAAAAAACCCGCGCCCCTTTCAAGGCACGGGTTCTTTCATTGCTTCAATCGATCAACGCTCAAGCAGAATCCGCAGCATGCGACGCAGCGGCTCGGCCGCGCCCCACAGCAACTGGTCGCCAACGGTGAACGCGCCGACGAACTGCGAACCCATGTTCAGCTTGCGCAGACGGCCAACCGGAACATTCAGGGTGCCGGTAACCTTGGTCGGGCTCAGCTCCTGCATGCTGATGTCGCGGTTGTTCGGCACCAGTTTGACCCAAGGGTTGTGCTGGCTGATCAGCCCTTCGATGTCGGCGATCGGCACGTCTTTGTTCAGCTTGATGGTCAGTGCCTGGCTGTGGCAGCGCATGGCGCCGACGCGCACGCAAATGCCATCGACCGGGATCGGGCTCTTGAAGCGACCGAGGATCTTGTTGGTCTCGGCCTGGGCCTTCCACTCTTCGCGGCTCTGACCGTTCGGCAGTTCCTTGTCGATCCAAGGGATCAGGCTGCCGGCCAGCGGTACGCCGAAGTTCTCGGTCGGGTATGCGTCGCTGCGCATGGCTTCGGCCACACGGCGATCGATGTCGAGGATGGCGCTGGCCGGGTCGGCCAGTTGATCGGCGACAGCGCCGTGGGTCACGCCCATTTGCTTGATCAGTTCACGCATGTGCTGCGCGCCGCCACCGGAGGCTGCCTGATAAGTCATGGCGCTCATCCACTCGACCAGACCGGCTTCGAACAGACCGCCCAGGCCCATCAGCATCAGGCTGACGGTGCAGTTGCCGCCGATGTAGTTCTTGGTGCCCGCGTCGAGCTGCTGGTCGATGACCTTGCGGTTGACCGGGTCCAGCACGATGACAGCGTCATCCTGCATGCGCAGGCTGGAAGCGGCGTCGATCCAGTAACCCTGCCAGCCGGCTTCGCGCAGCTTCGGGAAGACTTCGCTGGTGTAGTCGCCACCCTGGCAGGTCAGAATCACGTCGAGGGTTTTCAGCTCTTCAATGCTGTAAGCGTCCTTGAGCGGAGCAATGTCCTTGCCCACGGACGGGCCTTGGCCACCGACATTGGAAGTGGTGAAAAACACCGGCTCGATAAGATCGAAATCCTGCTCTTCCAGCATCCGCTGCATGAGCACGGAACCGACCATACCGCGCCAACCGATCAGACCTACACGTTTCATCGCAACTACACCTTCTTGAAAAGTGGGCCGCTGCTTTCGAAGTGGAAAGTGGCAGCGGGCCCGAGAGATTACAGATTCCGCAGCGCGGCGACTACTGCGTCACCCATTTCCTGCGTACCGACTTTAGTGCAACCGGTCGACCAGATGTCGCCCGTCCGCAGGCCCTGATCCAGCACCAGGCTCACGGCTTTCTCGATGGCATCCGCTGCATCCGACTGGTTGAAGCTGTAACGCAACATCATCGACACCGACAAAATGGTCGCCAGCGGGTTGGCGATGCCCTTGCCCGCGATGTCCGGCGCCGAACCGTGGCAAGGCTCGTACATGCCCTTGTTGTGGGTATCCAGCGATGCCGACGGCAGCATGCCGATGGAACCGGTGAGCATCGACGCCTGGTCAGACAGGATATCGCCGAACATGTTGTCGGTGACGATCACGTCGAACTGCTTCGGTGCGCGCACCAGTTGCATGGCGGCGTTGTCGACGTACATGTGGCTCAGTTCGACTTCCGGGTAATCCTTGGCCACTTCTTCGACGATTTCACGCCACAGCTGGCTGGAAGCCAACACGTTGGCCTTGTCCACCGAGCACAGCTTCTTGCCGCGCACCATGGCCATGTCGAAACCGACACGGGCGATGCGGCGGATTTCGCTTTCGCTGTACGGCAGCGTGTCGTAGGACTGACGCTCGCCGTTTTCCAGGGTGCGGGTGCCACGCGGCGCGCCGAAGTAGATGCCGCCGGTCAGCTCGCGAACGATCAGGATGTCCAGGCCGGAAACGATTTCGGCTTTCAGGCTGGAAGCTTCGGCCAGTTGCGGGTACAGGATCGCCGGACGCAGGTTGCCGAACAGGCCCAGTTGCGCACGAATCTTCAGCAGACCACGCTCAGGGCGGATGTCACGCTCGATGGTGTCCCATTTCGGGCCGCCCACGGCGCCCAGCAAAACAGCATCGGCGGCGCGAGCACGCTCCAGGGTTTCATCGGCCAGTGGCACGCCGTGCTTGTCGATGGCTGCGCCGCCGATCACGTCGTGGCTCAGTTCGAAGCCCAGGTTGTACTTGTCATTGGCCAGTTCCAGCACCTTGACCGCTTCGGCCATGATTTCCGGGCCAATACCGTCACCTGGGAGAATCAGAATCTGCTTGCTCATGCTTTCCTCATGTCATCAGTCGGTGTGCCCTTGGGCACGCCCGGAAAAATTCTATCGCTCGGTGCTTATGTTTCCGAGCTTATCGTTCTGCCATCAGCACCAGTACATCGGTACTGAACGAACCATCGGCCTCAATCTCAAAATATTCGCGTACTTCGTTGCCCATCGACTGCTGCAATTCGAGGATCGCAGCGCGCATCACTTGTGGTGTGCGCATGCGCTCGACCCAGCTGGTGTACTCCAGACGCAGGCGCTGACGCGTGGTGCTGCGAGTGTGCAACCCCGCCTCGCTGACCTGACGCAGCCACTCGCCGGCGGAATAATCGCGCACATGGCTGGTGTCGCGCAGCACTTCGACACTTTGCAGGTAAGTGTCGAACAACGGGCTACCCGGTGACAACACGTCGATGAACGCCGCCACGCCGCCCGGCTTCAACACCCGCCGGACTTCACGCAGGGCCAGGCCGAGATCGCTCCAATGGTGCGCCGAATAACGGCTGAAGACGAAGTCGAATTCGCCATCGGCGAATGGCAACCGCTCAGCGGCACCCAGGACCGTGGACACGTTGCCCAACCCACGATCAATGGCAGCACCAGCGACCACGTCGAGCATTTGCTGCGACAGGTCGTAAGCCACCACTTCCTTGACCAGCGACGCCACGTGAAAACTCACATGACCGGCACCGCAACCGAGGTCCAGCACGCGGGCATCGCCCTGCCCGGCCAGCTCAGCCTGTAGCAGCGCAAATTCAGTGCCTTGAGCGTGGACGGCGCTGCTCAGGTAGGCCGAGGCCTGTTCACCGAATTGCTTTTGGACTACCTGGCTGTGCTGGGCGGTGCTGGTCATGTGGACTTCCTTTTTCGGGTGAGTCTTGGGGTGTTTTTTCGGGCCTCTTCGCGGGCAAGTCGGATCGCCGCACCGCTCGCTCCTACAGGTATTGCGCTGTCCTTGTAGGAGCGCGGCTTGCCCGCGAAGGCGTCATCACGCCTTACGCAAACTTACGCGTCGCGAAACAACCAAGGCTGGCTCGCACGGTGCTTGGCTTCAAACGATGCAATCGCCTCGTGATCCTGCAAAGTCAGGCCGATGTCATCGAGGCCGTTGACCAGGCAATGCTTGCGGAACTCGTCAAGCTCGAAGCTGTAGACCTTGCCGTCCGGCCGGGTCACGGTCTGGGCTTGCAGGTCGATCTTCAACTCGTAGCCAGGATTCGCCTCGACCTGCTGGAACAGTTCATCCACTTCAGCGTCGCTCAAGATGATCGGCAGCAAGCCGTTCTTGAAGCTGTTGTTGTAGAAGATGTCGGCATAGCTCGGCGCAATGATGCTGCGGAAACCGTACTCTTCCAGCGCCCACGGCGCGTGCTCGCGGCTGGAGCCGCAACCGAAGTTCTCGCGGGCCAACAAGACGCTGGCGCCCTGGTAACGCTCGGCGTTGAGGACGAAATCCTTGTTCAGCGGACGCTTGGAGTTGTCCTGGTAGGCATAACCCACGTCCAGGTAGCGCCATTCGTCAAACAGGTTCGGGCCAAAACCGGTGCGCTTGATCGACTTCAAGAACTGCTTCGGAATGATCTGGTCGGTGTCGACGTTGGCACGATCCAAAGGCGCGACCAAACCGGTGTGTTGGGTAAAAGCTCTCATGTGCGGTTCCTCAGATCAGTTCGCGAACGTCGATGAAACGACCGTTGACGGCAGCCGCCGCGGCCATGGCCGGGCTGACCAGGTGCGTACGGCCACCGGCGCCCTGACGCCCTTCGAAGTTGCGGTTGGAGGTCGATGCGCAATGCTCGCCCGACTCCAAACGGTCCGGGTTCATCGCCAGGCACATCGAGCAACCCGGTTCACGCCACTCGAAACCGGCTTCGAGGAAAATCTTGTCCAGGCCTTCGGCTTCGGCTTGCGCCTTCACCAGGCCCGAGCCCGGCACCACGATGGCTTGCTTGATGGTCGAAGCCACTTTGCGGCCCTTGGCGATCACCGCCGCAGCGCGCAGGTCTTCGATCCGCGAGTTGGTGCAGGAGCCAATGAATACGCGGTCCAGCTGAATGTCGGTGATCGCCTGATTGGCGGTCAAACCCATGTACTTCAGGGCGCGCTCGATGGAACCGCGTTTGACCAGGTCCATTTCCTTCGCCGGGTCCGGCACGTTCTGATCGACCGCCAACACCATCTCGGGCGAAGTGCCCCAGCTGACTTGAGGCTTGATCTGAGTGGCGTCCAGCTCGACAACGGTGTCGAACACCGCATCAGCGTCGGAAACCAGGTCTTTCCAGGCTTCGACAGCGAGGTCCCATTCCGCGCCTTTCGGGGCAAACGGACGGCCTTTCACGTACGCCACGGTTTTTTCATCCGCCGCCACCAGGCCTACGCGAGCGCCGGCCTCGATGGACATGTTGCAGATGGTCATGCGGCCTTCGATAGACAAGTCGCGAATGGCGCTGCCGGCGAACTCGATGGCGTGGCCATTACCGCCGGCGGTGCCGATCTTGCCGATGACCGCGAGCACGATGTCCTTGGCGGTCACGCCGAACGGCAGTTTGCCTTCGACCGACACCAGCATATTCTTCATTTTCTTGGCAACCAGGCACTGCGTGGCGAACACGTGCTCGACCTCGGAAGTGCCGATGCCATGGGCCAGGGCGCCAAACGCGCCGTGAGTCGAGGTGTGCGAGTCGCCGCAGACCACGGTCATGCCCGGCAAGGTGGCGCCCTGCTCCGGACCGATCACGTGAACGATGCCCTGGCGCACGTCATTCATTTTGAATTCGGTGATGCCATATTCATCGCAGTAGTCATCGAGGGTCTGAACCTGCAAACGCGAGACCTGGTCGGTAATCGCTTCGATGCCGCCCTTGCGATCCGGAGTGGTCGGTACGTTGTGATCCGGCGTGGCGATGATCGAGTCGACGCGCCAAGGCTTGCGCCCGGCCAGGCGCAGGCCTTCGAAAGCTTGGGGCGAAGTCACTTCATGGATGATGTGGCGGTCGATATAGATCAGCGACGACCCATCGTCGCGCCGTTTCACTTCATGGGAATCCCAAAGCTTGTCGTAAAGCGTTTTGCCGGCCATCAGACGGTCCTCATCAGCGTGTTTCTATGCCCTGGGTCTTGAGAGATTCAATAACCCTTTGGCTTGTGAGGTCGATCCTAGGGGGTTACATTAAATAACTCAAATTCATATTTTTTATGCTTTGGATAACCAACTGGAATACAACGATGGACCTGGCCAACCTTAATGCCTTTATTGCCATTGCCGAGACAGGAAGCTTCTCCGGTGCCGGCGAACGGCTGCACCTGACGCAACCGGCTATCAGCAAACGGATCGCCGGGCTGGAGCAGCAATTGAAGGTGCGACTGTTTGATCGACTGGGCCGCGAAGTCGGCCTGACCGAAGCCGGACGCGCCCTGCTGCCACGGGCTTATCAGATTCTGAACGTGCTGGACGACACCCGCCGCGCCCTGACTAACCTGACTGGCGAAGTGACCGGCCGCCTGACGCTGGCCACCAGTCACCACATTGGCCTGCACCGTTTACCGCCCTTGTTAAGGGAATTCACCCGACGCTACCCACAAGTGGCGCTGGATATTCAGTTCCTCGATTCGGAAGTGGCCTACGAAGAAATCCTCCACGGTCGTGCCGAGCTGGCCGTCATCACCCTCGCGCCCGAGCCTCATGCCCTGGTCAAGGCCACGCCGGTGTGGGACGACCCGCTGGATTTCGTGGCCGCGCCGGAGCATTCACTGATCAGCAATGGCGCGGTCAGCCTGGCGGACATCGCCCTGCATCCGGCGGTGTTCCCCGGTGGCAACACCTTTACTCACCATATCGTGCGGCGCCTGTTCGAAGCCCAAGGCTTGACGCCGAACATCGCCATGAGCACGAATTATCTGGAAACCATCAAGATGATGGTGTCGATCGGCCTGGCCTGGAGCGTTTTGCCGCGCACAATGCTTGACGATCAGGTTGCGCGAATACCTTTGCCCGGCATACAACTGACTCGCCAGCTAGGCTATATCTTGCACACCGAACGGACGCTGTCGAACGCAGCACGGGCTTTTATGGCCTTGCTGGATGCACAACTCGATCTGCCAGGGACTCAAGGCTAATTTGTGCTACTCCTATAGAGCCTCAAATACCTGCGCCTAACGCCCCATTCAGCCCAAGGCCTGCCAATGCCGAAATCTGTTGACCGTATTCCGCCGATGCCACGTATTCAGGCGCTTGACCCGAAACGATCCGAGCAGAGCTGGGAGAGTGCGCCGCAGCTGCTGGCCGCCCTGAACGGAGCACGTTTGGGCGCCTGGTATTGGGACATCGAACGCGGGCAGATCAGTTGGTCGCGGGGTACGCAGGCGCTGTTCGGCTTCGACCCCCGGCAACCGTTGCCGGCGGATCTGGAATACCTCGACCTGTTGCCCCCGGAGGATCGAGCGAAAACCCTCCGTGCCTTCCACGCGGTAATCGCCGGCGCGCCACTGGAACAGGCGATGCATCACCGCATTCGCTGGCCCGACGGCAGCCTGCACTGGCTGGAGATCAACGGCAGCCTGCTGCCGGACAAACACGGGCGACCACGCATGATCGGGGTGATCCGCGAGATTACCCACCAGCGTCAGCGCGAACAGGCGCTGAGCAGCTCGGAAAAACGCTTCGCGACGCTGTTTCACCTGTGCCCGAACATGGTGCTACTGACTCGCCAGGAAGATGGCCTGATCACCGAAGCCAACCAGTATTTCGAAAGCCTGTTCGGCTGGCCGGTGCAAAACGCGATTGGCCGCACCACGCTCGAACTGGGCCTGTGGGTGCACCCGGAGCAACGGGAGAAACTGGTCAAGGCGACCAAGGCCAAAGGTGAGCTAGTCAGCATGGAGGTGCAGTTCCGCGCCAGTAATGGCCAGGTCCACGATGGCATTCTCAGCGCGCAAAAAGTCGAGCTCGAGGGCCAGCCCTACCTGCTTAGCACCTTTCTCGACACCACCGAACGCAAGGCTGCCGAACTCGCCTTGAAAGACAGCCAGGAGCGCCTCGATCTGGCGCTGGACTCGGCGCAACTCGGCACCTGGGACTGGCACATTCCCAGCGGCATGTTGTATGGCTCGGCCCGCGCCGCGCAGTTGCACGGACTGGACCCCATACCGTTCCATGAATCCTTCGACGAGTTTTTCGAAGGCGTGCCCGGCGAGGAGCGCGACAGCATGCGCGATGCCTATCGCAGCCTGCGCGAAGGCCCGGCCGGCAACTATCAGTTGACCTACCGCGTGCAGCTGGAGGACGGCACTTCGCGTTACCTGGAAAGCCGCGCCCGCCTCTACCGCGATGAAAACGGCGCACCGCTACGCATGGCGGGGACCTTGCTGGACATTACCGATCAGGTCGAACGCGAACAGAAGCTGGTCGCCTCCGAAGAGAAATTTGCCACCCTGTTCCAGGTCAGCCCGGACCCGATCTGCGTTACTCGCCAGGACACCGGCCAGTTCATCGAGATCAACTCCAGTTTCACCCAGACCTTTGGCTGGAGCACCGCCGAGGTGATTGGTCGCAGCGCCGACGAAATCGGTCTGTGGGACGCCTCGGCGAAAAGCCTGCGCCGGATCGAACAAGTCATCCGCGAACAAGGCCTGAACAACGTCGCCATCATCGTCCAGCACAAGGACGGCCAGTCGCTGACCTGCGTGATTTCCAGCCGCCAGATCAGTGTCGGCGACCAGCCATGCATCGTTACCACTTTGCGTGATATCACCCAGCAACAACGCTCGGAAGCGGCGCTCAAGGCCAGCGAGGAGAAGTTCGCCAAGGCCTTCCACTCCAGCCCCGACGCCATCACCATCACCGAACGCGACACCGGGCGCTATCTGGAGGTCAACGACGGTTTCTGCCGCCTGACCGGCTACCGCGCC
This sequence comes from Pseudomonas sp. FW300-N2A2, assembly GCF_017351735.1. Lineage (NCBI taxonomy): Bacteria > Pseudomonadati > Pseudomonadota > Gammaproteobacteria > Pseudomonadales > Pseudomonadaceae > Pseudomonas > Pseudomonas sp. FW300-N2A2. The sequence goes on along the minus strand of NZ_JACNDU010000005.1, from coordinate 203,966 downwards.
GATGAAGTCGTCGGCCGCACGGTGTACCAGGTCGGCATCTGGGCCGAAGAAAAACAACGCTCGGCGCTGCTCGCCGAGCTGCAGATCAAGGGCCGCGTGCATCACCAGGAAATGCTTGGGCGCAACAAGCATGGCGACTTGCTGACCGTCGAAGTCTCGGTAGAACCGATCACCCTCAATGAAACCGCGTGCCTGCTGCTGACCGCGCGGGACGTCAGCCTGTTGAAAAACGCCGAAGCGCAGATCCGCCACCTGGCCTACCACGACCCGCTGACTAACTTGCCCAACCGCGCACTGCTGATGGATCGCCTGAGCCAGCAGATCGCCCTGCTCAAACGCCACAACCTGCGCGGCGCCCTGATGTTTCTGGACCTCGACCACTTCAAGCACATCAACGATTCGCTCGGCCATCCGGTGGGTGACACGGTGCTGAAGATCATCACTGCGCGACTCGAGGCCAGCGTGCGCATGGAAGACACCGTGGCACGCCTGGGCGGTGACGAATTCGTGGTGCTGCTCAGCGGCCTGGAAGGTTCGCGCAATGAAGTCAGCGAGCAGGTCCGCGAACTGGCGGACACCTTGCGCGAACTGCTGTCGGAACCGATGTTCCTCGACGGCCAGCGCCTGCAAGTGACACCGAGTATCGGTATCGCGCTGATTCCCGATCATGGTTCGACCCCGACCGACCTGCTCAAACGCGCCGACATCGCGCTGTATCGGGCCAAGGATTCGGGACGCAACACCACCCAGATGTATCACAACACCATGCAGAAGGCCGCCAGTGAACGCCTGCGCATGGAAACCGACCTGCGCCTGGCCCTTTCCCGGGGCGAATTCGACGTGCATTACCAGCCGCAGGTGGACGCGCGCGACAATCGCATCGTCGGCGCCGAAGCGCTGGTGCGCTGGAACCATCCGGAATTGGGCGCGCAATCGCCGACTGAATTCATCAAGGTCCTGGAAGACAGCGGGCTGATTCTGGAAGTCGGCACCTGGATCGTCGACGAAGCCTGCGACGCCTTTAAACAGTTGATCGCCAAGGGTCTGATCGACCCGCTCGACTTCAGCCTGTGCGTGAACATCAGCCCACGACAATTCCGCCAGAACGACTTCGTCGAGCGCATCGAGCTCAGCCTCGCCACCCACGGCCTGCCCTGCTCGCTGCTGAAACTGGAGATCACCGAAGGCATCGTCATCCAGAATCTGGAAGACACCATCAGCAAAATGCGCCGCCTGAAAAAACTCGGCATCAGCTTCGCCATGGACGACTTCGGCACCGGTTATTCCTCGCTGACTTACCTCAAGCGATTGCCGGTCGACACCCTGAAAATCGACCAGTCGTTCATTCGCGATGCGACTACCGACCCGAACGACGCCGAGATCATCCGCGCCATCGTCGCCATGGCCCGCAGCCTGGAGTTGAAAGTGATTGCCGAAGGGGTGGAGACGCCGGAACAGTTGGAGTTTTTGCAAGGGCTGGGCTGCCATTTTTATCAGGGCTATCTGCACAGCCAGCCGCTGCCGGTGGAGGCGTTCCAGAAACTCCTGAAATAACCCGCACCCTGTAGGAGCGAGCCTGCTCGCGATGGACGTCAACGATGACGTGTACTGCCTGGATAAACGCGTTGCCCAGAAGTCCATCGCGAGCAAGCTTGCTCCTACAGGAGAACAGCGGGCACAAAAAAGGGCGCCATTGGCGCCCTTTTTCATTGCCCCGCCTTAGTGCTGCAGAGCGGGTTTTTGCGTCCCGTTGATTGGGATGCGTTTGGCTTTCGCCTCTTCCGGAATGACACGCAGCAGGTCGATGCTCAACAGACCGTTGCTCAGGTCGGCGGCCTTGATCTCGATGTGATCGGCCAGTCGGAACGACAGTTTGAACGCGCGCTGGGCGATGCCTTGATGCAGGAAGGTCACGCCTTCAGTTGCGTCGCGTTTGCCGCCACTGATGGTCAGCACACCTTTCTCGACTTGCAGGTCCAGGTCTTCTTCCTGGAAACCGGCGGCCGCTACAACGATGCGGTATTGATCGTCACCGTGTTTTTCCACGTTGTAAGGTGGATAGGTGCTGCCTGGCTCGTTGCGCAGGGCGGTTTCGAACAAGTCGTTGAAACGGTCGAAGCCTACCGAGGAACGGAACAGTGGGGCCAGGGAAAATGCAGTAGTCATGGTTCAAATCTCCTGAAAACAATCAGCAAGTTTTTTGTCTCCGCGACCCGAATTCGGCATCGCGTAATCCTTAGATAGGGACCGCTGATTGCATTTCAAGAGATTATTTCGAGATTTTTTTCAGGCCGCTTCGGCTACCTGCAACCCCAGCAAATGCGAAACCTGATCCAGTTCGGTTTCACGGCGAAGCAGGGTGAACAGCTCAACCGCCTCGGGATAATTGCGGGTCAGCATCGCCAGCCACTGCTTCAGGCGACCGGGCGATTGGCGTGGCGTCATCTGGGCTTTGGCTTGCAGCCAGAAGTCCTGAATCAGCGGCAGCAGCTCGGCCCAGGTCATCTCGACCACCTCTTCACCGGCACGGGCGGCGGCGATCTGCCGGGCCAGGTCCGGACGCGACACCAGCCCGCGACCGAGCATGATGTCTTCCACGCCGCTGATTTCGCGGCAGCGGCGCCAGTCTTCGACGCTCCAGATATCACCGTTGGCGAATACCGGCACCTTGACCACTTCCTGCACGCGAGGGATCCACTCCCAATGCGCCGGCGGCTTGTAGCCGTCCATCTTGGTCCGCGCATGCACCACGATGTGCTCCGCGCCGCCTTCGGCCAGGGCCGTGGCGCAGACCAGCGAACCGTCAGGGCTGTCGAAGCCGAGACGCATTTTCGCGGTGACCGGAATGTGCGCCGGGACGGCGCGACGGACATGCTCGACGATCTGGTTCAGCAGCTCGGGCTCTTTGAGCAGTACCGCGCCGCCACGGGATTTATTGACGGTCTTGGCCGGGCAGCCGAAGTTCAGGTCGATGACTTCGGAACCCAGCTCGCAGGCCAGCGCGGCGTTTTCCGCCAGGCACACCGGGTCGGAACCCAACAGCTGCACGCGCAATGGCACGCCGGACGCGGTGCGCGCATCCGTCAGCAGTTCAGGACCGAACTTGTGGAAATAGGCAGGGGTGAGCAGTTGGTCGTTGATCCGGATGAACTCGGTCACGCACCAATCGATACCGCCCACACGGGTCAGCACGTCCCGCAGGATGTTGTCGACCAACCCCTCCATGGGTGCCAAAGCAATTTGCATGAAAAACACACTCGACGAAAAACGTGCGGCAGTTTACTGGTTTCGGCGGTTAGAAGGTATTTCGTCAGACCGGACGCTTTCGCGGGCAAGCCTCGCTCCTACAGGTTTTGTATCGTTCGCATGATGGGCGAATGACGCAAAACCCTGTAGGAGCGAGGCTTGCCCGCGAAGAGGCCCGCAAAAACACTCAAATCGCGACTTGCAACGCCTGGCCGTAACCTTCGATGAACTCCGCCGGCATGCGCTTGGGCTTGCCCGTGGACAGCTCAATGCAGACAAACGTGGTTTGCGCGCGCAGTAACGTGGTGTTGTCGCTCGGGCGCTTGAGCTGGAAGTGTCGAGTCATTTTCAGGCGCTGGTCCCAATCGACGATCCAGGTCGCCAATTGCAACTCATCGCCTTCATAGGCCGCCGCCAGGTAATCGATCTCGTGCCGCACCACCGCCATCGCCCGATCCAGCCGCCGGTACTCGACCAGATCGAGGCCGAGCCGCTGCGAGTGGCGCCAGGCGCAGCGTTCGAGCCAGGTCACGTACACCGCGTTATTCGCGTGCCCCAACCCGTCGATGTCCTCGGCGTCCACCGCAAGATCAATGATAAATGGCGTTGCCCGATCCCAGCCCATGCCCCACTCCCGGTCAAATGATGTCGACCGGGGCAGTGTAACGGATGCTCAGGCCGATTGGCGCGATTGCAGGCTGCGACCGGCCAGCAGTGATAACACGCCATCAATCACCCGCGGGTCGGCAAGCACCCGTTGATGACCGCCCTCCTCCAGCCGCAGCAAGCGACTGTCGAACCAGGCCTCGTGGATCAGTTGGGATTCCTTGACCGGGACGAAGTTGTCGTCTTCGGCATGAACGATCAGGCCAGGCATGTCGAGCTGATAGCGCGAGACATCCAATGCAGCCGCGCGCATGCCGACGTCTTTTTCGACTTGGCGAATGAACGCCGAACGGGCTTTGGGCGGTAGCCGCACGTAGCGGGCGAAACCGCGCAGAACCCCGAGAATCCGCGCCGGAGCGCCAATGGTCACCAGGGTTTCGGTGCGCAGGCCCAACTGAACGGCGAGCATGGCGCTGGCACCGCCCATCGAGTGACCGATGACCGCTTGCAGCGGCGGCAACTCGGCAGCGGCCTCAAGCATGGCCCGGGCGAACAGCACGACGTTGGCTTCGTTGCCCGGCGAGCGACCGTGAGCCGGACCGTCCAGGGCGACTACGGTATAGCCGGCGTCAACCAGCGCGGTGATCAGGCTGGCAAACTGCGTTGGCCGACCTTCCCAACCGTGCATCAGCAATACCGCCGGGCCTTGCCCCCAGCGCAACGCCGAGAGGCCGAAACGAAGTGTGATGCGCTCGGATTTCGCCAATAACGGCAATTCCCAATCACGCGGCGGCAGATCCCGCGGCGTCATGAACGCCAGTCGCATTTTGCTCGCGACCAGTTTCGGTGCAAACCAGCCCAAGGTGCCATTAACGCCACGAACCCACTTTAACGTGCTCATCGCTCTCACTCCTCAGGCCATTGCCTTCAGGTCATTGCACCGCCGACTTGGCGGCACGCAGCAATCGATCAGACAACTCTCCCGGCCCCAGCGCCCGCGCCAGAGCCAATCCACCGACCATCAAGGCCATGTCGGCCAGGGCTTTGTCGGTGTCTTCCGGGCTGGCCGCCAACTGCGCGACCATCATTTCCACGTGTTCATTCAACGCCACCCGAAATGCGTCCGGCAGGCGTCCCAGCTCGCCGACGGAGGCCGGGATCGGGCACGCGGATTCAGAGGAATCCCGGTGTTTGCGTGACAGGTAAAACGCCGCCACCAACGCGCGACGCTCTTCGCCGGTCAATTCGGCGTCCATGTCAGCGATCAAGCTACGGCGGTGACCGAGCAGTTGCTTGAACGCTTCCAGCATCATCGCGTCCTTGCTTTCGAAGTGCGCATAGAAGCCGCCAACCGTCAGGCCGGCTGCGCCCATCACTTCGCCCACGCTCGGTTCGGCCGGGCCACGCTGAATCAGCGCTGCGCTGGCGGCCTTGAGAATGCGTTCGCGGGTTTGAGCTTTTTTATCGTTCATCGTTGCCTCCGAATATTACGACTAGAATATTATTCTCATAATAATTTTCCGCAAGTCGTAGATGTGACCGCTGGTCTGAAGAACAGTTTGAGAGAAATGGGGGATTTGGCCAAACGCCAGACAAACAAAAGGGCCATTCAATAATTGAATGACCCTTATAAAATCCCGCAGAGCGGGTAATCGTGGCGTCCCCTAGGGGACTCGAACCCCTGTTACCGCCGTGAAAGGGCGGTGTCCTAGGCCACTAGACGAAGGGGACGCAAAACCTTCTATACAACTGATCAGTGCTGAGAGCTGATCGATTCAAGGCCGGTGTGGCCAGACCTTGAACTGTAAAATTGGTGGAGCTAGACGGGATCGAACCGTCGACCTCTTGCATGCCATGCAAGCGCTCTCCCAGCTGAGCTATAGCCCCGGATTTTTCGCCTCGCGGCGGAGCGGCATCTTGCGACATCGCTTCTGTAAAACTGGCGTCCCCTAGGGGACTCGAACCCCTGTTACCGCCGTGAAAGGGCGGTGTCCTAGGCCACTAGACGAAGGGGACGCAAACCCTTCTATACAACAGATCAACGCTGAGTGTTGATCGCTTCAAGGCCGGTGTGGCCAGACCTTGAAGTGTAAATTGGTGGAGCTAGACGGGATCGAACCGTCGACCTCTTGCATGCCATGCAAGCGCTCTCCCAGCTGAGCTATAGCCCCTCATCGCTGAGGACGGGGCGAATCTTAATGGCGCTTCGGAAACGTGTCAAATTTATTTTTAACAATTTCCAAAGTTTTTTGCCGACATAACAATCACTTACCGCCCTCCCCCCGTAAATCCGGGGTATACATCGATCTGTAGGAGCCAGGCTTGCCGGCGAACGGGACGCCTCGGTGTGTCTGGCACACCGCGTCATCGTTCTTCGCGAGCAAGCAACGCTCCTACAGGACCGTGGGAATCAGGCGATGTTGCCCAGGAGTTTTTCCCACTCCTTGTTTTCCTTCTTCGACACGCCACCGAGCAGGTCGATGGCCTGGCGCAGACGGAAACGCGTCAGGTCCGGGCCGAGGATTTCCATCGCATCGAGCACCGACACCGAACTCGCCTGACCAGTGATCGCTGCGAACATCAGCGGCATGGCGTCACGCAGCTTCAATTCCAGGGACTCGACCACCGCTTGAATGGTCGCGGTGATGCTGTCCTTCTCCCACTGACGCAGGCTTTCCAGCTTCCACAGAATCAACTGCATCAACTGACGAACCTGATCACCCGACAGCTTTTTCGATTCAAACAGCTTGGCATCCGGGTTCACGCCACCGGCGAAGAAGAACCCGGCCAGCGGTGCGACCTGGCTGAAGGTTTCAACGCGGCCCTGCACGTGCGGCGCGATCTTCATCATGTACTCGGGGTTCAGCGCCCAGGTCTGCAACCGGCTGGCGAACTCTTCCACCGGCAGGTCACGCAGCCACTGGCCGTTGAGCCACGACAGTTTCTCGATGTCGAAAATCGGCCCGCCGAGGGAGACGCGGCTCAGGTCGAAGTTGTCGACCATTTCCTGCAGCGAGAACTTCTCGCGCTCATCCGGCATCGACCAGCCCATGCGCCCCAGATAGTTGAGCATCGCTTCCGGCATGAAGCCCATGCGCTCGTAGAACGTCACCGAGGTCGGGTTCTTGCGCTTGGACAGCTTGCTCTTGTCCGGGTTACGCAGCAGCGGCATGTAGCACAGCTCCGGTTGTTCCCAGCCGAAGTATTCGTACAGAAGAATCAGTTTTGGCGCCGAAGGCAGCCATTCTTCGCCACGCAGCACGTGGGTGATGCCCATCAGGTGGTCATCGACCACGTTGGCCAGGAAGTACGTCGGCAGGCCGTCGGTCTTCATCAGGACTTGCATGTCCATGCGATCCCACGGGATCTCGACGTCGCCACGCAGCATGTCCGGTACCACGCACACGCCTTCGCTCGGCACTTTCATGCGGATCACGTGCGGCTCGCCAGCGGCCAGGCGACGTGCAACTTCGTCCTTGGACAGCAGCAGTGCACGACCGTCGTAGCGCGGGGTTTCGCCGCGAGCCATTTGCTCGGCGCGCATCTGGTCCAGCTCTTCAGCGGTGCAGAAGCACGGGAAGGCATGGCCCATCTCGACCAATTGCTGGCAATACTTCTGATAGATATCGCCGCGCTCGCTTTGACGGTAAGGACCGTGCGGGCCGCCGACGTCCGGGCCTTCGCTCCAGTCGATGCCCAACCAGCGCAGGGCGTCGAAAATCTGCTGTTCGGACTCACGGGTCGAACGCAATTGATCGGTGTCTTCGATCCGCAGGATGAACTCACCGCCGTGCTGCTTGGCAAAGCAGTAGTTGAACAAAGCGATGTAAGCGGTACCTACGTGGGGGTCCCCGGTAGGCGATGGCGCGATGCGCGTGCGGACGGTGGTCATGGCAAGTCTCGAAATGAAGATAAAACAAAGGGCGAATGGTAACAGGCGTTGCCCGCCCGGCTCCAGTGAGCAGGGCATTTAAGCCAAGTTTGCGTCTACAACGGGCCTGGGCCGGGATGAATGGTGGATTATCAGCCGATGGCATTTACCCACTATCGACTGTATGCCAAATTCGCCTGCTGATAACTTTCCTTACAATTTCTCGACTACAGTTTGCCCCATGCCTGCCCAACTCAAGCGTCGCCTGTCTATTTTCCTGCTGATCGTCCTGCTGATTGCCGGGGCCTTGTTTGCCCAGTGGTTCTTCAAAGGACGGTTTTATGAAAGCACCGATAACGCCTATGTCCAGGGCGAGATCACCCGTGTGTCGAGCCAGTTGGGCGCACGCATCGATCAGGTGCTGGTGCAGGACAACCAGCACGTCGAAAAGGGCCAGTTGCTGATCAAGCTCGAAGGCGATGACTTCCACCTCGCTGTCGACCGCGCCAACGCCGCCCTCGCCACCCGCCAGGCCGAACGCCTGCAAGCCCAGAGCAAACTGACGCAGCAAGCCAGCCTGATCGCCTCCAGCGAAGCGCAAGTCGCATCCAGCCAGGCCAGCCTCGGTCGCTCGCAGATCGACCTGTCCCGCGCGCAAACCCTGCGCAAACCCGGCTACGTGTCGGAAGAGCGCGTGACCACCCTTTCCGCCGATACCCACATCGCCCGCTCGCAGGTGACCAAGGCCCAGGCAGACGCACAAAGTCAGCGCCAGCAAGTCAACTCCCTCAGCGCCGAGATCAAGCGCCTCGACGCGATGATCGCCAACGCCAAGACCGATCTGGCCCAGGCTGAACTGAACCTGACCCGCAGTGAAATCCACGCGCCCATCAGCGGCATGATCGGCCAGCGCGCCGCCCGCGAAGGCCAATACGTGCAGGCCGGCGCTTATTTGCTGTCGATCGTCCCGGATCAGGACATCTGGATTCAGGCCAACTTCAAGGAAACCCAGATCGGCCACATGCAGCCTGGCCAGAAAGCCGAACTGACCTTCGACGCCTACGGCGACACGCCAATCGAAGCGCGGGTCGACAGCCTGTTCGCCGCCTCGGGCGCACAGTTCAGCCTGCTGCCGCCGGACAATGCCACGGGCAACTTCACCAAAGTCGTACAACGGATTCCGGTAAAACTGACCTTCGCCGCGGACAACCCGCTGCACGGCAAGATTCGTCCGGGCATGTCGGTCACCGCCAAAGTGAACATCAAAGACACCCCTGACGATGGCCGGTGATCAACTGATCCGCCCGGCCGGCGAACCGACCCGGCGGGACTGGATCGCCGTGATGAGCGTGATGCTCGGCGCCTTCATGGCGGTGCTCGATATCCAGATCACCAACTCGTCGCTCAAGGACATTCAGGGCGCGCTGTCGGCGACGCTGGAAGAAGGCTCATGGATTTCCACGTCGTACCTGGTCGCGGAAATCATCATGATTCCGCTCACGGCGTGGCTGGTGCAGCTGCTGTCCGCACGCCGTCTGGCGGTGTGGGTTTCGCTTGGATTTCTTGCCTCGTCCCTGCTCTGCTCGATGGCGTGGAGCCTGGAAAGCATGATCATTTTCCGCGCACTGCAAGGCTTCACCGGCGGCGCGCTGATCCCGCTGGCGTTCACCCTGACGCTGATCAAGCTTCCCGAACACCATCGCGCCAAAGGCATGGCCATGTTCGCCATGACCGCAACGTTCGCGCCCTCCATCGGCCCGACGCTCGGCGGCTGGCTGACGGAAAACTGGGGCTGGGAATACATCTTCTACATCAACATTCCGCCGGGCCTGATCATGATCGCCGGCCTGATCTATGGCCTGGAGAAAAAAGAAGCGCACTGGGAACTGCTGAAAAGCACCGACTACATGGGGATTCTTACGCTCGGTATCGGCCTCGGTTGTTTGCAGGTTTTTCTGGAGGAAGGCCATCGCAAGGACTGGCTGGAATCAAACCTGATCGTGACCCTGGGCAGCATCGCGCTGATCAGCCTGATCACCTTTGTGATCGTGCAGTTTTCCAAACCCAATCCGCTGATCAACCTCGGGATCCTGGGCAATCGCAACTTCGGCTTATCGAGTATTTCCAGCCTGGGAATGGGGGTCGGGTTGTACGGTTCGATCTTTCTGTTGCCGCTGTACCTGGCGCAGATCCAGAACTACAACGCCCTGCAGATCGGCGAAGTGATCATGTGGATGGGCGTGCCGCAGCTGTTCCTGATTCCGCTGGTGCCGAAGTTGATGAAGGTCATCTCGCCGAAATGGCTGTGCACCCTGGGCTTCGGCTTGTTCGGCCTGGCGAGTTTTTCCTCGGGGGTGCTGAACCCGGATTTCGCCGGACCGCAGTTCAACCAGATCCAGATCATCCGCGCACTCGGCCAGCCCCTGATCATGGTGACCATCTCGCTGATCGCCACCGCGTATATCCTGCCGCAGGACGCGGGCTCGGCGTCGAGCCTGTTCAACATCCTGCGCAACCTCGGCGGCGCCATTGGCATCGCCCTCCTCGCCACGTTGCTGGATGCGCGAACCAAGACCTACTTTGATTATTTGCGTGAATCGATTGTGCCGAGCAACCCGCAGGTCGCCGAGCGCATGGCGTCGCTGACGGACCGGTTAGGCAGTGAAGCGGCGGCGCTGGGCAAGCTCAGTGAGATTGCGCATCAGCAGGCGTCGATCATGGCTTACAACGATGCGTTTCATTTTGTCGGGATTGCGCTGGGGATCAGCATGATTGCGGTGTTGTTGACCAAGCAGTTGCCGGTGGGGTTGAAGGCAGGGGAAGCACATTGAGATTGAGGTGCCGCCATCGCGAGCAGGCTCGCTCCCACAGGGTTTGTGGGCGGACACAAATTATGTGAACACCCTCAAATAACTGTGGGAGCGAGACCGGCTTGCCGGCGATGAGGCCAGTAAGGGCACTGCAAAACTCAGACAGTAATCAACCGCTCCCGCAGCTTGGCAATCTCGTCGCGCATCTGCGCCGCCGCTTCGAATTCCAGGTCGCGAGCCAGCTGGTACATCTTCTCTTCCAGCGCCTTGATCCGCTTGGCGACTTCTCCCGGCGAACGCAATTCCGCTTCGTACCTGGCGTTTTCCTCGGCAGCCTTGGCCATGCCTTTGCGCTTCTTGCTGCGCGAACCCGGCACGGTGGCGCCTTCCATGATGTCGGCAACGTCCTTGAACACACCCTTCGGCGTAATGCCGTTGGCCAGGTTGAAGGCGATCTGCTTGTCGCGACGACGCTCGGTTTCACCGATCGCCCGCTCCATGGAACCGGTGATGCGATCCGCATACAGAATCGCCCGACCATTGAGGTTACGTGCCGCGCGACCGATGGTCTGGATCAGCGAGCGCTCGGAACGCAGGAAGCCTTCCTTGTCCGCATCGAGAATCGCCACCAAGGACACTTCCGGCATGTCCAGGCCTTCACGCAACAGGTTGATCCCCACCAGCACATCAAACGTGCCAAGGCGCAAATCGCGGATGATTTCCACGCGCTCCACGGTGTCGATGTCCGAGTGCAGATAACGTACGCGCACGCCATGGTCGGCCAGGTAATCGGTCAAGTCTTCGGCCATGCGCTTGGTCAGCGTCGTGACCAATACCCGCTCATCCACTGCAGCGCGCTTGGTGATTTCCGAAAGCAGATCGTCGACCTGAGTCAACGCCGGGCGGATTTCAATTTGCGGGTCCACCAGGCCGGTCGGACGCACCACCATATCAATGACACGACCGGCGTGTTCCGCCTCGTAGTTGCCCGGCGTGGCCGAGACAAAAATCGTTTGCGGGCTGATGCCTTCGAACTCGTCGAAGCGCATTGGCCGGTTGTCCAGCGCTGACGGCAGACGGAAACCGTATTCCACCAGCGTTTCCTTGCGTGAGCGGTCGCCCTTATACATGGCGCCGACTTGCGGCACGCTGACGTGGGATTCGTCGATCACCAGCAAGGCGTCGGCCGGCAAGTAATCGAACAAGGTCGGCGGCGCTTGACCTGGATCGCGCCCCGACAGGTAGCGGGAATAGTTTTCGATGCCGTTGCAGTAGCCCAGTTCGAGAATCATCTCCAGGTCGAAACGGGTACGTTGTTCGAGGCGCTGCGCCTCCACCAGTTTGTTGTTGGAGCGCAGGTATTCCAGGCGCTCCTGCAATTCGACCTTGATCCCCTCGATGGCATCGAGCAGGGTTTCTCGCGGCGTCACGTAGTGGCTTTTCGGGTAGAAGGTGAAACGCGGCAGTTTGCGGATCACCTCCCCCGTCAACGGATCGAAGGCCGACAGGCTCTCGACCTCGTCGTCGAACAGCTCGATGCGGATCGCTTCAAAATCGGATTCTGCCGGATGGATATCGATCACATCACCGCGCACGCGGAAGGTCGCACGGGCGAAATCCATGTCGTTGCGGGTGTACTGCAAATCGGCGAGACGGCGCAGCAAGGCGCGCTGATCGAGCTTGTCGCCACGATCCACGTGCAACACCATTTTCAAATAGGTTTCCGGACTGCCCAGACCGTAGATGCACGACACCGTGGTGACGATGATCGCGTCCTTGCGCTCCAGCAGAGCTTTGGTCGCCGAGAGTCGCATCTGTTCGATGTGGTCGTTGATCGAGGCGTCTTTCTCGATGAAGGTGTCCGAGGACGGCACATACGCTTCAGGTTGGTAGTAGTCGTAGTAGGAAACGAAATACTCGACAGCGTTGTTAGGGAAAAACGCCTTGAATTCGCCGTACAACTGCGCGGCCAGGGTCTTGTTTGGCGCCAGTACCAGCGTCGGGCGCTGAACCTGGGCGATGACATTGGCGATGCTGAACGTTTTGCCCGAACCGGTCACACCGAGCAACGTCTGGTGCGCCAGCCCGGCCTCGATGCCCTCGACCATCAGGCGGATGGCTTCCGGCTGGTCGCCGGCGGGCTCGAAGCGGGTGACTAGCTGGAATTCAGACATGAAATACCTCTGGGTTCACCCGTACGCGGTCAAACCGGACAGGAACGAGAAAGACCGCAAACGACCGACGTCGCCCGAGGAAAAAACTGGATTGTGCTCAATGTGGAGTCGATTGCCCTCTCTTTCAAGGCAAACGTCCTACATCCCTTGAAGCCTCTGACGCGGTCAATCGACTAACGGTCGAAAAATAATCGGAAAAACTTACGGTAAAAGCCGAATCGACTGTCGCCATCAATCGCGGATGACCTCTATACTAGCTCCCCGTTTGTGCACCGCTCTAGTGCATTCGGCTGGAGCGCGACACGTCCCTCCACACTCCATTCAGAGCCGCCGCAAAAATGAGCCTGTTCTCCGCTGTCGAAATGGCACCACGCGATCCAATCCTGGGCCTCAACGAAGCATTCAACGCCGATACCCGTACCAACAAGGTCAACCTGGGGGTCGGTGTTTACTGCAACGAGGAGGGGCGAATTCCACTCCTGCGCGCCGTTGTCGAAGCCGAGACGATTCGCGTCGCTCAACACGCTTCCCGTGGCTACTTGCCGATCGACGGCATCGCTGCCTACGACCAGGCCGTGCAAAAACTGCTGTTTGGCAATGACTCGCCGCTGATCGCTGCTGGCCGCGTCATCACCACTCAGGCCGTTGGCGGTACTGGCGCGCTGAAAATCGGTGCCGACTTCCTCAAGCAACTGCTGCCGAACGCCGTCGTGGCGATCAGCGACCCGAGCTGGGAAAACCACCGCGCGCTGTTCGAAACCGCTGGTTTCCCGGTGCAGAACTATCGTTACTACGACGCCGCGACCCACGACGTTAACCGTACCGGCCTGCTGGAAGACCTGAACGCCCTGCCGTCCGGCTCGATCGTTGTGCTGCACGCCTGCTGCCACAACCCGACCGGTGTTGACCTGAGCCCGGCGGACTGGAAAAACGTTCTGGAGGTGGTGAAAGCCAAAGGTCACGTGCCGTTCCTCGACATGGCCTACCAGGGCTTTGGCGATGGCATCGACGAAGACGCCGCAGCCGTGCGTCTGTTCGCTGAGTCGGGCCTGACTTTCTTCGTCTCCAGCTCGTTCTCCAAATCGTTCTCGCTGTACGGCGAGCGCGTTGGCGCCCTGTCGATCGTCAGCGAATCGAAAGAAGAAAGCGCGCGCGTGCTGTCGCAGGTCAAGCGCGTGATCCGCACCAACTACTCCAACCCGCCGACCCACGGTGCAAGCATCGTTGCCGCTGTATTGAACAGCCCGGAACTGCGCGCCCAGTGGGAAGAAGAACTGGCCGAAATGCGCCTGCGGATTCGCGGCATGCGCACCCAGATGGTTGACCTGCTGGCGAAACAGGCTCCTCAGCGCGATTTCAGCTTTGTCGGTCGTCAGCGCGGCATGTTCTCCTACTCCGGCCTGACGGTTGAGCAAGTGACCCGCCTGCGCAGCGAGTTCGGCATCTACGCCCTGGACACCGGCCGCATCTGCGTGGCGGCGTTGAACCAGAGCAACATCGACGTGGTGACCAAGGCCATCGTTGCGGTGATCTGAGTCGTGCGGTGATACAAAAAACGGGAAGCCCTTGGGCTTCCCGTTTTTTATTGACCGCAGATTATTCTCAACCCGACAACCAAGCCCTCTAGACTGCACACATCTACTTTGTAGGAGCCAGCTTGCTGGCGATGGCGTCCGTCCCGTCAATAAACAGGCTGGCTGACCCACCGCTATCGCCGGCAAGCCAGCTCCTACAGTGTTTGTGTACACCACCGGATTCGATGTGAGCCAATATGAAAAACGATGACCTGCGCGCTGAGCGCGATGACCTGGATGACCTGAATGACTTCATCCCCCGCACCCCGGCCAAACGCGGCAACAATCTGGTGCTGCAAGTGGCTGCGGGGGTCTTTCTTGGCGGCCTGGCGCTGTGGCTGGTTCAACTGGGCGCGACACTGCTGTACGCCAAACTGATGCTCGCCACCATTACGTTCGGCGGTTAAGCCAGTTCGGTCGCGCGTTGGCTGGCTGCATCGTCATAAGCGACGTACAGCGACTCGGCGACCTGGCTTTTGATGGCCTTGGTACTTTCCAGGCCCAGGACAAAACCTTCGGCCTTGCCGCCAGCGCGATTCAATTCGTCAGCGGTGCTGGCCTGAGTGATTGCGTCGAACAATTTTTCGGCGTGCGGACCGACGCCTTTGGGCAGGCTGATCTGAGCGATGCTCATGCGAACACCTCGTTGTGGCGAAGTGTGAGGGTTGGGTGATTCATGGCGCGTACCTTTTCGGCGAATGGCCGGCAGCGCGTGTCACCACTTCCGGGCGGCCATGGTAGACCTCTGGTGCGATTCTGGTAACCGCCAATCGCCGATAAACCGCCGTCCGTCCCGACGAATCGCTCAAATTGCCAACAGGTGCTTGACTTCTCTTTTTGAATCAGTAACATACACGCCATTCCGCGATAGCTCAGTTGGTAGAGCAAGTGACTGTTAATCACTGGGTCCCTGGTTCGAGTCCAGGTCGTGGAGCCAGACAAAACAAAGGCTTACGTCATCAGACGTAGGCCTTTTTTGTTGGGCGCGATTTTTCGTGTCTACATGAAGTCTATAAGGCCAGGCGGCCACCTGTCGGGGCGCAGATTCCGCCTATGCCGGGTCTACCACACTGACATATCGGGTCACGCTCAGGAGGTCGAAGCCGTGGACACCGTCAGATGGCAAACCATAAACACCAGCATCGCAATTCTTGAAATCAACTACGGCCAGAAGTTCGCACATATCAGGCTTGAAAATCTGGCGATACCCGACGATGCGGAGTCAGACGCGAGGACCTTTTATTTGGAGCGCTTGGCAGAGCTATTCACCGCGATCAATGCTAAGGGCACGTACTGGACAGATCGCCCTAGCGAATGAACAGCCCCCTGTGCGAAACAGGTACAGAGGGCTTTTCAAATTTCCTTCTCACGAATTCATTCGATCAGTTGTGAAAGAAACAACCTTTCGAATTGAAAAATGCTTAGTAACCGGCGGTTCCATCCAACTCAAGAGGGAAATCTGGGTCAATCCGCTCATGAAGGATCACTTTTTGGCCGTCGTTCTGACGGTAGACGCGGGTAGCGGCAGCCCATTTGTTAGGAGTCGTCCGCTTAAGCCTAAGCTCTTGAGTGAACGTCCCGTTACTTGCCGTGTAGAAGATGTTGAAACGGCGGTGCTGCCCGGTCAGAGGCTGAATCTCGCATTGACTGCACATCCCCTTGAACAAGGTGCCAATAGATAGATTGGTGTTTGCGGTCTGCATCCAATTGGGCGTATCCAGAGGAAGGTCAATGTCACACACGCGAATGCCTAAGTTCTGAAGATGGTATTCGCCCCTGTGGATGGCAATCCAGTTGACGTTATCGGCCATGACGGCCATGTAACAGAAACTGTCCCCACCAGTCATATGGTTCACCAGTTCCTGTGTCTTCACTTCAAGCTTGTCCACCAACCCGGTGACCCGCACTTCCAGCGTCTGTAGGCTGCTTTCCACACCGGCTTGCTTTCGCACCCGGAATATCTGCCCGGTCAACCAGCTTACGAGAAAGAACGAAGGGACCAATTCAGCCAGTACCGTCTCCACCGTAATGTTGCCGCCCCACAATACATAGGTCGTCCAGCCGCCAGCGATGAGCCCAGGAATCCAGAACTCTTTTAACAGCTGCTTAAACGTCCTCTTCCACATTCCCCATTCTCCCTAGCGCCCCAGCGGCAACCCAAGATGATGCAGTAGTGCAAGATGTAATTCACTCCCTATCTGTGAGTACGCCCGGTCGCCGATCCTGATTCCCTTCGGCTCAACAGCACATGCGCTACACTCTAAGGTGCGCCGATTTCCCATTTGCAGGGGCGCTCGCCAAATTCCTGCTAAGTGCGGAGTACACCGCCATGCCTTCCCTTCTGCTCGACCACGAAGCCCGTCTCGCCATCGTCAGTATCATCACCGATAGCCCTGAAACCGTCAGCGTCATCACCCTACCGTCCGGGCATCAGCTTCGGCTGTTTTGCCACTGCGGGCATGTCGCGATTGAGCTGGTCAGCAATGACCTGCTTGATGAAGCGGTCGACGTTTCCATGCAAGTGCTGGAGAACCTGCAAAGGAATCGTGATTGGAAGTGACAGAAAAGCCCGGTTAATGCCGGGCTTTTTTATTCCCGCTAGCGGGCCGGGGATTACCTCCCCGTTTCAGAGGACACACCCCCATAAACGGGCCGGACTCGACCATAAAATTGGTTACACCGGCCGGATTTATAGGCTCTTAAATTTTGGCATAGCGATTGCTCAGCGTTCACTAGAGAGAATAAAGCTGGGGCTACCGTCATGCGCTTTGAGCCCATAATTCTTACGTTGGCACTCATCCTGTTTATTTTCGCGATTGGGGGTGCTTGGAGTGTTATCAGTATGTTTAGTGGATAAGAGCAGGCGAACGCGATACGCGACGTCACCCTGCAAGTCCTGCGGGAGGTGCAGTGTTGGAAACCGTCAAAGACGTGCTGCTGCTGGCGCTCGACGCCACCATTGGCTTTCGCATGGCGAGCAGACACAACGGGGTCGCCGTCACCGCGCTGACATGGGCGGCTGAGGTCGTTTCCTTGCTGCCCGAGGATCATCCATTGTTTGAGAAGCTGGCACAGGTGGACGGTGAGCGCTGGCGCGATGTCGAGTGGCGGTTTCTTTCGCGTTGGGGCAGCGACAGCGAGGTGGTCGACTCCGGGTTAATGTTCGTCGTGGAACTGGGGGCTTTGGCGGACAGGTTCAGGGAAGAGGTATAGGAAATTGGCTCGCTTCGGCGGGCCTTTTTTATAGCTGCGGCTAAGCTTTGCGCATCACTCATCAAGGACGACCACCATGCCCTCTGACAACATCGCCACAGCGGATGCGCTCACGCTGCTCCTACACAATCAGCACGCCATTTGCGCGGCCATTGAAGAAATCACCGTGTGGCTTTCGGAGAATGGAGCAGGGGTTGTTGCCGATAACGCAGTGGCGGCCATGGAAACGCTCGACGTTAATGCACAAGCCATCACCGACGCCATTCTGCGGATACGCCAGTCTTAGGCGGGCTTTTTTATAGCAGGTCCCTGCCACGTCTACTCAGCCTTCTAGCGAGCTCACCCGCCGACAGTTTGGTCTGCACCTCGGGGGGCTGGTAGTAACCACCCTGTTCGCCGGGGCTGCCGCCGCGATAATTGCTGATGTTCACTTCTTGGGTTTCACGGACCAAGGCGGCATTGCGCCGTTCCTCGGGTGTCATGGGCAATTCTTCAGCCCAACGCTGGCGGTCGAGGTCTTCGGCGGGCTCCGGTTGTGGCGGTGAAGGTTGCCAATCGTTCAAGGCTTCCTGTGGCGTACGGGCTTGCTGTGGTTCTGAACCTGGGACACGCTCGGCGACCGGCGCCAGCTCTCGCTCCTGCGCGTAGTGGATGCCGAGATTCAAGGCAAATGCTACGCGCTGCGCTGCGGCAATCGGGTCACTGTTAAAGTTGATCTGCTGATTAAAAGTATTGCCTTCGCCGTCGTTATCCTTCTGCGGCGCTGGCATCAGTCTCGATAGAATCTGAGTGTAAAAAACTGTCTGGTTCCGTGGCTGTGACGCCCACTCGACCATCGCGGCAGTACCACCTAATTTTTGGAATACCGTGAGAATTGAGTGAGCAAGCTCGTTCGACACCAAAACTCTAGCGCCTCTGTCGATGCTGCCACGGCGGCGTCCCCCGGTCTTTCCACCGATCCGCGCTGTCATTTTGGTTCATCCAGCACAGCACGAATCGAATCTAGGGTGCCGTCAGGGCGGTAGGTGAAGTGCACTTTACCGGGCCTAGGCACCTGTTCGGATTGATCCGCCAGCCACTCGCTCAGCGCGTTAACCAGTAGAATCGCTTGCGCCTGTGAATCTTCGTTGGCGTCGAAATCGACTTTCATGGTCAGCCCCCCATCGGCGGCAGGTCGCCTTGTCGGTACATCTTCATCGCCATGATCCGGCCGTAACCGTCACGCTGAACAACCTCGCAGATGGTCAGCCGATCACTGCCTTCGGTGGCCATTTCCAGCGTTTGGATACCACCCAGTTCGTCGCGCCGTGTCACGGTCATGTTGACGGGCTTGAAGGGTTTTTGCACTGGTAGGGGCGCCGGGATCTGTCTGTAATCGGTGTAGGGATCTGGCTTATGGAACAATCGATCCAGCCGCTTGTTGGTCTGTTTTTCCGTTGCATCGGTTACACGGGAGGCCACTTCATCCGCGATCAATTGTTCAATCGCCGCGCCAATGCCACCAGATGTCTCGGGCGGTACGGGGATACGCTCTTGCCGACGTACCATTTGCCGTTCAAGTAGTTTTAACTTGGCAGACATGATTTAGCCGCCTCTATGTGATTGCCCAACGTAATCGCCTGCCCGCCGTGAAGTGCGATCACTACGGGAGGCAGCAAGTTGGATAACTTGGCGACTAAATCATCGTGCCCCCCAAGTAATAGCAGAGCGTCACGGACGGTTAGCCCTTCCAGAATCAAAGGATGGGGGTGTCGGATATCGGTCATTTTAAACCTCTACATGTAAGCTGGTGATAAACCCAGCACTAACGAGCGCGCAGCGTTTTGCGCCACACCCACGCCTGCCGTAGTGCAGGATACGAGCACTATCTTGCCTAAGCCTGCGAACAGAGCCGGATCAAGTGCGAGCACTTGCGCCGCCGAACAACTGTAGGTCAGGAAGCTACCCAAACTATCTTTCACCGGGTAGAAGTTCGTGCTGCCATCACAGTTTGACTTAAAGCCCATCGAAGCCGTGGTCCAGTTACTGCTGATCTGAATCGCAGACAGGCATAACCCGGTAAGTGACACGGGCTCACTTTCCCCGGTACTGGTAGTGCTCATTGTGATAGATGCGTACGATCTACCTGATGGTTTTGGAGCTACGACGTTTGCCATTTCAATTTACCTCTTTAGTTTGTTGGCGCTTCTGGCGCTTTTCCCATCTTTTGCGTTCCTTGGCGAGTTGAGCGTCAGCCTTTCGCATACATCACCGCCCGTCACGTCTGCGGAGAAGTTCGCGATAACGATTTTGAAGTTGTGGATCTTTGAAGTATTTGGCTCGATCAGGTCCGGCCAACATAGCTTCAAAGGCGCGGATTTCATTAGCGATATCAGCACCACTCCCTATTGAGTTGATCCCAATGGCCATGCCGTACAAACCGTCGATCCCCTCGAATGAGTTCATGAAATGAGTCCACGGCCAACTGCCAGTCCATTTATCAAAATGTTGACGCTCAATCGCGGGAAGACTCTCAAGGTATTGTTGCGCCTGTTGGACCACCTGCTGGTAGCCGTACTCGCCGTACTTGGCTGCGAGCCGTTGTAAGGTTTGTGCTTTAACCTGTTCGTTATGGGCCAAAAGCTGATTAAATTGTTGATCCGTCAAACTAGCAGTCGGATCAACATTGGAAGGTGACATCCTTGTCGACAATGCCCCCTGACCCGCGTCAGGAGTTTTTGAAACATGTTTTGCCAGCTTCGCCAGCCAAGTAATAGCCGCTGTCAGAAACTGTTGTTTTTGCCTTTTTGTTCCTGGCCGAATATTTTCAAGGCAATTGCAAAAGTCGTTTGCCATCCAATCGCTGGCCAGTTCACTTGGTAGCTCAAAGTTGTGAATGGCGCGAACTGGTCGAGGCGGCTTCAACGCACTGTCCATAAAATATTTTGCAGCGAACCCGATCAAGTTTGCGGGATATTTCAGGGCGCCCATATCGTTTAAAAAAAGCGTACTCAGCTCGTTCAAGGTGGCCTGCACATGAGCTTCTGTTACACCAGTGGCGAGCGGCGTGCCGAAAAACGTCAGGGTGCGCGGCGCGTGCTGGCGTTCATGCAAAAGGTCAACGTCGGTGTTTTGGGTCCAGCTATCCACCGGCGCCAAGGATTCGCCGGGGCTATACGGCTGTAATTCGCCACCGCTCAGAGATTCGACTAGATCGTTACTCATGACGCACCCCCGGTCCCCAGACCGTGAAGTAATCACCACGCTGGGTGATTTCAACTCCGATGGCTTTCAGCACCGCAGTCATGCCGTGGGCAAACAAGCGTGATTGCACTTCGGCGTAAGACTCACCATTAAAAGGCATTTCCGTGACTTCGATAATCTTTTCTACCAGTACGCACTCTTCCGCCACGTAAAAGCCGTGCTCTTCTTTATCGGTAATTGAAAACAGTGCGGCGGTGATTTTCTGGGTCATGTTCAACATGGTTTGGCCTTTTATGATTTGCATGATGTAGTGACGTGCTGGCATCACCGAAACAGCTTTAATCAAAACGTCCCTTAAATTATTCACAGCAGCGACTCCCGTCTCGGCGGAGCACTGTCGGCGATAAGTTTTAGTCTGGTCCAATATAAAGAGCAGCGCGGATGTACACGTTCACCCTGTATTGACCGACCGATGGGATCAACTGCGACCACCAGTTCCACCGGGGCAAAAGAGTTTTCTACCAACCCACATAAAGAGCAGGCTTCACGGGCGTTAATCAGGCGCCGGTGGGTAAGTTGAGTAGCATCCTTCGCATTGTCCGGTAGAGCTACACAGATGAGGCAGAATTGGCCCGTGATATGCCGGTAAAGTAACGTCTCATGTTCCAGTTCGAGTGTCCTCTGAGCCGCTTGCGTGCGTAGTACATGAGCAATCGCTGCTTTATCCGGGCTTGTGCCACGGTAAGCCAATTCAATGATCCGGTTCAGTGGCATTCGCACGGCCTGAACTTCCCGCGCCAGCCGTTGGATCTTAATAAAAATATCATTCATCTTAGTCAGCCTTGAAAGCCGGGTGGCTTTTCAATTCTTCGATGCACTTCTCTTTGCTGGTGGCGTTCTGCACTATAAGTACAGAGTCGCTTAAGCGTCGCGCACAATAGCCGTCAATTTGCGAATAAAAAATCTCGAAGTTAACCAGTGCGTCCGAACCATCGCCAATCACCATGCCCGGCAACTTTTTATAATTTAAAACCACGGTCGAGGTGAAGCTTTGGGAGGCCTCCAGTACCATCACATCGGCCATGGCTGAGCGGTCCTCCCATATCACCGTAAGTCGATCTAACGCATGAAGACGGTGGGCAATCGAGAGGTACACCCCGGATTCCGTCAGCAGTTGCGGATCGAAGTCTCGCGGCACAATCAAACAATGACGGACGAACCTGTAATCCTCGAATGACAGGCAGTGCGCTCCCAATGGACTCACTTTCTTCTTGGTTTCGATAGTGTCAGCGGATACGTCGGCGGTCATTTGTCTTACTCCGAAAAGGATGTAAAACATGAGTCTGCGCTTATTAGGGTGAAGGGCAATGACGGCGAGGGATCATGGATGCGACTTGAAGTCAGAAGTAATAACCATGTTTTATCAGTATGGCTTTGATTGTCTTCCTGCACGGTGCTTTCTCAATGTCGTAGCGTTTCTTGACGGTGCCGTGGTCCTCCTTGTAGTAATTCAAGTGATCTATCACCAAGGTGATGCGGAAAGCTTTGTTCGCCTGCATTACAGCGCGGCGCAAGGTGTCGTTATCCAAAGCTAACAACACCAAGGCTTCCAGATTGTTTGACCGGCATTGGCGAGCGTGGGCGCTGTCTGGTTGCTTGGCTTCCAATGCTTGAAGTCGATCAAAGTAGGCCAGTGCACGCGCAGCCTCATCAACGGGCATGTAGAGCTTTACCGCGACGTTGGTGGCGTGCGTAGAGCCAGCGGTCAGATCGAGAAAGTTGTTCATGTTCTGAATCCCTTTGGTTGATCGAGTCGAAAGCCGTTCATGCACCTGGCACCGCGTGGTCGCCATTCGTGATCGCGAGACTCGAATGGCGGGATGTCGAGCAGTGTCTGGCGGACTGGCTGAGGATGGATCGACCGATCTATCCACTTTTGATCCGTGGTCGCTGTAAGTTTCACCTGTTCAGTCCTCCAAATACTCAATCTGGCTGCGCGTGGGCTCGCTAGGGACGTGCTGGATGCTTTGCCCTCATCCTAGGCTTCCCCGACGCTTCAACGCTTCCTGACACCTGCTCAATCTGCCGATGAACTCACTGTAGGAGCCGTGCGGGTGGCCGTGATCGGTAGCCCAGTGCCGCCACTTCGCGAAGTCGAGGCCGGTCTGCGTTTCGATGAATTCCTGCATCAATGGATCTTTCATTTCCAGGCCCTCGACAGACCTAAACAGGTACGTTGTAGACACGAAAAGCTTCTTTTCACATACAAATAACCCTGAAATCCGCATTCCTGCGTATTGATCCAAGGGATTACATATCCTCTGATCAGCGCTTTTCACCTCGACGATCCGACTTTCTCAATCGGCCGGACGCCCCTCCAGTTTCTACTCTGTGCATGGGCGACATGGACGTGCATCACAGCAAACTCCGTTCAGTGGCCAAGCGCACCAATAGCGCGGCATAGCTCTCACCTGGGCGCCTGATGGCCGTTACAGCCGCCACGTCTTCCGGTGGCAACCACAAGTACAGTGAGAGCCAGCCTTCGTCCCTTCGGCGAGCACGGAGACTGCGCATCCGCTTCGCCGTCGCCGTCTTCGGTTTCGGAGCGGCCAACACCCAGCCTTGGCTAAGCAACCGTTCGATTTCCACCGGGTTGGCGATGGTCCTGGCTTGGGATGGATGCACCAACAGTTTTGGCCGCATGTTCGTTAACTCCTAAAGTGCCGTTCGCGCCCGAACACAGCATGTTCCCCCGAACACCGAAACCCGCGTACTACAAGGGCTGCAAGGGTATTTTCGGCCTGTGTTCGGGTGTTCCCCGCACAACACACAAACAGAGAGGACAAATACACCGGTAGTAATTTTCACCGGGGGTACATTTAGGGTGAGAGGTATATAGAAGGAACACATATATAAATACACCTCTAGCCCTTGTGTGCTGCGGGTTTCGGTGTTCCCCGAACACGCCCGAACACCCCGAACACACCCCCCGGTGAAAGCCCCCTAGTCATCGCCTTTCAACCCTATAACCTGCAAATCTTTGTTGCCGAATGAGCCTGCTGCGATTTCATCCCGCGCCAGCAGGTAGGCAATCGCAGCGTCAAAGTCTTTTTTACATAGATCGGACCTACGCATCAGGGCCGACCGGGGCACCCACCCCGCCTCACTGGCAGCGATTTCCCCTTTTCGATCAGGCTTCGGTTTGGTCTTCCCGTCCAGCAGCATCCCCATGAGCAAAGCGGCGCTCTTCTGTTCGCCTCCGCTGTGCATGAACTCTTCGACGAAACTCAACACGGCCGCATTGGAAGCGCGCACGAACTGCGCCGCCCATTCGATATGCTCGAGGGTAATCACCGGCTTGGCCGGGTTGTCCCACACGGCCAGGACGCCAGCAATGCGCTCTACCTTTTCCAGACTGCGCACGCACAACGCGCTTTCCCAAGGTGAATCGATAGCCCTCCCGCGCTGATCGAATTCCGCAAGTAGCACGTCGAGCATTCGTTCAGCATCGTCGGCAATGTTGATGACGATCCCACCCATGCTGTGCAAGTAAACCAATCCGTTCTCGACTTGCATGGCGGTCCGCTGGACTGAGACGGGTAGCTCTATAGGCTTGCGTACCCGCCGCGCAGGCGGGTTGTTGTTGGTAAATACGAACAAAATCCGCCCAGCCAGTCCATCCGCGAAATCGTCTGGATTAAAGGCAGTCCCCAGCTTCTCCGGTGTGGTGAAGCCGATCAAATTGAACGCCGGGTTCTGGATGATGCGTGCTTCCTTGCCGGCCAAGGCGCGGGTTTCGTATTCGTCGCCGGAGGCGCTGAACAACTCCAGCAGTTTGCGGCCGTTGGCCCGTTCGTAATTTGAAGCTCTGGCATCGTTCATCGCGGAGAAGAAGTGTGCAATTTCGTCTACTGCGCAGTAGGTCGCGATATTGCTGACCAGTGCGTCTTCCAATCCCTGACCGGAACCAGGCGCGCCGATCAGCTTTGCATTGCCGAGGCGGCCTATCTGTTTGGCGAGCCTCAGCGGCACGTCCTTCCCTGTGCCGGTTTTGGCAATCCCCAGGAAGTACAGGTTCAACCGGCTACCGTCCTGTTGCCTGTAAAAACTACCGCATGCAGCCGCCATCGACGACAGCACTGCCATGGTAGTCAGCTCTGGTTGGGGCTTGTGCGCCGCTTCCAGGCCAGCAGCAACCGCGTCCGCCATCGGGCCAGCGTAGGGTGTCGGAAAGGCGATGATTTCTTTCGGCTCGACCGGTTTCCAAGCAGGGTTGAATCCCACCAGTTTAGCTTTCATGCCGGTCTGGCTTTTGCTGTAGGCCCGGCTGATTTCTTCACGAGCAAAGATCAAAGCCTTGGCTTCGTCGTTGTTACGATGATCCATCAGGTACTGCCACAGCGCTGGCGTCTGCACCAGCGTAGCCAAGATGTCCTCTTGCGAAGCCTTGTCAGACAGGTTGATGATGAAACCCATCATGATGTTGGAGCGATCAATCTTGCCGGTGCCGTTCACCAGATGATTTTGCTCTGGTGTCAGGTGGAAGGCATTTAGATCGAGCGGTGAACCAGCGTCGAGTTTGGGTGGGATAGCCTTGGGTTGTTCGGTTTCAAATGGGTTGAGCCTCCACGACTCCAAGATCAGTAGTTCACAGGGCGTCAGCCGATTGATGGGCATGTCGTTGATCCGGTCGCCGCTCGCGGTCAGGAAGCGTGACGCCAGATAGACTTCTGCGTGGTGGCAGCCGTCGAGCTGAACATTCGTGGTGTAGCGGTATCGAGCAGCCCAGAGCGTCGGCACCCATGCCAACTGGTGAATGCCCTTGCCCGAAGGCGAGCGCTCGGCATACGACGCCACAGGCAGTTGGAAGCGGTCAAAATCAACGCCGTCATAATCCAGACCTACCAACTGATAGCCGTCATGGACAATTCCACCTTCGAAGACAATGCCGACACCGTGCAAGCCACGCCACTCGCTGACCAGGGCCAAGGCCGCGATCAAGGGCATCAGATGGCCAGCCTCGGTGTAGCACAGGTTGTATTGGCCGTTGCTGGGCACCTTATCCGTTTTGCCGTTTTCCTTGGGCACCAGCTTGTATGGTACGAAGATTGGTCGTTCGGCAACTTCATACAGATCGGCCAGCCCCTGCGTTTGCGATGACTCGGCTACAGCAGTATTCTTAGAATCGTTTGAAATGCAGTCCACAGCCCCCTTTGCCGCATCACCGGCTGGGGGCTTTTTCATGCTGGTCATAGACCATCCCCCTAGATCAGTTCGGCGCGACGAGCGTCTTTGCGCGGGATGCCTTCGACGGCCAAGCGTTGCACTTCGGCAAACGGAATCCTGCGATCCGCACCAAACTGGACCCACGGCAAAACACCGTCACGCATCCAGGCGTAGGCAGTTGAACGTGAGATACCAAGGGCCTTGGCAGCCGCGTTGGGTGCCAGTAGAAGCGGAGTGATTTCAGATGATGAGGTCATGGCTTTAACTCCAAAAAAGGAAAGTTAAAGCCCCTCGAATATTGCGGCTTGCCGATACGCTTTGAAGGGCTGCCGTTGCCGACAGTGCGCTACCCGTGATTCACACAATACGCCGCCCTATGGGGCTGTCAATAACCGTCTGTGGCGGGCTATGTGCTCAAGCGTGCAGTTGTATAACCTCCGCCAAAGGCTCCGCTTTTTCATTCAGCAGCCGCCACAGTTTTTCCAGGGCTTCCAGCATTTCTTCGTGCATCGGGTCGTGCATGTAGGACCGCGCCTGCACACCGCCCAATCCGTGAGAAAGCAGGCGAGCGAGAACATCGCTCGATACTCGGTAGGGTTTTTTCATCAGACGCGTTTCGATGGTGGCGCGAATGGTTTTTCCTGTGAAGGGTTCTCCTTGCAGCTCACCAGCTTCGGCCATCTGGCTGCACACGTCCGAGGCGATGTCGCTGATGTAGCTGACGTGCATCGGACTCAAGCCGCCGTTGCAGGAAAAAACGTACTGCCCAACGAGGGTGATGCGGTCGATGCACGCCAAAGCCTCGGGCAATAACGGCACCCAATACACCCTTGGCTTCTCGCGCTTGCCCTTGCCGTCTTGCATGCGCATCAGCATGGCGTCGCGGTCGATATCGGCCAACATCACACGGGCCAGTTGCTGCATGCGCTGGCCACCCGTCAGGACGTGCAGCATGGTCACGCTCCGGCACGGTTCCTCCAGTGCCTGGATACGCTTCCAATACGCTCGGAACTCGGCCAGGGACAGAGCACGTTCGCTGGCCTCAGATGAGCCTTTGACCTTGTTGATTTCGTTTGCCGGATTGCTGGTGATGCCCAGCTCGCGCATCACCTTGGGTGCCTTCACATTGCCACGGGCGTTGATCGCGGCGCGGTAGGCACTCTTGAGATAGGAGCGCATCTTGTCGGCCTGTCGCGGTTTTTTCTCATCGTTCAGCTTGCCGATGATTTCCACGCAATCATCAAGGGTGATGTCCACAGCCGGCTTTTTCCACAGAGCTGGGAAAGCCGTCTCGACATCCTTCTTCACCTGACTACGGACCTCTCCAGCACTGGCCTTGCCGGCGGCTTTCAGCATGTCGGCATAGGCGGTCAGCAGATCGCCAAGGGTGCCTTGCTGGGCCTTCGCTTCGGCCTCCAGGGCGAGCGCATCGAGCTGAGCCACCTCCGCCGCCAGCCGGGCTTGCGAGGTCCTCGATTCCATCGCGGCATACTGGTGCAGGTCGTGGATGCCAGAACGATATAGAAGGGATAAACGATCCGCTTCGTCGCTTGCTCGGGCCAGCGTTTCTTCATTGATACGCAGTTGGTGTTGCTTGCCGTCGTGACTGTAGCGAAAAAAGAACGCGATGCTGCCATGCGGTGAAGCGCGCACGCGCAGCCTGCCCTCGCCCCGGTTGCCCTCCTTGGTGACCCAAACATCGGAGCCTAGCAGCTTGGCTTTCCTGCTCGCCGCCTCGACGGTTTTGGTGGTGAAAATGCTCATGGCCTTTTCTCCCGTGTCTGTAAAAGTCTATAGCGAGCCCGGTCACAGGCGCACATCAGCGAACAGGTACACACAAAGGATAGAACCGGCCATTTGATTTACAAGGGTATTTACTAGACCTAATAACACTAGCGCACATAGCCGGACGGACTATTTAGGGACTGTTAATCACTGGGTCCCTGGTTCGAGTCCAGGTCGTGGAGCCAGACAGCAAGATCGAAAAGCCCCTGAATCGAAAGGTTCAGGGGCTTTTTTGTGGGCGGTGGAAAAAATGACTTAAGACCTGTAGGAGCCGGCTTGCCGGCGATGAGGGCCTTGAAGAATGCATCGTTCTCAAGGCCGCCATCGCCGGCAAGCCGGCTCCTACAGTACGGGGGTCATGTCATGTAAAAAGGCGCCCCTGGGGGCGCCTTTTTTATTCAGACATGTTCACTGCTTTTGACATGCACCGCCTTCGGCTCGCCATGCCCATGATCCGTCTCTATCACCGGAATTTCCTTCCCGTCGCAGTCATGCAACTTGCCTTCGCTGAAGTAATCCCCTTCGCGCAACGCTGCCAGATCCTGATAGCGCAGGACTCGCTCAGTACCGGCAGCAAACACCGACTGCTGATCCGAGTTGCCGGCAGTGAGGTGGTTGAAGGCCAGGTTCAGCACGATGGCCATGATTGCCGAGGAGCTGATGCCCGAGTGGAAGATCGTCGCGAACCAGCTTGGGAAGTGGTCGTAAAAGTTCGGCGCGGCAATGGGGATCATGCCGAAACCGATGGACGTGGCGACGATGATCAGATTGACGTTGTTGCGGTAGTCGACCTTGGACAGCGTACGAATTCCGCTGGCCGCCACGGTGCCGAACAGCACGATCCCGGCGCCGCCGAGCACGGAGGTCGGTACCGCGGCGATAACCCGCCCCATGAAGGGCAGCAGGCCGAGGATCACCAGAAACAAGCCGCCGGTAGCCACCACGTAACGGCTCTTGATCCCGGTCACCGCCACCAGCCCGACGTTCTGGGCGAACGCACTCTGGGTGAAAGAACCGAAGATCGGCGCGATCATGCTCGACAGCATGTCGGCGCGCAGACCGTTGCCCAGACGCTTGGAGTCGACTTTGGTGTCGATGATTTCACCGACCGCGAGGATGTCCGCCGAGGTTTCGACCAGCGTCACCATGACCACGATGCACATCGACAGGATCGCAGCGAAGTGGAAGGTCGGCATGCCGAAGTGGAATGGCGTGGGGAAGCCGAACATCGGGCCCTGGGTGACGGACGAGAAGTCCGCCATACCGAGGAATACCGCGATGAGCGTGCCGATGACCATGGCCAGCAGAATCGACAAACGGGAGATGGTCGCGCTGCCGATCTTGCTCAGCAACAACACCAGCACCAGCGTTACCGCCGCCAGGCCGATGTTCGCCATGCTGCCGAAATCCGGCGCATGGCTGTTGCCACCCATGGCCCAGCGCGCGGCCACCGGCATCAGCGTCAGGCCGATGGTGGTGATCACGATGCCCGTCACCAGCGGCGGGAAAAACTTGGTGATTCGCGAGAACACCGGCGTGATCAGCAAACCGATCAACGACGCGGCAATCACCGCCCCCAGAATCGACTGAAATCCGCCCTCCCCGCCACTGCTGACAATCGCCACCATCGTCGCGACGCCCGAGAAGGACACGCCCTGCACCAGCGGCAACTGACAACCGAAAAACGGTAAACCGAGGGTCTGCAGCAATGTTGCCAAGCCCCCCGCAAACAATGAAGCAGCAATCAACAAACCGATGTCCGCCGGCGAGAGCCCGGCCGCCTGACCGATGATCAAAGGCACCGCGACGATGCCGCCGTACATGGTCAGAACGTGTTGCAGGCCGTAAGCCATATTCGCGCCGACACCGAGGTTTTCGTCCTCAGGCCGTTGGTGTGAAACATGGGGCGTTTTCATGGTTGGGGGGTTCCCTGGTTTTTGTTATGCGCACACTGTATGCAAGACTCAGGACAAATGTCTATAGAGTTGTATACAACTCATCAGTCAGATTATGGACATGTGTCCATGCAGTCCTTTCCCTGCGCTATTTCCCCCTCCAAAAAAACATTTGAAATACATCCTTCCTGCGCCTTCTCCCCCGCCCGCTAGTCTTTGGCATTCCAAGCGACCGCCGGCACGGACGCCTCTCGCTTATACATATAAAGTATGCATAATGAAGTCATTCGAGATTCAGTTTCACAAGGCAAAGAACGCAGCTAACAAATTAAAGCACCAAGGGATCAGCCTCGCGGAGACCGAGGCCGTGTTTTATGACGAGAGAGCCCTCTCGCTGGAGGACAACCATCACGATGAACAGCGGTGGATCATCATGGGGCTGGATGCCAAAGGTCGATTGTTGGTCGTTG
This sequence comes from Pseudomonas sp. FW300-N2A2, assembly GCF_017351735.1. NCBI lineage: Bacteria > Pseudomonadati > Pseudomonadota > Gammaproteobacteria > Pseudomonadales > Pseudomonadaceae > Pseudomonas > Pseudomonas sp. FW300-N2A2. The sequence goes on along the minus strand of NZ_JACNDU010000005.1, from coordinate 173,913 downwards.
CGTACACCTGGCGCGAGCCGAATTTCGTTCGAATCATTTCCGCGCGCGTCGCTACCAAAAATGAGCGGCGCCGATATCTGGAGGCTTGAGCCATGAAAGACGAATACGATTTCAGTAACGCCAAACGCGGAGCGGTTGCCTCGAGCAAAGGCAAAACCCGCATCACCATCATGCTCGACGATGTCGTGTTAGACGCGGCGCGCCTCGCCGCCGAGAGCGAAGGTTTCGGTTATCAGACGGTGATCAACAACACCTTGCGCAAGGCCTTGCTCGACGATGGAAGCAAGAGCGCAGCGGCCATCCCGAACACCGCTGTTGTAAATGCCGGACATTTCAAAGAAGGGATAACGGCCGCCGAGCTAAAAAGCCTGGAGAAAAAACTATCGGAGGTGCTCAGTGAAATTCATCGCGTGATGAAGCCTTGAGCTACGCCGCCACGATCAACCGCGCAAGCACTTGTTTGAGCGTTGCGTGCTCCGGCACCCGAATCCCGAACTCGCGCCCCAGCAACCCGACCAGCTCATCCACATCCGTCACCTGCAGGCGTTCGCTCTCGCCGCCCATCCGGTGAATCGCAAAACTGCCGTTGTTGAGCGTGCGCCGCCAGCCTTCTCCCGTTCGCGCCACCATCAACTGCCTGGCAAAAGACGATTCGGGGTGGGTCGAGACGTACCAGTTGCCGACGGCGAAATCGATGTCTTCCTGCCGTTGCAGGTCGAAGATGTACATCGCCCGCCACTCACCCGCAACGTTGGCGCGCAAGGTGTAGCCATCAGCATGTTGCTCGATGCGATAGGGTTCGTGGGGCGTGCGCTGTTCGGCCGGGGTATCGAGCAGCAGCGGTGCCGTAGGCACCATGCCACCGAAGCCGACATCGGTGATGTAGCGCACGTCATCCAGGATGACCAGGCTCAAGCGGTGTGTCCTCGCCGTCCACGCACCCTCGGGTTGGCCCATGACCACTCGGCCGGAGATTCCACGGGCATTGAAGCCCAGCGCCTGAAGCAGCGCCAGAAACAGATTGTTGAGTTCGTAGCAGTAACCTCCACGATCATCGTGCAGGACTTTTTGCTCGATGGACGGCAGATCGATGAGCACAGGCTCGCCTGACAGCGTGGTGAGGTTTTCAAACGGGAATGCGCCGGTGTGACGCAGTTGCAGTTGACGCAGGGTGTCCAGGGTCGGCGCCGGTGGCGCATCGAAGCCCAGGCGTTGCAGGTACAACGCAAGATTGCTCAGGCGTGGCTCGCTCATTGCTCGGTCCTTATGCAGTGGCCGCAGATCTCTGCGCCGATGGCCGCCATGTATAAGGGATAAAACGGTACGACCGACAATTGATTTCACCAATCGCCACACGACCGAAAAATCAACCGAGAAAACCGACGCCATGGAAACACCGCTGGAAGGCAACAGAATCTGCCTGCGCCCACTGCAATACGCCGATGCCGATGCGCTGGTACACGCCGCCGAAGATGGCGAACTGTGGAACCTGACTGTCACCGTCGTGCCCTCCCCGACCACGGTGCACAGCTACCTGAAAAAAGCCCTCGACGGCCGGGATGCAGGCACTGTTCTGCCCTACGTCATCGTGCTCAAGGACACCGGCGAGGTCATCGGTTCGACGCGCTTCTGGAAAATCGACCGACTCAATCGCAAGCTCGAAATCGGCAGCAGCTGGATCTCGGCCCGCTGGCAAAAAACCTTCGTCAACACCGAAGCCAAATACCTGATGCTGCGCCACGCCTTTGACGTGCTGGACTGCGTGCGGGTGCAGTTCACCACCGACGAGAACAATCAGAAGTCGCGCAACGCAATCCTCAGGCTCGGCGCGCAACAGGAAGGTATCGTGCGTCACGAACGGATCATGCCGGACGGACGCAAGCGCAACTCGGTGCGGTTCAGCATCATCGATGATGAATGGCCGATGGTACGTCAGCGGCTCGAACAAAAACTTGCCGACTACAGCCTTCGCTAATCCGCACAGACCGCTCGCGCCTGAGTCGTCTTAACGATCCGAGCGCATCAACTCCTCGATCCCGCCGTCGATGGACAGCACCGCCGAACGGTTTCGCCCTGAATGCTTGGCCTGATACAAGGCGGCGTCCGCACGCCCGATGAACACTTCGGTGCTGTCCAGCCGCGTGGGCACAAACGAATAGCAGCCAAGGCTGACCGTGACGAAACCGTTGGGCGAACCGCTGTGGCTGATGTTTTTGGCCATGACGGCGCGACGGATATGCTCGGCAATGACCATCGCACCGTGAATATCGGTATCCGGCAGCAACACTGCGAACTCCTCACCACCGTACCGCACCGCCAGATCGGCTTTACGATGGCAGCAACTCTTCACCGCCCGTGCCACTTGCGCCAGGCAATGGTCCCCCGCCACGTGGCCATAAGCGTCGTTGTAGCGCTTGAAGTAATCGATATCGAGCATGATCAGGCTCAATGAACTCGACTGACGGATGCCACGGCCGAACTCGATGTCCAGCGCCTGCTCGAACAGTCGGCGATTGGCCAGGCCGGTCAGGCTGTCGTGGGTCGCGATGAGCTTCAGCGCCTCCTTGGCCTTGCGCAGATCCGCCTCGACCTGCTCGCCGAGGCGAACCTGGCGCACGAACACCCAGCCGAACAACCCAATGCCCAGCACGACAAGGGCAACAATGACGCTGGATCGAAACGCGGTGTCGTACCAACCCTTGAGAATCGAATCCCTGGACGATGCCGCCGACACCACCAGCGGATAGGCGTCGAGCTGTCGGTAGCCATACAACCGCACGGTGCCGTCGACCACCGAACGGAACGTTGCATTACCGGAGGGCGCGTTGGGCAGCAACGTCTGAAAGATCTCGCCATTGGCCAACGACGAGCCAATCTTCGCTTCGACAAACGGCCGGCGCGCCAGCAACGTCCCGTCGGTCAGCCCCAAAAACATCGAGCCATTGTCATCCAGGCTGAAGCTTTTGAAGAACTGGTCGAAGTAGGACATCTTGATGCCGGCCAGCAACACGCCCTGGAAATGGCCGTTTTTGTCGTTGATGCGCTTGGAGACCGGAATGATCCACTCGCCATTCTCACGACTGCGAATGGCCGGCCCGATGTGCGCCACGGACGATACGTTCTGCTGGTGATACATAAAGTATTCGCGGTCCGCCACGCCTCGACCACGCGGCAGATCCGCAAAAGAGGTCACGATCCACTGGCCCTTCTGGTCAAACAGCAAGATCCCGTGCAATTGATTCAGCGCCTGCACCCGCTGGGCGAACGTTTTCTGAAGACGTGGGCGCTGCGGCGGACCGTAGCCGTCGGCCTGAATCCAGTCAACCAGACTGGTCAACACCAGGTCGGCTTTCATGAAGGTGTCTTCGGCCTGCTGCGCCATGGCTCGCGTAAGGTTCGATGACGCCACTTCGGCCACGGCCAGATCGTGCCGGCGCGATTGCTCCAGTTGCAGGTAAAGCAAACCGCACAGGCACAGGCACACCACAGCAATGAACAGCATCGCTGCCTTGCGCAGCGGTAAACGTTTCAAAGCAACGCCAGTGGCGATGTGCGGGTCGTTTTGGAGATTAGGCAAAGCTCATCCTGCAAGGGTAAGGCATGGGCGAAGGCCCAAAACCCTTATATTTTGCGAGCTTAGTCTACGCCGTAGTGAGGGGCAATCGTCCTTTGGACAGTCTGCGCATCGCACTGTGCAAATGCGCCCGCGCGCTTTCGGCATCCCCCAGGCGCATTTGTTCGTAGGCGCGCCGGGCAATCGGCTCGGGCACAGGCTTGAGATCGCGCTGGGTCGCCATCGCCATCAGTTGCACCTGGGCGGCACGTTCGAGGTAATACAGATCGTCCCACGCCTCGGCAATGGTCGGTCCGGCGACAATCACACCGTGGTTTTTCAGAAACAGAATGTCGGCATTGCCCATGACACTGGCGATCCGGTCGCCTTCGGATTCATCGAGGGCCAGGCCGTTGTAGTCCTCGTCCACCGCCGTGCGGCCGTAAAATTTCAATGCCGTCTGCCCCAGCCACAACAGCGGTGGGCCTTGCAGCAAACATAACGCCGTGGCGTGAGGCATGTGCGTATGGAACGCCACTTTCAGCCTTGGCAGCTGTTGGTGCAGGCGGGCGTGAATGTAAAACGCGGTCGCTTCAGGCTGCCCTTCGCCGGCCACGACATTGCCGTGAAAGTCGCAAACCAGAAGATTTTCAGCGCTGACTTCTTCGAAGGCATAACCGTAGGGGTTCACAAAAAACAGATCATCCCGGCCCGGCACCATCGCGGAAAAGTGGTTGCAGATCCCCTCCTCCAGACCGTGCAGCGCCGCGAGCTGGAAGCACGCTGCCAGCTCCGTGCGCGCGGTGATGGCCGCCTGCGAATCCAGATTCAGCTCGGTGTAACGGGTGGGACGGGAACCGCCTGCAAGGGTGTGTGCCATGGCAATGACTCCGGGTTTACCAGCCAAGGGATTTGAACAACGGCACGACTTGATCCAGCGTGTTTACTGTCGCATCGGGCTGGTAGTCCGGCAGCAATTGCCGACCGGTGCCGCGATCGACCCACACGCAGCGAAAGTGCATGTCCCGCGCGGCGGTGTGGTCCAGCGTCGGGCTGGCGCAGATGTGCACCACTTGATCACGTGTCACGCCCAGTTGCTCGTGAGCGTAGTCGAACAGTCGCGGATTCGGCTTGTAAGCACCGGCCTGCTGCGCCGTGATCACCCGATCGATGTGCCCGCCCAGTTGCGCAACGTTGCCGGCGATGATGTCGTCATCGGTATTGGACACAATGCACAACTTGAAGCCCATCGCCTTGAGCCGGGCGAGCGTCTCGATCACTTCCGGAAACGGCGGCATCCGCGGGATCGCCGCGGCCAGGCGCAGACTGTCTTCGGGGGCACTCGCCAACGCCAGTTCTTCCAGGGCGAGATGCAATCCGCTAGTGCTCAACTCACGGAACGAGCGATGCGGCGGCATCTGTTCCAGCCGGTGCTCATGCCGGTCGTACACCTCGATCAGGCGATCGACATCAACGCTGTGATCCCCCTTGCCGCGCAAGATGTCCGCCACCACGGCTTTCAAGCCCTCATCCCACTGAATCAACGTGCCATAGCAATCGAAGGTCAGCCACTCGGGGCGCGGGGTGATTGTGAGTGTCATGTTCGTTTCCTCTGAAGGGTGATCTTCAGGTTAAGAGCGATCAGTGATAGTGTGAAATTAAATTAATAACGACATGTCAGTGATAAATCGAATATCAAGAGGCCGCCATGCTCGATCTCGAATTGCTCAAGACCTTCGTTTGCGTGGCGGACGAAGGCAGCTTCACCCGCGCCGCCGAACGCGTGCACCGGACCCAATCCACCGTAAGCCAACAGGTGCGCAAACTCGAAGAACTGGTCGGGCATGCGCTGCTGTTGCGTGACCGAACCGGGCAGAACATCAGCGTGACCGAGCATGGCGAGATGCTGATTCACTACGCACGGCGCTTGCTGGCCCTGTCCTCGGAGGCGGTGGAAGCCTTGGCCAGCGACCTCGACCTGGAGATCCTGCGCATCGGCGTACCGGAAGATTTCGATGCCCGACGCATGGCCGTGATCCTTGCCGGATTCAACCGGGCCAGGCCCGAAGCGCGCCTGGAAACCGTCAGCGGCATGAGCACCGATCTCAAGCAAAAACTCGCGGCGGGCACCCTCGATATTGCCCTGGTCAAACGCGAACCGGACAGCGGCCCCTGCTGGGCGGCGTGGCCGGAAACGCTGGTGTGGGTCAAGGGTGCGGGGGTTGACTCAGCCAATGGGGTATTGCCCTTGGCGCTGTTCCCACAGGGCTGCATTTATCGGCAACGGGCGATCCGTCTGCTGGATGTGGCGCAGCGGCCCTGGCGCGTTGCGTTCGGCAGTCACAGCCTGACGGGCATTCAGGCGGCGGTGGCCTCCGGGTTGGGCGTGTCGGTGCTGCCCGCTTCGGCGGTGTTGCCTGAGCATCGCGTATGCAACGATCTGCCCGAACTGCCGCCGACCGAGTTGGCGCTGATCAGCCGGGAAGGCGCGTTGACTGGATTGCAACGTGCCTTGGTGGCGTTTTTGCAGGAGGAGCTGGGCAAGGCATGAGCAAGAAGACTGCGTGCAGGTACCGAACGGTTGACACCGGTTGAAGCTCGCGCAAAAAAACGGGTGCCTCAAGAGCACCCACATTCATGAAGCACAGGTAATCCTTAGAGCATCCTGTCGACTTCATCCAACGTCACCCGGGGAATAAGTTCGCCAGGAATCCTTGAAGAGCCGGACAAGTTGTAAACCTGAAAATCATCATTCACGACGTACTTCGACAGGATTTTGAACGAGGGCAGAATTCTCGTAAAAAAATGCTGATCGAGCATGCACGGTGATGCGTCGGCATCATCTTCTTCATAAAAACGCCGCACTGATTGATTCAAGTCGACACCCACCAGAAACACCTTGTTAAAACCTGCGTGGTAGGCAATTTGCAGCGCCAGATAGGCCACCGTGCGCGCATCAAAAAAGCCGCGCTTGAGGTTCTTGCTGAAACCCAGGGTTCTGTTGCGACCGTTTCCAAGCCTGCGACTTCTGATGAGTTCCTTATCACCCCTGAAGACCAGGTCACTCCAGGAAAGCTTGGGCGCCTTGGTCAGCAGGTACAGGTCCCCTTCGGGCATCACGGCCGAACGGCGGATGTGCTCTTCCCACACGGCAACCCGCTCACTGAGGTGCATCCCCGCCGCCAGCAATTCGGGCTGCTCCCGGTAAAAGGCAATGTCGGTGCAGGCATAAAAGAACGGCTTGATATCGGTACCGATGAACTTCGAGATAGCCCCATTCATGGTGATCATCGGAATGTCTGCGTAGTTCTCCAGCGGAAAATCCTTGGCGGTTGCCCCCGAGGCAATGATGAACACCGGCCCTTTTTGAATGTTGCGGCACTCATCGAGGTCATGCACATGAGGCAAACCTGCAATGGGTACCGAGTTTTCTGGCACAACATCCATCTTCACTGTCCCTGTTCCTTTGGGTCTTTTTCATTGTGGTAGTTTTCAACCATGGCGCAAACCGCGTCGCTGCAGCCGCTGCGGACTGGCTTCGCCGAATGAACAGGAACCGCCCTCAACAACTGTGGCACCCTGCTACTCGCCAGTGCTTTTTTGCCCGGCCGCCAGCGCAGGCGGTCCTGCCTGCTGCCATTGCGGAGCAGGCAGTTCCGAACGCAGATTTAATCCCCGCAGAACCGCAGAGTCGTACCCGTAGACATCGGGCTTGAACATCACGCGACCATCATTACTCAGGTCCACCGTCCAGTAAGCCAACAGCACCGGCACCTTGACGGGAAGCCGGATGTTTTCAGTCTTGCCGTTGGCCAACTGCGCCTGGATCCCGGCGCTGTTCCAATGCACCGGATCGTTGAACAACAGCTCCACCAACTGCAGCGGGTTCTCGACCCGGATGCAGCCTGAACTGGTAGCGCGGCGAGATTGAGCAAACAACTCGCGATGCGGCGTGTCGTGCAGATAAATCGCGTATTCATTGGGAAACCGGATCACAACCTGGCCCAGCGAGTTGTCCGGTCCGGCATCCTGTCGCAGCGTAACGCCGCGCGGGTTGGACCAATCGACCGTCGATGGGTCGAGCAAGTTCCCTTCACGGTCAATGGGCTTGATTCGGTTGGCGGCAAGGTAGCCGGGATTTTTCTGAATCTTGGGCAGCATGTCCTTGACCAGAATGGTCGGGGGCACGGTCCAGGTAGGGTTGAACGTGACGTAAGTAATCTCTGACTGGAACACCGGCGTACTGCGAAACGGTTTGCCGACTTGCACCCGAGAACGCCAGATCGGCTTGCCGTCGCGGTAGAGCGCAACTTTGTAACCAGCTATGTCAACGATGACAAAAGTGCCCTGAAGTTTGTACAGCAACCAACGCGCACGCTCCATGTTCACCCGAACCTGGTCGATCCGCGCATCAACCGACACATTCAACGCCGCGAGCGTCGCCGCCCCGGCGACACCGTCCGCGCCCAGGTATTGTTCGGCTTGATACTTTTTGACCGCCGCGGTGACGACAGCGTCGTAGTCGCTACGTGGTTTCAGCTGCGGGGCCAGATAACCACCGGCCGCCAAACGGGCTCGCAGCTGCGCGACCGCAGGTTCGTCCATACCGGGCTTGAGCGACTTGTCTTCGGCAACCTTCGGCCAGCCACCCGCATCCCGAACCTTGCGCAGTTGCGCCAAACCCATGCGCAAGCTGCCATAAACCGCTTCTTGCGGTGGCGCTTGAGCGAATGCCCGGGCGACGTCATGGCTGTCGAGGGCGGCGAAGAAGGTGTTCACGTCTTCACGCGGATCGACGCCGACCGGGTCGAAATTCCAATGAATGTCCAGGCGCGAAGGGTCGACCTTGCCGCGCCGCAATTGCAGCAGCGCGGCGATGAACGTCCGGGTAGCGACGACATCGAAACTCGCCCGCTGCGCCGGGGTTTGCATCGACGCTCGTGCCTTGGCCAGTTCATCAATATGAAAATCTGCCGGCTCCAGACCATCCGCTTGCGTGTTGCCCAGGCTTTTCAGCAGTTGGGTGACATCACTGTCTTGTGTCCACGCTGCGCGATAACCGCGATGCATATAGAAATCCATGACCACACGGTTGACGTCTACCCGTTGATGCCTGGGGGATGTGAGCAGCGGTGGAAACGCCGAGGCCAACGGCGCCAGCATGCTTTGAATCGTCTGACCGACGATGTCATCCGCTGCAGCCTCACTGGCGTTGATAGGTGGAGATGACTGCTCGATCGGCGAAGTTTGCGCAATCGCTGCACCGCTGATCAGAAAGCCCATAAAAAATACACGGCTTATGACGAATAACCTTGTTAACTGCCCCATGGATAATCCTTAATCTCCCGCATTCACCGGCTAGCCGCGCTCTCGCTGCTAGACTCGAAACAATCATGATGAGACACGCATATGGCGCTAGACCGCTTCGGCTTCCTAATTACGGCCCTGCTGCTGAGTTCAACGTCAGTCACGGCAGCCTACGCCGACTCACTTGAAGCCGCTTTGGTCAAAGCCGCTCCAAACGCTAACGCCAAGGTGATTGCACTGGCCGTCCGTGCCTCTCAATGCAGCTTGGCCCAAGGTGCCGCACCTGTCCAAAGACTTGCCGTCATCGATTACTCCCTGCCCTCCACCGAACAACGCCTTTGGGTGTTTGACCTTAAACAGCGCAAATTACTGTTTCACGAATTGGTTGCCCACGGTCGCAACAGCGGCGAGAACATGGCGGTCAAGTTTTCCAATCAAAACGAAAGCTTCGCCACCAGCCTGGGCTTGTATCGCACGCAGTCAAGTTACGTCGGGCAGAACGGTTATTCGTTGCGCATGGAAGGACTCGAACCGGGCTTCAACGACAACGCCTTCGACCGGGCGATCGTCATTCATGGCGCGCCTTATGTCAGCCCGGTGCTTGCACGGGCAAACGGGCGGATTGGCCGCAGCCTCGGTTGCCCGGCGGTACGGCCGGCGATTGCGCACAAGCTGATTGACTCGATGAAAGACGGGCAACTGTTGTTTTCGTACTACCCGGATCAGCGCTGGCTGAAAAAGTCTTCGTATATCAATTGCGGTAGCAGGACGGTGGCGTCGACTGCCAAGCCTTCCACCAACCGTTGAACACCACGTTGAAACTGTCAAAACTGTAATCCCCGCTTCAGTCTGCTGAAAGGCATCGCCCGTTAGCCTCGTCGTCAAGTTGTCTCCCAACTGACGGACCGGGAATAAAAACGGCATGCACTCCAACACTTCAAGACGCACCTTCGTAAAGGGGCTGGCCGCGGGCGGATTGCTCGGCGGCCTCGGGTTATGGCGCACGCCTGTGTGGGCGCTCACCCGCCCTGGCGAACCGCAGATGCTCACGGGCAGCGATTTCGAGCTGTTCATCGGCGAAACCCCGGTCAACATCACCGGTAATCCGCGCACCGCGATGACCATCAACGGCGGCATTCCCGGCCCGCTGCTGCGCTGGCGTGAAGGCGACACGGTCACGCTGCGGGTGAAGAACCGGCTCAAGGAAACCACCTCCATTCACTGGCACGGCATTTTGCTGCCGGCCAACATGGACGGCGTGCCGGGGCTGAGTTTTCACGGCATCGAACCGGGCGGCGTGTACGTCTATCAATTTCAGGTCCGGCAGAACGGCACTTACTGGTATCACAGCCATTCGGGCCTTCAGGAGCAGTCCGGCGTTTACGGCCCGCTGGTGATCGACGCCAAGGAGCCGGAGCCCTTTGAGTACGACCGCGATCACGTGGTGATGCTGACCGACTGGACCGACGAAGATGCGGCCAGCCTGATGAACACCCTGAAAAAGCAATCCGATTACTACAACTACAACAAGCGCACCGTGGGCGATTTCATCGACGACGTCAGCAAAAACGGTTGGGCCGCCACGGTCGCCGATCGAAAGATGTGGGCCGAAATGAAGATGAATCCCACAGACCTCGCCGACGTCAGCGGCGCCACTTACACCTATTTAATGAACGGCCAGGCGCCGGACTCGAACTGGACGGGCGTGTTCCGGCCAGGTGAAAAACTGCGACTGCGGTTTATCAACGGTTCGGCCATGACCTACTTCGACGTGCGTATTCCCGGCCTGAAAATGACGGTGGTCGCGGCGGACGGGCTGCATGTCAAACCGGTGAGCGTCGACGAATTCCGTATTGCCGTGGCCGAGACGTTTGATGTGATTGTCGAGCCGACGCAGGACGCTTACACCGTGTTCGCCCAGTCGATGGATCGCACCGGTTATGCGCGCGGCACGCTGGCGATGAAGGCGGGTTTGTCCGCGCCTGTGCCTGCACTCGATCCACGACCGTTGGTGACCATGGATGACATGGGCATGGGCGGGATGGATCACGGCAGCATGGCCGGCATGGACCACAGCGCTATGGCCGGCATGCAAGCGCATCCCGCGACGGAAAACGACAACCCGCTGGTGGACATGCAAGCCATGAGCACCTCGCCGAAACTCGACGATCCCGGCCTTGGCTTGCGCAACAACGGCCGCCGCGTCCTGACCTATTCCGACCTGCGCAGCACCTTCGAAGACCCGGACGGCCGCGACCCGGGCCGCACCCTCGAACTGCACCTCACCGGCCACATGGAAAAGTTCGCGTGGTCGTTCAACGGCGTGAAATTCTCCGATGCCGAACCGCTGCGCCTCAAGTACGGCGAGCGCGTGCGCATCGTGCTGGTCAACGACACGATGATGACCCACCCCATCCACCTGCACGGCATGTGGAGCGACCTCGAAGACGAAAACGGCGAGTTCATGGTGCGCAAACACACCATCGACATGCCCCCCGGCTCCCGACGCAGTTACCGGGTGACCGCCGACGCACTCGGCCGCTGGGCCTATCACTGCCACCTCCTGTACCACATGGAAATGGGCATGTTCCGTGAAGTTCGCGTGGAAGAATGAGGCGCTACCCATGACCAGACTTACATCGATTTTTCTCGCCGTTTGCACAACGGGCCTGACGCTTTCTTCGGCGAGCGCCGCCACCGGCGACATGCAGAACATGGATCACAGCCAGATGCCGGGTATGGACCATGGCCAGATGCAGGGCATGGACCATAGCCAGATGCAAAGCATGGACGACGGCCAGATGCAGCCCGCCGCGCCCACTGAAAGCCGCACGCCGATCCCGCCGCTGACCGATGCCGACCGCGCCGCCGTGTTTGTCAGCCCCGGCGGCCATAACGTGCATGACTCTGCACTCAATCACTACTTCCTCGCCGACAAACTCGAATGGCAGGACGCCGACGACGGCAGCGCGCTGGCCTGGGATTTATCGGGATGGATCGGCGGTGATATCGATCGCCTGTGGCTGCGATCCGAAGGCGAGCGCAACAACGGCAAAACCGAAGACGCTGAAGTCCAGGCGTTATGGGGCCACGCAATCTCGCCGTGGTGGGATGTGGTGAGCGGCGTGCGCCAGGACTTCAAACCCGGCGCCCCACAAACCTGGGCCGCGTTCGGCGTGCAAGGCATGGCGCTGTACAACTTCGAAGCCGAAGCCACGGCGTTCATCGGCGAAGGCGGCCAGAGCGCGGTGCGGCTGGAAGGTGACTACGACATCCTGCTGACCAACCGGCTCATTGTGCAGCCGACCGCCGAGCTGAATGTCTACGGCAAAAACGATCCGCAGCGGGGCATTGGTTCCGGGCTCTCCAACACCGAAGCCGGGCTGCGGTTGCGCTATGAAATTCGCAGGGAAATCGCCCCCTACATCGGCGTGACCTGGAACCGCACCTACGGCAAAACCGCCGATTTCGCCAAAGACGATGGCGAGGATCGCAGTGAAACACGCGTCGTTCTCGGCGTTCGGCTGTGGTTCTGATCGCACTCACATCACCATCAAAAAAAACCGCTTCGAGCGGTAAAGAGGCCTTGCATGCGCACAATGAAAACCACCGCTGTTGTCATCGGCTTGCTCATGAGCACACTGGCTCAGGCGCACCCGAAACTGCTCTCCTCCACCCCGGCCGAAGGTGCGGATGGCGCGGCACCGAGCACGATCGAACTGCACTTTTCCGAAAGCCTCATGACCCAGTTTTCCGGCGCGAAACTGGTCATGACCGAAATGCCCGGCATGGCCCACTCCCCGATGCCGATGAAAGCCAAAGTCACCGGCGGCAGCGACCCGAAAACCATGCTCATCACCCCGCTCTCGCCGTTGCCCGCCGGCAGCTACAAAGTCGAATGGCGCGCGGTGTCTTCGGACACTCACCCGATCACCGGCAACGTTACGTTCAAAGTGAAGTGATTGATGAGCGACTGGGTCAGCATTGCACTGCGGTTTGGGTTGTATGTGGATTTGATGGTGCTGTTTGGGCTGGGTTTGTTCGGGCTCTACAGCCTTACGGGCCGGGAGCGGGTGTCCGGGGCGGTGCTGCCGTTTCGGCCGATCCTTCAGGTGACGGCCGCGTTCGGCGTGCTGTTGTCCGTGGCGGGCATGCTGACGATGGTGAGTGCGATGAGCGGAGAGTCGGACTTCACCGAGCTGCGTCCGCATGTCCAGATGATGGTGTTCGAGACGGATTTCGGGTTGGCCTGGGCAGCGCGCATCACCGTGCTGGTTATCGCCGGTTTGGCGGTTACGCTCAATGACCGTGCGCCGGGATTCAGCCTGCTGATTGCGTCTTTTGCCGGCGCTATCGCCTTGGCCAGCCTGGCCTGGAGCGGTCATGGGGCGATGGACGAAGGCAGCCGTCGTTATTGGCATTTTGCGATGGATATTCTGCATCTGCTGGCGGCAGGCGCGTGGCTGGGTGCGCTGGTAGCGTTTGTGCTGATGGCGAAAATCAACGCGCTGAAAACCGCAGAGCGCATCAGGTTACTGGCTCGGGCCGTCGCTCGATTTGAATCGGTGGGCGCGGTGATCGTGGTCGTCATCACGGTCACAGGCGTGGTGAATTACCTGTTCATCGTCGGGCCGAAGCTTGATGACTTGTTGCTAAGTACCTATGGGATTTTGCTGTTTATCAAAGTGGGGGTGTTTGCCGGGATGCTGGTGCTCGCCGCGTTGAACCGCTTTCACCTTGGGCCGTTCCTGGAGCGGTCGTTGCGGGAGGGGAAATACATAGTCGCCGCCAAGACGTTGCGGCGTAGTGTTGTGGTGGAGTGGGTGGCCGCTGTGGTCATTATCGGGCTTGTGGCTTGGCTAGGAACGCTGAGCCCGGAAATGGGCGCCCTGTAGGGAATGAAAGCATCCGATGACCGGCCAAGGCAGTCAGTGGACAGGGTGAGCGTCCTTTACTAGCGTGTAACCACCAGATTTCAAGCCATAGGGTTCAACACCCAAGCGCCAAGGTGAAAAAGCGGCGCAATTATCGAAAGGAGATCGAAAATGGCTGACGTATTGAAAGTAGAGGATGTCCAGTTAACGTTACTTAAATCATTCCCACCGCAGTTACACATCCAGGCATTTGGCTTGGTGGGTTCTGCTGGCTGGACAAACCCAAAACTGTTGCCGCGTTTTTATATTCAGTTCCCGCCAGACGGCATTCAAGACTTCGACTTTGTCGCTGATCCGCCCCAAGGGATTGTTATACAGCCCATCCGTCCCATCAACGCATCAGAGACGTGGGAAAACCCGCCACTCGATAAACTCAAGGGCGTAAGAATCCACTCTGCTACCAACTCGATTGAAGCGTATGTCGAGAGTTCGAGGTCCTTGGCTGTTGGATAAACAACTAGTGTGGAGGGATACGTGTCGGGCCTTGCCTGGCACGTATCACGCACTGGAATGAACGGGATATTGGGCCATGGATGACAGTCGAGAAGCGCTTTCACTACACTGATTCCCGCTTGCTCCCCTCCATCACAAAAGCCCGATAACAATGAAAACCATAAAAAGCACCATGATGCTCTGTGGCCTGCTGGCGCTATCCTCCGGCGCTCAAGCACAGGAACCCCCTTCGCACCTGGACACCGTCCTGCAACAGGGCCAACTGCGCGTTTGCACGACGGGCGATTACAAGCCCTACACGTTCAAAGCCGAGAACGGCGAATACTCGGGCATCGACATCGCCATGGCCCGCTCGCTGGCCAACAGCCTTGGCGTCAAGGTCGAGTGGGTACCGACCACCTGGAAAACCCTGATGCCCGACATGCTGGCGGGCAAATGCGACATCGGCATGGGCGGGATCTCCGTCACCCTCGAACGGCAGAAAAAAGCCTTCTTCAGCACCACGCTGGACGTCGACGGCAAAATCCCGTTGGTGCGCTGCGAAGATCAGGCGAAGTATCAGACCGTCGAGCAAATCAACCAGCCTTCGGTTCGCTTGGTCGAACCGGCCGGCGGCACCAACGAAGCGTTCGTTCACGCCTTCCTGCCCAAGGCGCAATTGAGCCTTCACGACAACGTGACCATCTTCCAGGAGCTGCTGGACAAGAAGGCGGACGTGATGATCACCGATGCGTCGGAGGCGTTGTATCAGCAAAAACTCAAACCCGGTTTGTGCGCGGTGAATCCAGGCCAGTACATGCAGTACGGTGAGAAAGCTTATTTATTGCCGCGAGACGACATGACGTGGAAGTTGTACGTCGATCAATGGCTGCACCTGGCCAAAGTGACGGGCAACTACCAGAAAGTTTTAGGCCAGTGGATCGCCACGCCCGAGACTAAATAGGCTTATTTCAGGTAAAAGCTGGGCGAACAGGCAACGGCAGGATTACCGCGCCGTTGCCGGTCAGTCGTCGTGCAACAGTCCCGAACCGTATTCACCGAAGCTGCTGCCCAATGCACTGCCATGGAAGTTCAGCTGACTGTGGCTATTGGTCGGGCCAGGACCGAAGCCGGCGGACGGCTCGAGGTCTTCTGAATAGTCGTTATGGGTGCTGACGCCCGAACAGGCGCTCAACAGCAGCGCACCACCGATCAGCAAGACTTTGAAGAAGTTCGAGATCATTTTTCAGGTTCCCTGTGGCCGGAGGTGGGGTGATGCAATCTTCAGTGTCCATCCTAGGCTGCGAACCCGGCAGCATCGTGAAACTTCACGCAGCGACAGCATTTGTTCAGGTATTCCGATTTCCCGAGCCCTCCAAAAAGGCTGTGGACGGTGGTGTTCGCAAGTTCGACAGGCTGCTGCAGCTGCTAAGCTCTGCGTTCAGTGCCCGCACAAAAAACAACATCCGCCGCGAGAGAAAGGAAGCATTGAATGAGTGGAATCACCGTTGATGACAAACATCGTCTTGCCCTGGTTGACGCATTGCGCTGTTTTGCATGCTTCTGGGTGGTTCTGTTTCATTTATCCGAAGGAAATCACATCCCAACCCTGCTGGCAGCCATTCCAGGCTGGTTGAAATACATGGTCTTTGACGCAGGCCATTTGGGAGTGCCTATATTTTTCGTACTAAGCGGCATTGTCATGGCGACCACGACATCCCGGGTGCCAATGAATAACGTGAACGCCACAAACTTTGTGGCACGTCGCCTGGTACGCCTCGCCCCTCCCTACTACGCCGCCATTGCACTGGGCGTGGCCGTGATCGCCGTAAAACACATGCTTGGGCAACCCGGAATCGAAATCCCCGGCGTGACGGCCATACTCGCCCACGTGCTGTTTCTCCAAGATTTCCTTGGCATCAGAAACATCATCACGGTGTTCTGGACCCTGTGTATCGAGGTGCAGTTCTACATCTTTTTTGCGGTGCTGCTGTGGTTAGCCGATCGTGCTGGAGAGGGTGTAACACCCAAGCGTCGCAACCTCTGGATTTGGGGCAGCGCATTGCTGGCGCTGCTGTGGCCCGCCGGGATAATTCATGCGATAGGCTGGAAAGGCGGATTTATTGCGTTCTGGTTCAGCTTCATGGCCGGGGTGCTGTGCGCTCAAACCCTGAGCGGCACTAAACAAAGCCATTACATCGCCATTGGTTACTGTGCATTGGCGCTTGTTATCGGTCTTGCAACTAAAAACTCATTCACCATTGCTGCCGGGTTGACGGGCTTACTGTTCTGCTTCCTGGTTAATCGCTCCACCACGCTGGGTTTTATATCCAGCTACCCCGTGCAGAAAATTGCCCTGATTTCCTACAGCCTGTACTTGTTCCATTCTCCTGTGACCGGTTTCTTCATGCGCGTTTACCGGGCTTTCATGCCAACCGGCCTTTTCTCGGATGCACTGGCCGCCGTCCTGATCATTGCAACGTGCATCGCATTCTCGGCCATGGCCTATCTATTGTTCGAACGTCCCGCCATCGCGTGGAGCAGACGCATCAAGTTCAAGCGGCCTGATGCCGTCGTTCTGAATCGTACGTAAAGTCAGGCCAACCTGAGTCGCCCGCTCGCGGTCACAGACAGGGCTTGTCGGTGGTAGTGAACTCCAGAAATGAAAAAACCTCGCTTTGGCGAGGTTTTTTACATAACAAGGATCGACGTCAGAAAGCCTCGACAGGCTTCTTGGCCTGCTGAGCCATTTTGTGCTCATCGAGTTTCGGGAAAGAAAATTTGATGATGATCATGGACTCATCGCCCTCACCAGAAACAATCAAATCAGCCCCTCGAATGTTGTCAGGCGCTGATGCCACCACGCTATGAGCGCTAGAAGCACCACTGGCCGAGGTAATTCCTTCAAAAAAGGTGTAGGTCAAATCGTTGGCGGCCAAAGCAACACTCTCGTAATTTGAGAGCTTGGCGGCGTATTCATCTTTGTTTTTTACTTTGCCTGCGAGATCAACAAGGTCCAACACCGATTTCCCATCAGTCAGTGCAAGCAGACCAAACGTCTTGGAAAGAGCGCCAATTGACCGTGCGAACACATCGCGATCGTAGGGCGTAAACAGCGAAACAATAACCAGTTTGTCACCACTGAAAACTAGACTCGCTGTGAATTTATGATCGATAAAACCCACATCGTCGAGACACCTTGCAGTAGCTCCCACATCTGCTGAGCAGTCATAGAAGCCCGCGGCCTCGGTGTAATTCGCGAGAGGACTGTCATAGGCGTAACTTTTAAACAGGTTGTCACTGGCAAGAGCACTCTGCATTCCAGTGATAGCTCCCATAGCGCCTAGCGCTATGGCAAAAATTCTTTTTGGCATGGACTCCCTTCCTAAACGCACATCGAAATTGATAGCCAGATGCTATCAGGTGCGTATCAGATCTGTCTTCCTCAATCCCGGAGCGTCACGCCTCCAGCCTGCTTGCGGTCGAAAGTCTGGCTTTCCTGATAAACTGTGCGCCCGTCCCTATTGATCCGTATCTGCGCCGTGTAGGCCGTCGAGTTGTCCTTGCGCTTGCGTGATGTGATCGTGCCCATTTCCAGTTGCTACCTGCGGAATTCGCTTGCTACTTCATGGCAATCGACGTTCAACAACAAGGAAAATGGGTAAAAACCGCCGTATAAAAGATCAGTACCAATGACCGTCGAAAAACCTGAAGCACCCGTAACGACTAGCCTTTCGCGCTCTGAGCCTTCCCGCCGCTTCAGTGTGGCGCCGATGATGGACTGGACTGACAGGCATTGCCGGTTTTTCCTGCGCCTGCTCTCCAAGAACGCCCTGCTCTACACCGAAATGGTCACCACCGGCGCGCTGCTCAACGGTGATCACGAGCGTTTTCTGCGTCACAACGAAGCCGAGCACCCTCTCGCCCTGCAACTCGGTGGCAGCGTTCCGCTGGACCTGGCCGCCTGCGCGCGCATGGCGCAGGAGCACGGTTACGACGAGGTGAACCTGAACGTCGGCTGCCCGAGTGATCGGGTGCAGAACAACATGATCGGCGCGGTGCTGATGGGGCATCCGCAGTTGGTGGCTGATTGTGTGAAGGCGATGCGTGATGCGGTGTCGATTCCGGTGACGGTGAAGCACCGGATCGGGATTAACGGGCGGGACAGTTACGAAGAGTTGTGTGATTTCGTCGGCACGGTGCGCGACGCCGGGTGCACGAGTTTTACGGTGCATGCGCGGATTGCGATTCTGGAGGGCTTGTCGCCGAAGGAGAACCGCGATATTCCGCCCCTGCGTTATGACGTGGCGGCGCAGTTGAAGAAGGATTTTCCGGAGCTGGAGATTATTCTCAACGGCGGGATCAAGACGCTGGAGGCCTGTCACGAGCATTTGCAGACCTTCGACGGTGTGATGCTCGGTCGTGAGGCATATCACAATCCTTATGTGATGGCTGAGGTGGATCAGCAACTATTCGGCAGCACGGCGCCGGTGATCACTCGGGCGCAAGCGCTGGCGCAGTTGCGGCCTTATATCGCGGCGCATATTGATGCAGGCGGTTCGATGCACCACATCACCCGTCATGTGCTGGGGCTGGGCACCGGGTTTCCGGGGGCGCGCAAGTTTCGGCAGTTGTTGTCGGTGGATATTCATAAGGCCAAGGAGCCTCTGGCGTTGCTGGATCAGGCGGCGGAGCTGCTTGAAGGGCGTTAGGTGGCTAGTAACAAGGCTTCTAGCGCCCTCACCGTTCTGGCGTCGACAACCAGTGGCTCCTGTTCGAGCCATTGCTTACTCTCTATAAGTTCCACCAGCAAGGCTGGAGCGCCATCAAGCGAAAGTTCATCAGGCCAAGGCTCACCAAGGGATCGAGGTTGTGCGCATTCGCCCCAAAATGGCGGGACGAACCAAAGTAAATCGGGCCGTTTGTCCCGCAGATGTAGATAAATTCGAACTCCATTCGGATCCAAGTCACCGAAGTGAATCACAGGCACACTTTGATCAATGCCGTTCAGCAGGAGGAGCGCCGTTGCTGTATCCCAACCGGGGATATGGACCAGCAACCAGCCGTCCATTTCTGGAAAATCCCTCCAAGCGCCCAGGTTCTCCACTAGCAATACAGCACGTATGGCGCCTTGAATTACTAGGCCGTCCAGTAGCGCTCGCTCAGGTATAGGTACTTCACCCAAGACGCCTGCCAGAACCTCAAGATCCAGATTTCCCTTGGGACTTACTGCCACCAGTCCCTTAGCAGGTCGGATTCTGGCCAATCCATCGTGAGTGGCTTCAGTAACGCCTAGAGCTGCGTGCCTGCTCGCAGTAAGTATCGCTTTGGAATGCGGCGCAACCAACGACGCCGCGGTGCGCCGGTTAAGGCGTAATGGAAGTAAAGGCAAGTTGTTGGCGCGCTGGATGTCTTGCAGTTTTGCCCAGCCTGCGGGTGTAGGTGGCAGATCGTAAGCTGTCAACTGCGCCAGCGCTTCATGCCACTGTGGCCAGACACGTTCAATCAGCTCAACGAGTTCCGCACGATGCTCTGCCACGAGACCAATTTCGTCTCGGCGGCCAGTTGCGCGAGTCCAGGGAAGCTCTATCAAAATATCAAAAACGGTGTTTTGCAAACTACGCCGCTTCAGTGTCGAGCGCACCAGCAACTCAAGCAGTGCCAGGCATTGTTGCGGTGTCTGCCACATCACGAATCGCTCCGTGTACGTCGCCCGGCAACTCGCACCTCCTCTCGCCCATCAGGGGTGATGTCACGGACCAAGCGATAGGTCGTATTACCTTCGACGCGAGCAACCTCAGGGGCGGCGATCAGCAGTTGCAGATCCAGTGTCTGGCATAAATCAAACAGCACACCAAGATTATCCGGATCAAGACGATTGGCTTCATCCAGAAATAAAAACCGTAACGATCCGTGAGATCTTCTGCCCCGTAGCAAGTTGGCATCACGCTCCCATTCGCTGAGGATAACAATCATCAATGCCGCCCCCACGCCAATGGCCTCACCAGTCGATAACCGCGTCGGATTAGCAACTTCCCAGCCAGCCCCCGCCATACGATGGATTTCCACTTGTAGATGCACGTACTCTCGGTAATCAAGCAAGCGCTGTCCGCCACTTTTGCTTCCACCGTAGCGCTGAAAAATTTCGACCAGCGCTTCTTCAATCGGCATGTTTTCCTGGAACAACAATTGCTGAGCAGCACCATCGCGCAGTGCACGCAATACATTTTCCATCCGCTCAACGGGACTCTGGCGCACCCGGATACGTTGGATGCTGCCGAAACTGACCCCCACCAAGCGCTCATTGAGACGATTGACCTGACCACGAGCTTTGCGTACCTGCACATCAATGCCACGGGCAACGTCTTCGCTCGCCCCGCGAAGATCGTTTTCCTGGCGCATCAATCGCTCTTCCAAACCCGACAGTTGGTCTCGAAGACGACGGAGGGATTCTCGAGGGTCATCAACTTCAGCAATTTGTGCAGGCAAGCGGTGACGCAACCAATCCCTGACCGTGAGCCAAAGGTCCAGATAAACATCATCAGTGGTAGCGTCCGCGTTTTCCTGCTGTACAAATTGATTCACCAGCACATCACCGCCCTGCGCACGGCCCAGGCGCTCCAGTAACAATGTGCGCGACGTCTGAGCACGCTGACGCAAATTGGGCGATCCCCGCGCCTCGCTAAATTGCTCTCGTGATGACTGGATACCTGCCATCAAGCCGTTGGCAACGACAATGTCTTGCAGATGCTTCCATCGCGCGATTGCGGGATCAGCTTCGCGTCGTTCACTGGTTAGCTTTTCGCTCGTTGAAATTAACTCTTGCTGAGTGTTTTCGACGATATTTCTCCGCTTTCCAATCAACTCTACCAATTGGTCACGTCGTTCGTTCTGCCCCTTCAACGCCCCGTGGATGAGTTCAACTTCTTGCTCGGCGTTCCGCAATGCCGCTTCGCTGGGAGAAGGAATTGCCAAGGCATCAAAACGGCTGATAGCAGTAACGTGGTCCCGCGTAGCAGCCTGTCGATCAGTATTAGCTGATTGCCAGTACTCGATTGCAGTCTGCTGTTTCCGTTGGGCCTCTTCTTCATCCAACTCAGCCTTTTCCTGAGCCGACCTTGCCTCATCAAGTTGTGCCTGGAGTGCCGGTAACAGTGCTTGTTGAACCTGCAATCGTTGCTGCGCCTCAGACCAGTCGAGTGCCTGACTATTAGCCACCAGGTACTCAAGCGACTCGAGGACTGAAACAAGACGATCTCGTCGAGACTGGAGATCGGTAACACGCAGACGTAGGCGTTCGACTTCATCAGCCTCTAGCGGCGGCTGACGCAATACGGACATGTCCCTCTCGATGATGTCCACGAAAGGCTTATTTCGTGCCCGCTCCTGCATAGCATTCAAGGCCGCACGCTGCTCATTTTCCAGCTGAGCCAAGCGTTCGGCGGGATTTGGCACCTCCAACACAAAGGCTTCAGACAACAGCGTACGCAAGCCATCGATACGGGGATGAAGTACCTGCGCCGCTTGGTCATTGCTAGAGATCTCCTCACGCAAGGACTCGCTCAAAACTTGCGTTGCAACAATCCGTTCCTGCAAAGCAACTCGGGCTAACGCGGGGCTCTCAGAAAGCCAAAGTCCATGATCGGCCAGCAAATCATTTCCATCAGCAACCAATTTTTCCTGCAAACTTCGTCTGCTGTGCAAAGCGTCCAGTTCCAACGCAAGGAGTTCGGCCTCGGCGCGTAACTCTTCGGCCCGAACTTCCCGAGCTCGCCTGCCAAGTCGAGGGCGCTCCGGAATTCGCGAAACGCGTAAAGCCCTCCCCTCCGATACGATCACATCATTGTTGTCTACGCCCAACTCAGGCGTGAGGAGCCATGGCTCCAAGTTGGCATCTCGGGAAATTAACAATACATCTGGCAACGAATCAGCACGTTGATGCACATGCTTGGCGACTTCCTCGGGGTTATCGACGATCAGAGCCTGAGTCAACGGGCCAAGTCGCGCCTCTAAAATTGCCGCCTCATGAAGTCCCACATCATCGAAACTGGCTGCGAGCAAATCAGCACCCACCTGATCACGTAAACGCAGAAGGCCATCAGGAAATGGCCCGCCAGAAGTGAGCAGCGCTCGGGACTCGCTAAGCAAACGTTCATGAAATGCTCTGGTAAACACTTCACTATCGCGTATCTCGGAAAACTTCTTTTCCAGCATGCCGCGCGCCAAGTCCAAATCGGCCCGACTAAGGAGCTGAACACCTAAATGCTCGCTGATCCTTTGCGCTCTCGTTGAGAGCTCGCGCCAAGATGGCTCCAGCACAGCGAGCTCATTGCAACGAAAATCCATGTCTTGTACATCGGATTGAGCAAACGCAAATCTTTGCCCTGCGTCGCGACTCTTTTGCTCATGAACCTCCCGCTCAGATTCTGCAATGCCCAGAAGCGTTTTAATCGTTTCGACTGCTGACTCCATTGACCAGGAGACAGCTAATCGATCAGCCTGCGCGCGAACTTTCGCATAACGCTCGACGAGAAGATGCTGCGATTCGACAGCCTGCTTGATTGATGGCAAGCGATCTGCCAGGGCCACCTCATCACGGTAATGGCGCAAAGCATCACCAGCGACCCGGTACGCTTCACTCGCCGGCGTCGGTACATCTCCAACCACGGCAATAAGAGCCGCAATTGTTACTTCATGGCGTTTCCGATGTTCTTCTGCATCGGCCAATTGGGTCATCAGCTTTCGGCGCTCATGATCAACCGATTCGAGCTCTTCGCGGGAATGAACTTGCCACCCGTCGAACTCGGTAACGACGAGCGTCGGAACCTCCAACAGATCCTGTACCGCTTTAAGATGCTTCGTTGCCTGTCTATAGGCGCCCGCATGAAGGTAAAGTTGCTCAATGCCGACCTCTAGATCAAGCTGCCCCTGTACGGCTTTTTCATAGTCATTCTGCATTCGACGGCGTTCTGTGCGCCGACGTTCAAACATAGCCTCGGCGAGTTGACGCTGCTCAAGCGCCCGTTCAGCCTCAAGCTCCGCTTCTTTCAAAACCTCTTGGCAGTGAATCAATGTTTGTAACGCATCAACTGCACCACACATGCGCTCCAGCCAATCCTTCGCCTGCGTGAGCGAACGATTGCTGTCGCTAAGCTGTACTTCGATTACCTCCAGTTCCATTTCAGTGCTGACTAAAGTTTCTCTGGCATTGGCGTCGGCTTGCATTGCTTCAGTGTAGAGTTTTTCAGCATCGTCCACGCGACGTTCAAGCTCGGTAGCCCGCTCGCCAACGGCCAGAAAAGCGGCTGTGAACATCGCCTGACCGGAATGAAATACGTCGCCGATTTCCTGTTCAAGGCGTCGCGACTCTTGGACTTCTGTACGGGTACGTCGGCACGCATCCAAGTTGGCTTTCATGCGCTGAAGGGTGTCAGCCAGACCGGTTTCCTCTTTGAGCAGAAAACCGCGCAGCTCTGATGTCAGCGCACGGGAAATGCCGCCCGTCATACTGGTACGTAGCATTTCATTGAATTTATTGCGCTCTTCGTCGACACCCATCCGCATCGGCAAAACGCCTTGTTCAAACAATGTTGCGAAATACTCTTTAGCAGAAGGAAACACCTGCAGTCGCCCGCCCAACCGGGCGCTAGTCTCGCGCAACTCCTGCAATTCAGGCACCACCTCGTTGTCACCTTGGGCTAATAGCAACAAGTCCTGCAAGCGAACGCTGTCTTCCAAGCCTGAAATAATAAATGGCGTGAGGTCTACAGAAGGTTCGCTCTTGCGCTCCAGTTGTATGCCGGCAATCAGCCGACGCTGCCCTTCCAACGCGAATTCAAGAACGACGTATGAGGGCCGCCCAAGTTCGCCCAGACGCCCCCAGATCCCTTTGTCGCCACCTGTGGCGCCAGTTTCACCGAGGTTGGTGAAACGCAGCCGGGACATGTCAGGCAACAACACGACGTAGGCCGCAATCATCACCGTGGTCTTGCCAGAACCGTTGGCGCCTTCCAACGCCGTCACATGCCGATCGAGTAGGTATCGTTCGTAGAAAACGCCCTTCCAATTCACTAGCGCCAGAGCAACCGCGCGCATTCGGCTCATAATTCGCTACCTTCTTCACCTTTTGCGTTTTCCTCACCGTCATTTCCGTCATTTCCGTCATTTCCAACCGCCAACTCGCCACGATCGATAAGTTGCTCAAGCGCTAACTGGGGATCCTGAAGGCCACGTATCGGGTCCGCAAAACGCATCAAGGCCGGGCGCAATCGAATACGGCTTTCCTCGAACAGGTCGATAAAGCCCAACTCAGCCAAGCGACGCAGTACCTCCGAAAATTGAGAACGTATGGCTTCTCCCGCTGTGTGTTCGATATATTTTTGCTTACGCGGATGTAGCGCGAAGAACAGTCGTTCGGCGCCAAGGAGCCCGGAAAGGCGCTGCAATACGTCTTCGCGACTCACCACGCCAGCATGCTGAAGGGTCGAGGGATCCAGATAAAGTAAAGCGAGTGTTTGCCCGACCAACATCTCACCTGCGGAAAGCTGCCGGCGACCTAGCCGATCCCCTATGGGCAGTAGGTAAAAAAAGCCGTCGCTACGTTGAACGAGTTCACAACTAAACCTATGGTAAAAAAACTCGAGCAACGGCTGGGCATCTACTAAAAACTCGTAAAGCAAACCATCATCGCGGCCAATATGACGACCACGTCGTAACATGAGGTCCACCTCAGGAAAGCTTTCATCACCGATAACCTCTTCGAGTGTTTGAAATCCAGACTCCATCAAAACTTCTCCTTGTTCGTGCCTATGTCCCATTCCTCAACTTCCAGTTCACCAAGGACTTTTTCCCACAAGCGTTCTCTCGCACTGGAAACGTGGGTAATTTTGACCAGAAAGCTCACGACTCTCCCAACAGCCAGGTAATGCTCGGACACAGGGAGCCCAGCAAGCACCTGTCTAAGCACTGCAGAAAGAGTTCGAGTGCCGCCTTCAACAGCTGCTTTGGTCAGGGCCTCCAAGTCTGCAATCCTGTCCTCGGGCTCGACCCATTGCGGATTCGCCTCCCGATCAATGCGAACACGAGCCACCAATGGCCGCTCGACTTTCAGCTCCACTGAACGCAGAAGGCGAATCGACGGCACTTGCGTCACCAACATGTAAAAAGGCCTTGATGGCCAGGCAGTCAATTGATCAAGCAAGCGTTGACTCAATGCTCGATCAGGATCCAGTCGAACCACATCACGCAGATAACGGTGTACCCGCCGGTAGTATTCAGACCAAGCGCGTTGTCGAGCACCTCCCCAATCCGCTATACGGTCCACGTGCTCAATCACGCGTTGAGCAACCTCTTCAGCTTCGAAATATTGGGCGATGTTGGCAAGCGACTGGATGTACTGCAGAGATTCGACCAAGTGATGAGTGTCGCGGAGCAAGACCTCATTCAACTCACGCAGCGTGACTGTCGTGGTGTCTAGCAGCTCCTGGCAGCGATTCACCGCGTGAAACCAATCCTCCACCAACAGCTGAGCGATCTCGGATTGCACCTCTTCTTGTTGGGCATCGAGGCCCCGTTGCCGACGTTCAATACCTGCGACAAGATCGCCCACCGTCACGCGAAGCGGCCCTATAACTCCCTCGCGCCATGCGCGCGCATCCGTCGCCTTTTTTGCTATATCCAATATTGCAACCAACTGTGCGCGAAGAGTTCCAGTCAGCAACGTCAGGCTCTCTCGAGTAAGCGCCTCATCCGCTAAAAAATACTCAACTACCGCAGCGGCCAGTCGAGTCAGGGCGTACTCGCCGGCATGAATCACACCCGCCCCATCTACGCGAGCAAGCATGCGTTGTTCTCGGAGCCTTTGAATGGCATGGGTGGCGCGTTTACGGGGATTTTCTGCGGTCGGTTCAACGATATCGCAGACCTGTCCGAAGAGATCCACGAGTACTTCCTCTTCGAACGAAGCCAGAGCCGCCTTGTCTGCACGCAGATAGAGCCCGGCCAGAAAACAAAGATCAATAGTTTTCAATTCTAGGCTGATCGCGTCGCGAGACAGCGATGCTATGACACGACTCGGGTCCACCGGAGAGAATATGCCATTAGCTCCCTTAGGCGGTTCATTGAGCTCTTCCATTCGACTCAGCCCTCTACAATTAGTACAAGTTGCAGCACGGCGGACATAAAAGCGGTGCATATAGTCGACGCCTTCAAGACCCGAAATACGTTCGACCAAGAACAAAACGCACAACCTTGTCACGATGTTAGTCACGTTTTGCTTCCGTGTAAGTCAGATCGCATAGATAGGCGTCGTGGGAATCAGCCTACGCCTGCCCGCTCGTTCCGACAGCATCGATATTTGGTGCCTCCCCTGTCCTAGAGCCTTTGCTGAAGGGTGTTTGAAGTGATCCGACAGGAGGGTCTGCCGTTAATGCGCGCTTGCCTTCCCTGCTCGAAGATAAGAAGCCAATGCTGAGATTTAAAATTGGCAGGTACCCGTCACCTCCGTTGAACCTGCGCCCGGATTTGGCATCGTATTTACGGACACCGCGCCCCGCCTTTCAAACATCCGTTTTCCAGATGTTGCCGCCGGGGCCTTCGATACGTACATGTGCCCTTGAGTGGCTGTCAGCGCTCGGGTAATGTCATTAGACCCATAGGACAGAGCACGCCCATGACTTCCAAGCTGGAACAACTCAAACAGATGACCACCGTGGTTGCCGACACCGGCGACTTCGAAGCGATCGCTCGCGTTAAACCGGTGGACGCTACCACCAACCCTTCCCTGTTGCTCAAAGCCGCGGCCATTCCAGGCTATGCCGAGTTGTTGAACGCTTGCGTCAGCGACTGCAAGGGCGATGTGGGCCTGGCCAGCGACCGTTTTGGCGTCGCGGTAGGGCAAGAGATCCTGAAAGTGATTCCGGGCCGTATTTCCACTGAAGTGGACGCGCGCCTCTCGTTCGACACTGACGCCGTATTGAAGCGTGCGCACCGTCTGATCGAGCTGTATGAAAAGGCCGGCATCGGCCGCGACCGCGTGCTGATCAAGATCGCTTCCACCTGGGAAGGTATCCGCGCTGCCGAAATCCTGGAAAAAGAAGGCATCCAGACCAACCTGACATTGCTGTTCTCGTTCGCCCAGGCGGCGGCGTGTGCCGATGCGGGTGTGTTCCTGATTTCGCCGTTCGTGGGCCGTATCTATGACTGGTACAAGAAGGCCAACGGCAACGACTACACCGGCGCGGATGATCCGGGCGTGCAGTCGGTGACGCGTATCTACAACTACTACAAGGCCAATGACTACAAGACCGTGGTCATGGGCGCGAGCTTCCGTAACCTGAATCAGATCGAGCAACTGGCCGGTTGCGACCGCCTGACCATCAGCCCGGACTTGATCGATAAACTGGCGGCGGACACTGGCAAGCTGGAGCGTAAATTGGCGCCGGGTCATACCGGTGAAGCGCGCTTGAGCCTGAATGAAGCGCAGTTCCGTTGGTTGTCCAACGAAGATGCGATGGCGACCGAGAAACTGGCGGAAGGGATTCGTCAGTTTGCCCGGGACCAGGAGAAGCTTGAGGCGCTGTTGCAGGCCAAGCTGTGATCTAGTTCAGCGCAATGCAAAAAGGGCGAACCTTGATGGGTTCGCCCTTTTTTGTGTGCGTTTGTTTGGTGCGGGTTTCGTGCTTGGGAATTTGGGGGATTTCAGGCCGCCATCGCCAGCAAGCTGGCTCCTACACGTGATCATTCAACTGTAGGAGCCGGCTTGCCGGCGATGGGGTTCAAAGGATCAATGACGCTCCAACGCATTCACCAGATCATGAAACGCTTCACGATTCGAATCATTCAGCCCCATGAGGATCTTGTGCGCTTCCAGCACTTTGATCCGCACCACTT
The DNA here is from genome assembly GCF_017351735.1 of Pseudomonas sp. FW300-N2A2. Taxonomy (NCBI): domain Bacteria; kingdom Pseudomonadati; phylum Pseudomonadota; class Gammaproteobacteria; order Pseudomonadales; family Pseudomonadaceae; genus Pseudomonas; species Pseudomonas sp. FW300-N2A2. Next base: position 145,797 of record NZ_JACNDU010000005.1, on the reverse strand, counting down.
CTTCCGATTGGTCCTGGTCAGGCAAGTCAGTCAGGCATTCAGGACAAGGGATCGGGCGGTCAACGATGTTGAACACCTGCTCGAAGCCCATGGACTGCAACAGACGTGTGATGTCTTCGTGGGTGGTGACGACGGTCGGCAGCAGGCCGACTTTCTGCCGCGACAGGATCGACAGTTTGGCCAACAGGCCAAGGGTGGTGCTGTCGATGCTGCGGGTTTCGGTCAGGTCGATCACGATCGCGTTGAAGTTCAACGCCGTGAAGATCCGCTCAATAGTCGCATCCAACGCCGAACACAGGGTCAGGCGAACTTCACCGACGAACTTCAAGACGAAGGTGCCGTCCTGCTCGGCGAACTGGATTCTACCGGTACTCATTAAAGATTCCTGCTCAACACCAACAGGGCGATATCATCCGGCATCTCCCCTAGCGTGGCCAATCCAAAAACCTGCCGCAGCCCATCCAGGGTGCCGCCCGCTGCTTTGACCCGCTGGGGCAAAGCCGCTTCTTTTTCTTTGAGTGTAGGTTCTGGCAAAAGGTCCAGAATGCCATCGGACATCAGCGTCAGGCTGAACGTCGGCGGCAGCTCCAGCACGTGATCTTCATAGGTGGCTTCATTGAAGAGGCCCACCGGCAGACCACGCCCTTCCAGATATCGAACACTGTCTGGCGTGTACAACACAGGCAACGGCAAATGACCACCGATGCTATAGGTCAACAAACCTGTCTCCTCGTCGATGACTCCACCGACCATTGTGACGTGTTTACCCAGCTTACAACTGATCAGGCCCCGGTTGATATGACCAAGGACCTCTGAAGGCTTGAATTCCGGCAATGTGCCGTTGCGCTTGGATTCGAACAGCAAGCGCGTGGTCATGAATTTCAGCAGCACCGTAACGAAGGCTGAAGAAGCGCCATGACCGGAAACGTCCGCCAGGTAGAACGCTACCCGACGCTCGTCGACCCGAAAGTAGTCGACGAAATCACCCGACAGGTACAGCGACGGGATGATCTGGTGTGCAAACTTGAATTCGTCAATGGTCCAGGGGCTGACCGGCAGCATGTTCATCTGCACCTGGCGACCGGCATTCTGGTCTTCCTGGAGCAGGTTCAGGCTGGCTTCGAGCTCGCGATTGGCCTTTTCCAGCTTCTCACGGTAGCGCTGGTTTTCCAGCAGCAGACGCGCGCGATCCAGGGCCCGGCGCACAGAGTGCTCGAGCACGGCCAGATCTTCGAGAGGCTTGATCAGGTAATCCGCCGCGCCCAGGCGCAAGGCCTCGACCGCGTCGTTCATCACGCCGGCACCCGAAACCACAATCACTGGGGTTTGCGGTGACCGCTCGGTGACCTGGCGAATGAGTTCGAGTCCGCCCATCTGCGGCATGCGCAGATCGCAGATGACCAAGCCGGGCTTGTCTTGCTCGAATACCTGAAGACCCTGCTGGCCATTGCTGGCCTGCAAGACGCTGAAACCACTGTCTTCCAAATAGGCGGCGAGGCTCGCGCGCACTACTTCGTCATCATCGATTATCAGCAGCGTGGCACTGGTTTTTGGCATGTGGGCAAACGGCGCCAGAATTAGGTTGGCGTAGCAGGCTGGGCAATTGACCCCGCACACACTACTGGATTCGCTTTCTAGCCTCTCTGTTGCACCGCTTTCGGGCATCGACCCTACTGACAGGCACACCAGAGGTGCCCTTCTAAGGCGCAGACGGTACTCCCATCCGCGGGGCGTTTCAAGCTCACGCCGATGGTCGCTTGACGTCTTTACTTGTCAAATCACCGAGAGTTATAAGAACTGATAAAACCGTAACCCAATGGAAGGATGAAGCCCATGAGCCAAACCGAACGGGACTACAGCGAAAAGCGTGATTTCATCCGCATGCGAGTCGATGCCGATGTCGCGCTGATTCATGAAGGGGACGAAGTTGCAGCCGTCTGCATCGACCTTTCCAGCAGTGGCATGCAGGTTGAGGCACCGCGTCGGTTCAAGGTCGGTGACCGGCTCAGCGTGCGGATCGACTCCGATCATGCGGCACTCAAAGGGCTCGAAGCCGACACTGAAGTGGTCCGGGTTAAAGAACAGGACGGCGCCAGCCAGAAACTCGGCCTTACAATCTTGAAAATGAAATAACCCGGATCCAAAACCAAAAAAGGCGGCCATCAGGCCGCCTTCTTCGTTTTTTACCGGTCGAGATCAAAAATCGTCTTCGACCTGACCGTCTTTGACTTTGAACTCGCGGTTCTGCAAGTACGCATTGCGGATGAAGGTGTACTTGTCGCCGCTGATCAGTTTCTCGGCCGACAGCAGGCTGGCGCGGGTGTCGACAACGTTCAGGGCGAAGATCGAGTTACGCACCGGTACGTCGTGGATGTACGGGTATGGGCCGGTGTAGCCGTCGACAAACTTGGCGGGCGCATCACGCAGAGTGCTTGGGCCCAGCAACGGCAGCATCACGTACGGGCCGCTTCCTACACCCCAATAGCCCAACGTCTGACCGAAGTCTTCGTCGCTGCGATTGAGGCCCATCTTGGTGCCCACATCGAAGAAGCCCAGCAGGCCGAAGGTGGTGTTGAAGATCAGGCGTGCGGTGTCGACGCCGGCAGAAGCCGGTTTGGCCTGCAAGATGTTGTTGGCAAGGTTGGTGACATCACCGACGTTGCGGAACATGTTGTGGATGCCGTCTTCGAGAAATTGCGGGGTCACGAACTGGTAGCCCTGCGCCAGAGGCTTCAGCGCATAGGTGTCGAGCACATCGTTGAACTTGTAGATCGGACGGTTGATGCTTTCCCAAGGGTCCTCTTCCGTGGCTGCCTGGGCAGCGAACGGAGCCAGCAACACACTGGCGCACACACAAAACTGAGCTAGATGATTGCTCCAGCGCATAGAAAAACTCCTTGGATTGTACTGGCGCGGGCGTCTTGGCCCGAACATTAAGCTGGTGAGTATAAGACGGAAAAGCCGCTTTAGGCAGCATCGTGCGTGACGGCCTACGGATGATTCGCCATGACTGTGAGCGATTCACATCCATGTCACTCAACTGTCACCGGCGGCGCATAGCCTTGACGCTATTTCAGGGATGTTGACATGCCGCACGCCGAAACCTTGCCCCTCGCCGCCCCCAGCCTGACCGCCGTCCTGTTTGGCCTCAGCGGTTGCCTGGTGGACTTCGGCGCCCGCACGCGCCAGCACGGCGACCATTGCGCCGAACATGCCGAAGTCACACCTGGCGCTCTGGACAGCCTGCACAGTTTGCAGCGCCAGCAGATTCCCTGTGCCTGGCTCGACGAACTTCCCCCCGCATTGAGCCTTTCGCTGGCCGCCGCCCTGCCCGACTGGGTCAAGCCGTCGCAACACCCCGCAACAATCAATCCGTGGCCCGCGCCGAATGCATGCTGGCAAGCCTTGATGGCGTTGAATGTCGGGCAACTGGATGGTTGCGTACTGGTCAGCGGCGAACCGCGATTGCTGCAATCGGGCCTGAATGCCGGGTTGTGGACCATCGGCCTGGCCTCCTGCGGCTCGCTCTGCGGGCTGGCGCCCAGCGAATGGCAGGCCTTGAGCCAAAAGGAACGCGAACACCTGCGCGGCAAGGCCACCGTGCAATTGTTCGGCCTGGGCGTGCATTCGGTGATCGATCACCTCGGCGAACTCGACACCTGCCTGGCCGACATCAGCCTGCGTCGGCTCAAGGGTGAAAAGCCCTGATCGAGATCATGCAGGTTGCGCGCGAGTGGATTAATCTAAAGGTCAGCCATAGACCTTTGGCGCGCTGCCACGGTCTATGCCAGTGCCTATCGATAAAAGGAAGAACGCCATGCCTGCCCGCGAACTGCAACAACAGCTCAATGCCCTGCGCGAGCAATTGGAACAGAATCCTCCGCTGACCGAAGCAGAGCGCGCCGACCTGCATGCGCTGATGCAACAGATCGAACTTGAGCTTGAGCTCGAAACCAAAACCCAGGACTCCAGCCTCGCCGATGGCGTAAACCTGGCCGTCGAACGCTTTGAACTTGAACACCCCGCCATTGCCGGCACCTTGCGCAACATTGTGCAATCTCTGGTCAGCATGGGGATCTGAACCCGCCAGATACAAAAAAGCCCCGCTAGTGATAGCGGGGCTTTTTATTGCGTAGTCACTCGCTGTGCTTTTGTAGGAGCCCGGCTTGCCGGCGATAGCGGTCTCAAAAACGCCATCGCCAGCAAGCCGGGCTCCTACAGATGTTACTGGCGGACCAGGCGATGGTTCGGCAGTTGCACGTCTTCAGTGCTGCGATACGGGTTGATGTCCAACCCGCCGCGACGCACATACCGCGCGTACACCGTCAATTTCTCCGGTTTCAGCAAGCGTTGCAGGTCGAGGAAAATCCGCTCCACACACTGCTCATGGAAGTCCGAGTGCTGACGGAAGCTCACGATGTACTCCAGCAGACTCGCGTGATCCAGCGCCGCGCCACGGTATTCCACCACCACGCTGCCCCAGTCCGGCTGACTGGTCACCGGGCAGTTGGATTTGAGCAAATGACTGTGCACGCTCTCCTCGACGATGCGCGAATCATCACAACGCAGCAGCTCCGGACGCGGATGCTCATAGTTGCTGACGCTGATATCCAGGTCATCGATGCACACACCCGGCAGCGCCACGACGCCTTCGGCTTCAACGTCTTTCAGGCGGCGAACCCGCACGCCGACCGGCTTGCCTGCCGCAGCGGACAGGTCGTTCACCAGCGTCGCTTCAAGGCTTGCGATATCGGCAAACGGAGTCTGATTCAACGAGTTCAGATACAGCTTGAACGACTTGGATTCGATGATGTTCGGCGAATCCGCCGGGATGCAGAATTCGCCGATCGCCACCACGGGTTTACCGGACGGCAACAGCCACGACAGCTCGAAGCAGTTCCAGAAATCCACGCCTTTATACGGCAGGGTTTCAGCCGTCAGCCCCAACTCGGCCCATTTCGCGGTGCGCGGGATCGGAAACAGCAAGGACGGCGTGTAAGTGGCGATGTATTCGCTGGATTTACCCAGCGGCGAGTGTTCGGCTGCGGGATGCATGGCGGAAACCTGACTGAAGAATCAGCGGATTCTACCAGCCTTTGCTCGCGCCTTAGAGTGCTTACTGACTGACTGTCAGTTTACCGACCATGCCAGCCTGATAGTGACCTGGAATATTGCAGGCAAATTCCAGGTTGGTGGCCTTGGTGAAGGTCCAGGTCAGTTCGGCGGTTTTACCCGGCTCGACCAGCACGCTATTGGGGTCATCGTGTTTCATACCATGATCCATTCCCGCCATCGCGCCGTGGTCCATTTCCTTCATCCCTGTAGGCGTAAGCATGCCGCTCTGCTGCATCTTCATCATTTCCTGCTGATGTTTTGCATGCATCGCCGCGTCACCGAGGTTGAATTCGTGCAGCAACTGGCCTTTATTCACCAGCACAAAGCGAACTGTCTCACCGGCCTTGATATCGATGGCCTTGGGGGTGAACGACATGTCGCCCATCACCACTTCAACGCTGCGGGTCGCCTTGGCAGCCGGGGCCGGTTGCCCGAAGTTGTAGGTGTGCGCCGGCGATGCCCACACCGGCGAACTCAGCACCAGCAGGCACCCAGCCAGCACCAGGGGTTTGCGCAAAAACATAGTCATACTCCAACAAGATAAAGTTCAGCCTGTGGAAAACACTAAACTGCGGCCACTGCCCGTAACCTGACAGCCAGATTACAACTTTGTCAGGTTGACCTGCACAACCGCTGCCCACGGTATAAAGCGTTCGTTCCATTTGCCTCGAGTCGCCCATGAAACTGCTGATCGTCGAAGACCAACCGAAAACCGGCCATTACCTGCGTCAGGGCCTGACCGAAGCCGGGTTCAACACCGAACTGGTGGCCGACGGCGACACTGGCCAGCAATTGGCATTGAGCGGTGACTACGCGCTGTTGATCCTCGATGTGATGTTGCCCGGTCGCGACGGCTGGCAAATCCTCCAGGCAGTGCGCAGCGCAGGCCTCGACACGCCAGTCCTGTTTCTGACCGCGCGAGACGCAGTGGAAGACCGGGTTCACGGCCTCGAACTGGGCGCCGACGATTATCTGGTCAAGCCGTTCGCCTTCTCCGAACTGCTGGCCCGGGTTCGCAGCCTGTTGCGTCGCGGCAGCACCACGCCGCAGGAAACCAGCCTGCAACTGGCCGATTTGCGCCTGGACCTGATCCGCCGTCGCGTCGAACGCAGTGGCCAACGCATCGACCTGACCGCCAAGGAGTTCGCCCTGCTGGAAATGCTCCTGCGCCGTCAGGGCGAAGTGCTGCCCAAATCGCTGATCGCTTCCCAGGTCTGGGACATGAATTTCGACAGCGACACCAATGTCATCGAAGTCGCCATCCGCCGCTTGCGCCTGAAAATCGACGACGAGTTTCCGAACAAATTGATCCATACCGTGCGCGGCATGGGCTATGTCCTCGAAGAGCGCCCGGCCTGATGCGCCGACTTTCATTGAGCAGCCGTCTGGCGCTGCTGTTTGCAGCTTGCACCGCCGTGGTTTCGTTGTTCGCGGGCGTGTTGTTCAGTCGAGCCAGCGAGGCGCATTTCGTTGAACTGGACCAGCAATTGCTGGACGGCAAGCTCATTGGTTTGCGTCGAGCGCTTCACGATCTCCAGTCCAGTGAAAGCGAAGTCAGACTGGCGGATGAATTGAACCGCCAGGCTGATTTGTCCCTGCGCATTTCCGGCAGCGACGGCAAGCGCTGGTACGACAGCACCCCGAGCCTGCCCGATAAACTTCCGCAGAGGCCGGGTTTGTCGACCATGAACGACGACGGCACCGACTACCGCGTCCTCAATGCGCCGTTGTTTGTCGACAAGCCTGACTCACCGCAATTGACCCTGCTGTTGGACATCACCCACCACCAGCACTTTCTGCAGCGCATGCAGCACTTGATCTGGCTGACCGTCGGTTTGTCGGCCCTGGCGACTGCGCTGCTCGGTGCCTGGGCGGCGCGTAGCGGGCTGCGTCCGTTACGGCGCATGAGTGCAATCGCCAGTGGCGTTTCCGCGCAGTCGCTGAACGCCCGACTGCCCGAAGAGAACATGCCGCCCGAACTTGCGGAAATGGCCCACAACTTCAACGCCATGCTCGGACGCCTCGACGACTCATTTCAGCGACTCTCGGCGTTTTCTGCCGACATTGCCCATGAACTGCGCACCCCCCTGTCAAATTTGCTGACCCACACCCAGGTCACCCTCACCCGCCCACGCCCCCTTGAGGATTACCGCGAAGCACTGCACAGCAACCTCGAAGAACTGCAATGGATGGCGCAACTGGTCAACGACATGTTGTACCTGGCCAAGGCTGATCACGGGTTGCTGATGCCCAAACGTGAACCCCTGGAATTGGCGGAAGAAGCAGATGTGTTGCTGGAGTTTTTTGCGCCATTGGCCGAAGACGCCCAGGTGACGTTGAGCCGTGAAGGCAACGCGCGCCTGGAGGGAGACCGGAGCATGTTGCGTCGGGCACTTTCGAATTTGCTGGATAACGCGCTGCGATTCACGCCGGCCGAAGGTGAGGTTCGGGTACAGATTGTCGAGCGGCCTGAAGGTTTGAGTCTGACAGTCGAGAACAGCGGCGACGGCATTGACGGGGCATTACTGCCGCGTTTGTTTGATCGCTTCTACCGCGCAGATCCGGCGCGTCAGGAAGGCAGCAGTGAACATGCGGGGTTGGGGTTGGCGATTACCCAGTCGATCATTCGGGCCCATGGCGGGCAGATTCGTTGCGAATCGGAGAATGGGTGGACGCGGTTTGTGATTGAGTTGCCGAAGGGGGATTGAGGCCAGCAGGTCCGGCCCCTTCGCGGGCAAGTCGGGTCGCCGCACCGCTCGCTCCTACAGGTTTTGTATCGACGCAATAAAACCTGTAGGAGCGAGGCTTGCCCGCGAAAGCGATATTACGCCTTACGAATACCGCAACGCATGAGCCGGCTCGATCTTCGCCGCCCGCCACGCCGGGTAAACCGTCGCAAGGAAGCTCAACACAAACCCGGCCGAGCAAATCAACAGCACATCCCCACCCTGCAATTCCGAAGGCAGGTTGCTGACGAAATACACGTCAGAACTGAAGATGTGCTGCCCACTGACCCGCTCCACCCAGCCCACCAGCTCACTGACGTTCAGCGCGGCAATCACGCCGAGCACGCCACCGATCAAGGTGCCGACCACGCCAATCACCGTGCCCTGAACCATGAAGATCGCCATGATCTGCCGTGGCGTGGCACCGATGGTACGCAGGATCGCGATGTCCGCGCCCTTGTCGTTCACCACCATGATCAAGGTCGCGATGATGTTGAACGCTGCCACCGCAACGATCATCAGCAACAGCAGGCCGATCATGGTTTTTTCCATCTTCATCGCGCTGAACAGGCTGCCCTGGGTGTGAGTCCAGTCGTCAGCCTTGTACGCCGTGCCCAAGCCGCCAGCGATATCACTGGAGACCTTCGGCGCCGCGTACAAATCCTTCACCGCCAGACGCACGCTCTGCACCTGATTCGGTTCCCAATGCTGCATCTGCGCGGCATCTGCAACGTGGATCAGCGCCATGGAGCCGTCCAGCTCTGCGCCGACCTTGAACACGCCCACCACGTTAAGCCGCTGCATCCGCGGGGTGATCCCGCCCGGTGCGGTGCTGACTTCCGGCACGATCAGGGTGATCTTGTCGCCGACATTCAAGCGGAAACGTCGTGCGGTGATCTCACCGATCACCACACCGAACTCGCCCGGTTTCAAGGCATCGAGACGCCCCTGGACGATGTGCTGGGCAACGATCGAGACCTTGCCTTCCAGCGCCGGATCGACACCACTGACCTGAATCGGCTGCATCGTGCCTTTATAGGAAAGCATGCCTTCCATCTCGGTGAACGGCACGGCGGCGGTCACTTCCGGGTTTTTCATCGCGGCGTCGGCCACCGGCTGCCAATCGTCGATCGGGTTCACGCCGACGATGGTCGCGTGAGGCACCATGCCGAGGATGCGCGAGCTCATTTCGCGCTGGAAGCCGTTCATGACCGACAACACCACGATCATCGCCAGCACACCGAGGGCGAGGCCGATCATCGAGGTCATCGAGATGAACGAAACAAAGCGATTGCGGCGCTTGGCGCGGGTATAGCGCGTGCCGATAAAGATCGATAACGGTCTGAACATTCGCTGGGGCACCGTATAAAAACAAAAAGACCCGACGTCTTTTCAGACATCGGGTTTCGGCCAATCAGATAGGCGTCAGGCAACCTTCCTGCAAATGCAGGACGCGATCCATCTGGCGAGCCAGGTTCATGTCGTGAGTCACCACCAGGAACGCCGTGCGCATCGAAGTGCTGAGTTCCAGCATCAAATCCTGAATACCCTGGGCGGTGTGGGAGTCGAGGTTACCGGTCGGCTCGTCGAGCATCACCAGCCCTGGCTTGTTCACCAGCGCGCGGGCGATGGCCACGCGTTGACGTTCGCCACCGGACAATTCCGCCGGTTTGTGCTCCAGGCGATGGCCCAGCCCTACCCGCTCCAGCAACGCCGTCGCACGCTGACGCGCTTCCGGGATCGCGGTCTTGCCGATCAGCAGCGGCATGCAGACGTTTTCCAGCGCGGTGAATTCCGGCAGCAAATGGTGGAACTGGTAAACGAAACCCAGCGACCGATTGCGCAACAGGCCGCGATTCTTCTCGCTGAGTGCCGACAGCTCTTCGCCGTCGAGCCAGACGCTGCCCTTGGTCGGCGTATCGAGACCGCCCAGCAGGTTGAGCAAAGTACTTTTGCCCGAACCCGAGGTGCCGACAATCGCCACGCGCTCACCCGGATGCAGCTCCAGTTGCAGACCGGCCAACACTTCTACCGATTCCGGGCCTTCCTCGTAGGATTTGCCCAGGTTGCGGCAGCTCAAGATTGCTTTATCACTCATGCCCGACTCACTCATAACGTAGCGCCTCCGCAGGCTGGGTGCGCGCGGCACGCCAGGCTGGATACAGGGTGGCGAGGAAACTCAGGACCAACGCGGCGGCGCAGACCATCAACACATCCTGGCTCTGCACTTGCGACGGCAGGTAATCGATGAAGTACACGTCGGCGTTGAGGAACTTGTGTCCGATCAGGCCTTCGAGCACCGAGATCGCGGCGCTGACGTTCAGCGCGGCGAAGATCCCGACCACGGCGCCGATCAGCGTACCGACCACACCGATGACCGTGCCCTGCACCATGAAGATCGCCATGATCGAACCCGGCGTGGCGCCGAGGGTACGCAGAATGGCGATGTCGCCCTTCTTGTCGTTCACCACCATCACCAGCGTGGAAATGATGTTGAACGCGGCCACGGCAACGATCAGCAGCAACAGCAGACCGATCATGGCTTTTTCCATGCGGATCGCCTGATACAGATTGCCGTGGGTGCGGGTCCAGTCGCGGGCGTAGAAATGGTCTTCACCGAACTGCTGGGCGATGTTCCACGCGGTGCGTGGCGCCTGGAACAGGTCGTCGAACTTCAGGCGGATGCCCTGCACCTGATCCGGTTTCCAGCGGTGCAGCTTCGCCAGATCCTGCAGATTGGTGACGCCCAGGTAACCGTCGATTTCACCGGCGCCAACATGGAAGATGCCGACCACGGTAAAGCGTTTCATGCGCGGGAACATGCCGGCCGGGGTCACGGTGACTTCCGGCGCCACAAAGGTCAGCTTGTCGCCGATGGCCGCGCCAAGCTTGGCGGCCGCCTTGTCGCCGATGACGATGCCGAAACTGCCGGGTGCAAGGTCATCGAGTTTGCCCTGCAGCATGAACTTGTCAATGATCGACACCTGGCGTTCCAGCGCCGGGTCGATGGCATTGAGCAGCACCTTGGAGACCTTGCCGTTATTGGTCAGCAATCCCTGCATCTGGGTAAACGGCGCCACGGCCGTCACTTGCGGGTTCTGTTTGACCTTGGCGGCGAGGCCTTGCCAGTCGCTGATCGGCTCACCGGACTCGATGGTCGCGTGGGGCACCATGCCCAACACGCGCGTGCGCATCTCATGATCGAAGCCGTTCATGACCGACAGTACGACGATCATCACGATCACGCCGAGGGCAAGACCGATGATCGAAGTCAGGGAAATGAACGACACAAAATGATTGCGACGCTTTGCACGGGTATAACGCGTGCCAATAAATACGAAGAGAGGTCTGAACATGTCGGGGCTTGTTCGGAGGGAAAAGGAACGTCCTTGTGGCGGGGGTCGATAACCAGCTTTACACTCAGACCACCGCCGCTACCATGGGTTCGCCATGTCGACATTAGATGAAGAAGATCGCCGCGAATACTACCGTATCGAGGACACGATCGCACTGGAAATTCGGCCCCTGTCCGCTCTCGAAGCCGCAGGCCAGGAAGTGTTGCAGGATGCTTCCCCACTCTTCAACCTGCTCAGCGAATTGCACCTGAGCGAATTCGAGTCGCAACACCTGCTGCGCCAGATCAGTGAACGCGACCGCACCCTCGCGGCGTTCCTGAAATCCCAGAACAAACGCATCGATCTGCTCAGCCAGGTGATCGCCATCACCGTGCTTGGGCAGATCGGCGAGCCGCAGCCAGTGATCATCTCGGAAGGCGGTATCGATTTCCAGAATCCGACCGCTATCGCTGAAGGCACTCACTTGTCGGTGAAACTGGTGTTGATGCCACAAGCCCTCGGCCTGTTGCTTCGGGCGCGCGTCACCCATTGCGACCGCAAGGGCGACGGCTTTGACATCGGCACCGAGTTCGAACGCCCGACCGATGCCCAGCGCCAACTGCTGGCCCGCTACATTCTGCAAAAGCAGGCCCAGGAACGACGCCTGGCCCGCGAAAACGAATCAGGCAATTAATTTAAGGAAGAACCGTGACCCTCATCTACGGCCATCGCGGCGCCAAGGGCGAAGCACCGGAAAACACGCTGAACAGCTTTCAGCAATGCCTCAAGCACGGCGTGCGCCGTTGCGAACTGGACCTGCACCTGTCCATGGACGGCGAGCTGATGGTCATCCACGACCCGACGCTCAAGCGCACTACCGACCGACGCGGCAAGGTGGTCGAGCACACGGCCGCCGAGCTGGTGACCTACGACGCGCGCAAGGGTGGACCGGGCTGGATCAAGCCGTGCCCTATTCCTACGCTGGAAGAGCTGTTCGAGAAATGCGATTTCGAACACTGGCAGCTGGAAGTCAAAAGCGCTTCACGCACCCGCGCCGCGACCACCGTCCTGGCGATTCGTGAAATGGCTGTACGTCATGGCCTGCTCGACAAGGTGACCATCACCTCAAGCTCGCGCGAAGTACTGAAAGCCGCGCTGGACCTGGTGCCGGACGTGTCCCGCGGATTGGTGGCCGAGTACGCCTGGCTCGACCCGTTGAAGGTCGCGGCAAGCTATGGCTGTGAGATTCTGGCGCTGAACTGGACCCTGTGCACGCCGGAGCGCCTGGAGAAGGCACAGCGACAGGGGTTGCATGTGTCGGTGTGGACAGTCAACGAGCCCGCGCTGATGCGCAGACTCGCCGACTTCGGCGTTGACAGCCTGATTACAGACTTTCCCGGTTTGGCCACCGCCACGCTCGAGAATTGCTGAAATCGGTCTCCCCGGCCGGCTCAGGCCACCGGCCGGAGCCGCTCAAAAAAGCCGGTTGAGGCCATCGTACGCCGCTACCCGATAGGCTTCGGCCATGGTCGGGTAGTTGAACGTGGTGTTGACGAAGTACTTCAGCGTATTCAGCTCGCCCGGCTGGTTCATGATCGCCTGACCGATGTGCACGATCTCCGACGCCTGATAACCGAAGCAGTGCACGCCCAGCACTTCCAGCGTTTCGCGGTGGAACAGGATCTTCAGCATGCCCTGAGGCTCGCCGGCGATCTGCGCACGCGCCATGCCCTTGAAGAACGCCTTGCCCACTTCGTACGGCACTTTGGCCTGAGTCAGCTCCTGCTCGTTCTTGCCGATCGAGCTGATCTCCGGAATGGTGTAGATGCCGGTCGGTACGTCGTTGACGAAGCGCCAGCTGCCGTTGTCGACGATGCTGCCAGCGGCCGAACGGCCCTGGTCGTGCGCGGCACTGGCCAGGCTCGGCCAGCCGATCACGTCACCGGCGCCGTAAATGTTCGGCACGCAGGTGCGGTAGGCTTCGTCGACTTCGATCTGGCCACGGCTGTTGACCTTGACGCCGATGTTTTCCAGACCCAGCTGATCGGTGTTGCCGGTACGACCGTTGCACCAGAGCAAGGCGTCGGCCTTGATCTTCTTGCCGGACTTGAGGTGCAGGATCACGCCGTTGTCCACGCCTTCGACGCGGTCGTAGTCTTCGTTGTGGCGAACCGTGATGTTGTTGTTGCTGAAGTGGTAGCTCAACGCCTGGGAGATTTCCGAGTCGAGGAAGCTCAACAACTGACCGCGGTTGTCTACCAGCTCAACCAGTACGCCCAGACCACTGAAGATCGACGCGTATTCGCAACCGATCACGCCGGCGCCGTAAACGATGAGTTTGCGCGGGGTGTGGCCGAGGCTGAGGATGGTGTCGCTATCGTAGATACGCGGGTGATGGAAATCGATGTCCGCCGGGCGATAAGGACGCGAGCCGGTGGCGATGATGATGTGCTTGGCCACCAGTTTTTCAACTACACCGTTGGCGCAGACCACTTCGATGGTTTGCTCGTCGGCGAAGCTGCCGGTGCCGAAGAACACGTCGACGCGGTTACGGGCGTAGTAGCCGGTGCGCGAAGCGACTTGTTTGGAAATAACTTTCTCGGCGCTTTTCAGCACGTCCGGGAACGAGAACCAGCGCGGCTCACCAATGGCCCGGAACATCGGGTTGGTGTTGAACTGCATGATCTGCCGGACGGAGTGACGCAGTGCCTTGGACGGGATGGTGCCCAGGTGGGTGCAGTTGCCGCCAACCTGGCGACGACTATCGACCATCGCCACCTTGCGCCCTGCTTTGGCGGCGTTCATTGCCGCGCCTTCTCCCGCCGGGCCGGAACCCAGCACCACCACGTCGTAGTTGTAGACAGCCATGCATACTCCTCAGAACAGGCCGCGGCGCTCTCGGCACCTGCGGCTAAATCACGCCGATCTGCGGCGTGAAGGAACAATTTGGGGCCAGTGCAGAACCCGGACACAGTCTATAGAAGCGTCAACGCCGCGCACATTAACCCTTGGTCGCGTCGTAGGCTACTTTTGCCTGCACTACAACGCCAGTTTTCAATGCGTGCATTACCGTAATCATTCGGTTTTACCGCCACTGAGACGCTCAAAAGCCTGATTGGTACGTATGACGAAACCTGTATCGGCACGAATCACAAAGAATGCACCTATGTTGTGGGTTTCGGCATAGTCCCACCCCCGTTCAGGACCGAGAATCAGCAACAGCGTCGATAGTCCATCGGCCATCAACGCTGAAGGATGAATGACCGTGACTGACGCCAGCGTGTGTGAGACCGGCGTACCGGTGTGAGCATCGAAGGTGTGGGAATAACGCCGACCGTCCTGCAGAAAATAGTTGCGATAGTCGCCGGAAGTGGACACGCCGTAGCCGTCGACCGCGATGATGCGTTCTGCAACTTGCTGATCGTCTCGGGGTTGTTCAAGCGCGATGCGCCACGGCGAGCCATCAAGTTTCTTGCCGGCAGCCTTGAGCTCTCCGGTGGCTTCGGCGAGGTAGTTGTGAATGCCCATCGCGTCGAGTTTTGCGGCAATCGTATCGACCGCGTAGCCGGCGGCGATGCTATTGAAGTCGACTTCGACGGCGGCGTCCTTGCACAACTGTTCGCCTTCGATGCGCAGATGCTGATAACCGACTCGCTGCCGCACCTCGGCAAGCGCTTGGGCATTGGGCACTTTTTCTTCACGCGCCCGGGGGCCGAATCCCCAGAGATTGAGCAGTGGCTCCACGGTCAGGTCGTAGGATCCTTCGCTTTGCTCTGACAGTTGCTCACCAACGCGGATCAATTTGAGGATGGACGCGGGCATTTTCTGACAGCGATTGGCGGGCAGATCGTTGAAGCGTTCGATGTCCGAATCGCTGCGATAGGTAGACATTTGCTTGTCGACCTCGGCGAGGATCTTCTCCACCTCGCTGCGCACCTGTGCGGGCGCGGGGAGATTGGCGTGGCGCACGTATTTGATTGAATAAGTGCTTCCCATAGTCGGGCCGCCGACGCTTTCCATGGAATCGCCATTGCCGCAGCCAGCCAAAACACCAGCCAGCATCACAACCACCTTCCAACGTCCAGTTAACAAATCTTCATCTCCCAGTAAAAGCACGCCAGCCATTATGGGACACACGCGAAACGCTTTCTTACAAGATTTAAAAAGTGAGTATCCAGACATGTCCTCCACGACCGGCAAAGGCAAAGCGATTTTTCGCGTTGTCAGCGGCAACTTTCTCGAGATGTTCGATTTCATGGTCTACGGCTTTTACGCCACAGCCATCGCCAAAACCTTCTTCCCCGCCGACAGCGCTTTCGCTTCCCTGATGCTGTCGCTGGCCACCTTCGGTGCCGGCTTCCTGATGCGACCGTTGGGGGCGATTTTCCTCGGTGCCTACATCGACCGTCATGGCCGCCGCAAAGGCTTGATCATCACCCTCGCGATGATGGCGGCCGGCACGGTGCTGATTGCCTGCGTGCCGGGTTACGCCACGCTGGGCGTGGCCGCGCCGCTGATCGTGCTGTTCGGCCGACTGCTGCAAGGCTTCTCTGCCGGCGTGGAACTGGGCGGTGTGTCGGTCTATCTCGCGGAGATTTCCACACCGGGGCGCAAAGGGTTCTTCGTCAGTTGGCAGTCTGCCAGTCAGCAAGCGGCGGTGGTGTTTGCCGGCCTGCTGGGGGTGGGTTTGAACCACTGGCTCAGCCCGGAAGAAATGGGTGAATGGGGGTGGCGCGTGCCGTTCCTGATCGGCTGCATGATCGTGCCGGTGATCTTCGTGATTCGCCGTTCGCTGGAAGAAACGCCTGAGTTCCAGGCACGAAAACACCGCCCTACCCTGCGGGAAATCGTCCACTCGATCGGTCAGAACTTTGGCATTGTCATCGCCGGCATGGCGTTGGTGGTGATGACCACGGTGTCGTTCTACCTGATCACCGCCTACACCCCGACCTTCGGCAAGGCCGAACTGCACCTGTCGGATCTGGATGCGTTGCTGGTGACGGTCTGTATCGGCCTGTCGAACTTTTTCTGGCTGCCGGTGATGGGTGCTGTGTCCGACAGGATCGGGCGAAAACCCCTGCTTCTCGCGGCGACCATTCTGGCGATTCTCACCGCCTACCCTGCCCTGTCGTGGCTGGTGGCGAACCCGAGCTTCAGCCATTTGCTGATCGTCGAGTTGTGGTTGTCGTTCCTGTATGGCTCGTACAACGGCGCCATGGTCGTGGCGCTGACCGAGATCATGCCAGTGGAAGTTCGTACGACCGGCTTCTCGTTGGCCTACAGCCTGGCGACGGCAACCTTCGGCGGGTTTACGCCGGCAGCCTGTACGTACCTGATTCATGTGCTGGATAACAAGGCTGCGCCGGGGATCTGGCTCAGCGGCGCGGCAGTGCTGGGGTTGATTGCGACGCTGGTGTTGTTCAAAGGCAATCGGCATGAACTGCGGACCGCACAGGCTGCCGTGGTCGGTGGCGCCTGATCGATCGCCTTCGCGGGCAAGCCTCGCTCCTACATTGGATCTGTGTCGTTCACAAGTCCCCTGTGGGAGCTAGCCTGCTAGCGATGAGGCCCGACCTGGCGACACGGCTCAAAAGCCTGCACAAACAAAAACGCCCCGACCAAAGTCGGGGCGTTTTCATGTGCAGCTAAGGCTTAGCGCGGGAATGCTGGCGGGTTTACACCGGCCATGTCTTCCATCACGCGAACCACCTGGCAGCTGTAACCGAATTCGT
This sequence comes from Pseudomonas sp. FW300-N2A2, assembly GCF_017351735.1. Lineage (NCBI taxonomy): Bacteria > Pseudomonadati > Pseudomonadota > Gammaproteobacteria > Pseudomonadales > Pseudomonadaceae > Pseudomonas > Pseudomonas sp. FW300-N2A2. Next base: position 128,889 of record NZ_JACNDU010000005.1, on the reverse strand, counting down.
TGTCGTACCAAACGTACAGAACAACGCGGTTGTCTTGGGTGATGGTTGCTTCAGCGTCCACAACGCCAGCGTGGCGCGAGCCAACGAAGTCGGTGGAGACCACTTCCTGCGAATTGACGAAGTCGATTTGCTTGTGCAGATCGGAGTGCAGCGCCATGTAGCGCAGGTACTCGTTCATCTCTTCGCGGGTAGCGGCTTTCTCAAGGTTCAGGTTGAGAATGGCCATCGACACGTTTGGCGTCGGAACACGGATCGCGTTACCGGTCAGCTTGCCGGCCAGCTCAGGCAAAGCCTTGGCAGCAGCGGTGGCAGCACCGGTCTCGGTGATCACCATGTTCAACGCGGCGCTACGGCCACGGCGATCGCCCTTGTGGAAGTTGTCGATCAGGTTCTGGTCGTTGGTGTACGAGTGAACCGTTTCAACGTGACCGTTGACGATGCCGAACTTGTCGTTGACAGCCTTCAGCACCGGCACGATGGCGTTGGTGGTGCAGGAAGCAGCCGAAACGATCTTGTCGTCAGCGGTGATTTCGCCGTGGTTGATGCCGTGAACGATGTTCTTCAGCTTGCCTTTGCCAGGCGCGGTCAGAACAACGCGGTCGATACCCGGGCACGCCAGGTGCTGGCCCAGGCCATCGGCGTCACGCCATACACCGGTGTTGTCCACCAGCAGCGCGTCTTTGATGCCGTACTGGGTGTAATCCACTTCAGTCGGGTTCTTCGCGTAGATAACCTGGATCAGGTTGCCGTTGGCGGTGATGGTGTTGTTTTCTTCATCGATGGTGATGGTGCCGTTGAACGAACCATGTACCGAATCGCGGCGCAGCAGGCTGGCGCGCTTGGTCAGGTCGTTCTCGGCGCCCTTGCGCACCACGATGGCGCGAAGACGCAGGCCGTCGCCGCCACCGGTTTTTTCGATCAGGATGCGCGCCAGCAGACGGCCGATACGACCGAAGCCGTACAGCACAACGTCGGTGCCTTTGCGAGCGGAGGCGTTTTGCTGGCCAACCACTTCAGCCATTTCTTCACGGACGAACTGCTCGGCAGTACGGCCATTGCCTTCGACGCGGAATTTGTACGCCAACTTGCCCAAATCTACCGAAGCCGCGCCGAGCTTGAGCTCGCTCATGGCTTTCAGCAGAGGGAATGTTTCGTGGACGGAGAGTTCGCTATCGTCGGAAGAACGATGGCGAGCAAAGCGGTGAGCTTTGAGAATCGCGATGACAGACTGGTTGATCAGGCTGCGGCCATAGATCGAGCTCACCACGTTGTTATTGCGGTAGAGCTGACCGATAAGCGGAATCATCGCTTCTGCGAGTGCTTCACGGTCGATCCATTCACCAAGACACTGGTCGGGCTTCTGAGTCACGGGAACCTTCCACATGTAGGGGCAGAAAAAAGGGGCTACATTATGCCGCCGAGTGTCTCTCGTAGCAATGCGCGCCTGTCGTGCGATCCGTAACAATTTCTTCTTCAAAAAAATTACGCACCGCCGAAGCCCAGTAAAACCGCGGCTTTCAGCGAAGTCAATTTTTTGGAGACATCGCCGTCTTATCCGTAACCCTCCGTAACACTCAGTCGTTTTGCCACTACATAATCAGTAATTTTCAGCAAAAAACCGGCGTTTTTTGTCTTTACCACTACATTTCGCCAAACCTGCGTAATAGACACAGTCAGCAACTGACAGGCGGCACCCGGGGCCGCTACAATTACCGACTTTGTCGCAACGCTTGGAGCTCAACCTTCCGTGCCCGTTCTGCGTCTACCGCTTCTCCCTGCCGCGGCAGGTAAACAGCACTGGGGCAACCTGCCCGGTGCCGCCCTGAGCCTGGCCATTGCCGAGGCTGCCAGCGCTGCCAAGCGCTTTACCCTGCTACTGACCGCCGACAGCCAAAGTGCCGAGCGGCTGGAGCAGGAGCTGGGTTTCTTCGCCCCGGATTTGCCGGTGCTGCATTTCCCGGACTGGGAAACCCTGCCCTACGATCTGTTTTCGCCACACCAGGACATCATTTCCCAGCGCATCGCTGCTCTATATAGATTGCCGGAGTTGAGTCATGGCGTGCTGGTGGTGCCGATCACCACGGCCCTGCACCGCCTGGCACCGACCAAATTCCTGCTCGGCAGCAGCCTGGTGCTGGACGTTGGCCAGAAGCTCGACGTCGAACAAATGCGCACCCGGCTTGAAGCCAGCGGTTATCGCTACGTCGACACGGTGTACGAGCACGGCGAATTCACCGTCCGCGGCTCGCTGATCGATCTGTTCCCGATGGGCAGCAAACTGCCCTTCCGGATTGACCTGTTCGATGACGAAATCGAGACGCTGCGTACCTTCGATCCGGAAAACCAGCGCTCCATCGATAAAGTCGACACCGTCCGCTTGTTGCCTGCACGGGAATTCCCGCTGCAGAAAGATGCGGTCACCCGTTTCAAGGCACGCTTCCGTGAGCGCTTCGATGTCGATTTCCGCCGTTGCCCGATCTTTCAGGACTTAAGCAGCGGGATTACACCGGCGGGTATCGAGTACTACTTGCCGCTGTTCTTCGACGAAACCTCGACCCTGTTCGATTACCTGCCCCAGGACACCCAGGTGTTTTCCCTGCCGGGCATCGAGCAGGCGGCGGAAAATTTCTGGAACGACGTGCGTAATCGTTATGAAGAGCGCCGTGTCGATCCGTCCCGTCCTTTATTACCGCCAGCCGAATTGTTCCTGCCGGTGGAGGACTGCTTTGCACGCCTGAAGAACTGGCCGCGCGTCGTCGCCAGTCAACAGGACGTTGAAACCGGTGTCGGCCGCGAGCGCTTCCCGGCGCGTGAACTGCCGAACCTGGCCATCGAAGCCAAAGCCACTCAACCGCTGGCCGCGCTGGCCGGCTTCCTCGACGAGTTCCCTGGTCGCGTGCTGTTCACCGCCGAATCTGCGGGCCGTCGTGAAGTGCTGCTGGAACTGCTGGAACGCCTGAAGCTGCGACCGAAAACCGTCGACAGCTGGCCCGACTTTGTCGCGAGCAAGGAGCGCCTGGCGATCACCATCGCACCGCTCGATGAAGGCCTGGTGCTCGACGATCCGGCCCTGGCGCTGGTCGCCGAAAGTCCGTTGTTCGGTCAGCGTGTTATGCAGCGTCGTCGCCGTGAAAAACGCGCCGACGCCAACAACGACGCCGTGATCAAAAACCTCACCGAACTGCGCGAAGGCGCCCCGGTGGTGCACATCGATCACGGCGTTGGCCGCTATCTGGGCCTGGCGACGCTGGAAATCGACGATCAAGCCGCCGAGTTCCTGACCCTGCAATACGCAGAAGGCGCCAAACTGTACGTGCCGGTGGCCAACCTGCACCTGATCGCCCGCTACACCGGCAGCGACGATGCCCTGGCCCCATTGCACCGTCTCGGCTCGGAAACCTGGCAGAAAGCCAAACGCAAAGCCGCCGAACAGGTGCGCGATGTGGCGGCGGAATTGCTCGACATCTATGCCCGCCGCGCTGCTCGCGAAGGTTATGCCTTCGAAGATCCGAAAGCCGATTACGCCACTTTCAGCGCCGGGTTCCCGTTCGAAGAAACCCCGGACCAGCAAACCACCATCGAAGCCGTGCGCGCCGACATGCTCGCACCGAAGCCGATGGACCGGCTGGTCTGCGGCGATGTCGGTTTCGGCAAGACTGAAGTGGCGATGCGCGCTGCGTTCATTGCGGTGCACGGCGGCCGCCAGGTGGCGATCCTGGTGCCGACCACCCTGCTCGCCCAACAGCACTACAACAGCTTCCGCGACCGCTTTGCCGACTGGCCGGTGACTGTGGAAGTGATGAGCCGCTTCAAGTCGACCAAGGAAGTGAATGCCGCCGTCGCCGACCTGGCCGAAGGCAAGATCGACATCGTCATCGGCACACACAAGCTGCTGCAAGACGACGTAAAAATCAAAAACCTCGGGCTGGTGATCATCGACGAAGAACACCGTTTCGGTGTGCGTCAGAAGGAACAGCTCAAGGCCCTGCGCAGTGAAGTCGACATCCTCACGCTGACCGCCACGCCGATTCCGCGCACGCTGAACATGGCAGTGTCCGGTATGCGTGACCTGTCGATCATCGCGACACCTCCGGCCCGTCGCCTGTCGGTGCGGACGTTCGTCATGGAGCAGAACAAGAGCACGGTCAAAGAGGCGCTGCTGCGGGAGCTGCTGCGTGGCGGCCAGGTCTACTACCTGCACAACGACGTGAAGACCATCGAGAAATGCGCCGCCGACCTCGCCGAACTGGTGCCGGAAGCGCGGATCGGCATCGGTCACGGGCAGATGCGCGAGCGCGAACTCGAACAGGTGATGAGCGACTTCTACCACAAGCGCTTCAACGTGCTGATCGCCTCGACCATCATCGAGACAGGCATCGACGTGCCGAGCGCCAACACCATCATCATCGAGCGCGCCGACAAATTCGGCCTGGCGCAGTTGCACCAGTTGCGTGGCCGCGTCGGTCGCAGTCACCACCAGGCCTATGCTTATCTGCTGACACCGCCGCGCCAGCAAATCACCCCGGACGCAGAAAAGCGTCTGGAAGCGATCGCCAATACCCAGGACCTCGGTGCGGGCTTCGTGCTCGCCACCAACGACCTGGAAATCCGTGGCGCCGGTGAACTGCTGGGCGACGGCCAGAGCGGGCAGATCCAGGCGGTCGGCTTCACCCTGTACATGGAGATGCTCGAGCGTGCGGTGAAGTCGATCCGCAAGGGCGAACAACCGAATCTCGATCAGCCTTTGGGCGGTGGCCCGGAAGTCAATTTGCGTGTTCCGGCGCTGATTCCCGAAGACTATCTGCCGGATGTCCACGCGCGGCTGATTCTCTACAAACGCATTGCCTCGGCCACCGACGAGGATGGTCTCAAGGACCTGCAAGTGGAGATGATCGACCGTTTCGGCCTGCTGCCGGAGCCGACCAAGAACCTGATGCGCATCACGGGGCTGAAGTTGCAAGCCGAAGTGCTGGGCATCAAGAAAGTCGACGGCGGCCCGCAAGGCGGCCGGATCGAGTTCGCGGCGCAGACACCGGTCGATCCGCTGACCCTGATCAAACTGATTCAGGGCCAGCCTAAACGCTACAAATTCGAAGGGGCCACGATGTTTAAATTCATGGTCCCGATGGAGCGCCCGGAAGAGCGCTTTAATACTGTAGAGGCATTGCTTGAATGCCTCATTCCGAAAACTGCTTGAAGGACGCCGCATGCGCCTGTTTCGTTTACTGACTTTGCTGACCACCCTGGTCGCCCCAACGGCGTTTGCCGATGACCTGTATCAGATCGAAATGATTCTGGTCCGGCAAAACGCCGTGCCCGCCATCGTCAGCCGCGCCGCGCCGGAAGACTGGGCCGCCGGCGCCCAGCAAATCCGCCCCGAGAGCCTGCGCACGCCGAGCCTGAATGGCGAAGTGGAAAAACTCACCGCCAGCAATGAATACACGGTGTTGCTGCACAAGGCCTGGCAGCAAAACCTCGGCGAAGAAGCCAGCAAAGTTGCGGTCAGCGACGGCAAGGAACAGTTCGGCCAATTCCCGATCGAGGGCACGCTGAACCTGAAACTGGGGCGTTTCACTGACGTGGACGCCGACTTCTGGGTCAACCAGATCGACGCCAACGGCATGGTGACCGCCAGCGAACGCCTCAAACAAGAAAGCCACACCAAGAACGGCCAGTTGAACTTCCTCGACAACGGTCACCTCGGCCTGCTGATCAAGATCACCTCGCTCACCGCCCCTGCGCCTCGGCCAGTCCCCGAACAAATTCCGGACTGATTGAAGTCCCTATGCCCGCGACCCTGAGCAAACCCCTGGCACCTTCATGGGTCAGTCGATTCAAGGAACAAAGCCTGGAGCGCGGCCGCCGCTATGCGCTGGAGAACCGCGTCAGGATCGTGGAAGTCGGCGACGCAACCATTACGGCCGCGTGCGAAGGTTCTGGCGGTAACGTTTACCGTCAGACCATTCGCCTGCGCGAGTCAGCCAAAAGCACGCTGCTGATGGTCGATGCCACGTGTACATGCCCGGTCCGCAGCAACTGCAAACATTGCGCAGCCGTGCTGTTGAAGGTGCAGGAAACCCTCGCCTACCCCGCCGCCGCTCAAGACGCCGAACTGCTGGAAAAGCTCCAGGCTGTACTGGAAAACCGCAGCCCGAAAGCACCGCCGCAAGTGCTGGTGGACAACGTGCAACCGGTGCCGCGCCTGTGGCTGGCAAGCATTGAGTTCAGCGCCTTCGAGCCGCGCAACGGCAAGATGCAGCGTTACATCCAGCATCGCGCTGCGTTGTCCTTCAGCTATCTGGATGAATACGTTTGCGGGCAGAAAAACGCCGACATCCTGATACGTCAGGAGGCGCAGACATTACGGATAAAACGCCACCCGGAAGTCGAACAGGCCTACAGGGAACAGTTACGAATCCTTGGTTTCAAGATCGCCACCCGGCAAAGTAAAGCGCTGCCGGAAAGTGCCGGTGAACTCTATGAAATGGTCAATGACAGTGCCTGGCTGACCTTCACGCTCAATGAGTTGCCGAAGCTGCGCACCCAAGGCTGGGAGTTGCAGATCGACGAGGATTTCGGTTTCGACCTGACCGCCGTGGACGACTGGTACGCCACCGTCGAACAGGCGCCGGAGCGCGACTGGTTTGATCTGGAACTGGGGATCATCGTCAATGGTGAGCGGCTGAGTCTGCTGCCCATCCTGTTGAACCTGATGCGCTCCCACACCGAGATCCTCAACCCGGAACGCCTCGCACGACGTCGCGACGATGAATTGATTTTGGTGAACATCCCTCATCGCCCGAACTCCGAGCATGGACCGTTGCAAGTCGCCCTGCCCTTTGGCCGATTGAAACCAGTGCTGGCGACCCTCGGCGAGTTCTATCTGCAAGAGCCCGGCGAAACCACGCTGCGCCTGAGCAAGGCCGACGCGACGCGCCTGAATCCGCTGGAAGACCTGCCGCTGCTCTGGGAAGGTGGCGAACAGATGCGCAGCTTTGCCCAGCGTCTGCGGGACATCAAGGACTACACCGCGACAGCACCGGAAGGCTTGAACGCAACCTTGCGCCCCTATCAGCTGGAAGGCTTGAGCTGGATGCAGTCGCTGCGGCAACTGGAAGTTGGTGGGATTCTCGCGGATGACATGGGCCTGGGCAAAACCCTACAAACCCTGGCGCATGTTCTCAGTGAGAAAAACGCCGGGCGCCTCGATCGTCCGTGCATGGTGGTGATGCCCACCAGCCTGATTCCCAACTGGCTCGACGAAGCGGCGCATTTCACGCCGCAACTGAAAGTGCTGGCACTGTACGGCGCCAGTCGTAAAAAGCATTTTGACAGTCTGGCCGATTACGACCTGATCCTGACCACCTATGCGCTGCTGCCCAAGGACGTCGAACGCCTGGCCGCACAGCCACTGCACGTGTTGGTGCTGGACGAAGCGCAATACATCAAGAACCCCAACAGCAAAGCCGCCCACGCCGCACGCGAGCTGAATGCACGCCAGCGTTTGTGTCTGAGCGGTACGCCTCTGGAAAACCACCTGGGTGAGCTGTGGTCGCTGTTTCACTTCCTGCTGCCCGGCTGGCTCGGCGACGTGAAAAGTTTCAACCGTGATTACCGCGTGCCGATTGAAAAGCGCGCCAGCGAAGTACGACTTCAACACCTCAACGGCAGGATCAAACCGTTCCTGCTGCGCAGGACAAAAGAGCAGGTAGCGACGGAGTTGCCTCCGAAAACTGAAATCATCCATTGGGTCGAGCTCAACGAAGCCCAACGTGATGTGTACGAAACCATGCGTTTGGCGATGGACAAAAAAGTCCGCGACGAAATCACCCGCAAAGGTGTGGCACGCAGCCAGATCATCATCCTTGAGGCGTTGCTGAAGCTGCGTCAGGTCTGCTGCGACTTGCGCCTGGTCAACGACGCAGCCCTGCCGACGCGCGGAAGCACCTCGGGCAAGCTCGACAGCCTGATGGAAATGCTTGAGGAGTTGTTCGAGGAAGGCCGACGGATTCTGCTGTTTTCGCAGTTCACTTCGATGCTGGCGTTAATCGAGGTCGAACTGAAGATGCGCGGCGTGGAGTATGCGTTGCTGACCGGGCAGACTCGCGACCGACGCTCCCCGGTGAAAGACTTCCAGAGCGGCAAGCGTCAGATCTTTCTGATCAGCTTGAAGGCAGGCGGTGTCGGCTTGAACCTGACGGAAGCGGATACGGTGATTCACTACGACCCGTGGTGGAACCCGGCGACGGAAAACCAGGCAACCGACCGCGCGTATCGCATCGGCCAGGAGAAACCGGTGTTCGTTTACAAGATGATTGCCCGGGGCACGGTGGAAGAGAAAATTCAGCACCTGCAGAAGGAAAAATCCGATTTGGCAGCAGGCGTGCTGGATGGGCGCAAGGCTGGGGACTGGAAGCTGCAGAGTGATGATATTGAGGCGTTGTTTGCGCCGCTGCCGGAGAAGATCGATAAGTAGCGGTGGCAGTTAGATTGCCATCGCGAGCAGGCTCGCTCCCACAAGGGTTCTGGCCTACCCAAATCCCCCTGTGGGAGCGAGCCTGCTCGCGATAGCGTCGACTCGGTCTATCGACAGACTAACCTTTAAGCACCCGCGCCAACGTCGACTTCACCTTACCCATTCCGTCATGCAACGCCTGCTCGATCTCGGCCATGGTAATCACAGCCGTCGACTTGCCCGCCGCCGGGTTCACCACCAACGCCAGGCACGCGTAATCCAGCTCCAGCTCACGCGCCAATGCCGCTTCCGGCATGCCGGTCATGCCGACGATGTCGCAACCGTCACGCTCCAGTCGCGCAATTTCCGCCACCGTTTCCAGGCGCGGCCCCTGCGTGCAGGCATACACGCCATGACTGCTGTAGCCAACGCCTTCAGCCGCCAATGCCGCGATCAATTGCTCGCGCAGCGGTTCGCTGTAGGGATAGCTGAAGTCGATGTGGGTGACCTGTTCCAGGTCATCGGCAAAATAGGTGTGTTCGCGACCGCTGGTGTAATCGATCAGTTGATGCGGCACGCAGAAATGCCCGGTGCCCATCGCGGCATGAATCCCACCGACTGCGTTGACCGCAAGAATCGCTTCGGCGCCGGCCTGCTTAAGTGCCCAGAGGTTGGCGCGGTAGTTCACCTGATGCGGCGGGAAACGGTGCGGGTGACCGTGACGCGCGAGGAACAGCACTTCCTTGCCGGCGTACTCACCGATCTGCACCTCGGCCGAAGGCGTGCCGTAAGGGGTGTCCACCGCCAGTGACTGACGAATGCTCAGGCCTTCCAGTTGAGTCAGGCCGGTACCACCGATAATCGCGTAAACCGTCATAACGTAAAGCCCTTATTCAATCAGTTGAGCGTCTTTGAGCGCACCAATGGCCGTCAGCCAGCGCGGGTCTTGACGGTATTCAGTGCTGGCGTACGACTGGCCGCGCATCCGCGCAATGCGCTCGGACGGCTTGACCTTCAGACGCTGGGCGGCACTCAGCGCGAGCTCCGCAGCGGCGCGGTCATTGCACACCAGGCCCATGTCGCAACCAGCGCTCAGCGCGGCTTCGATACGGCTGGCAGCATCGCCGACCACGTGAGCGCCGGCCATCGACAGGTCATCGCTGAAGATCACGCCGTCGAACTGCAACTCGCCGCGCAGGATGTCCTGCAACCAGCGGCGGGAGAAGCCGGCCGGCTGGGAATCGACTTGTGGATAAATGACATGGGCCGGCATCACGGCGGCCAGTTGCTTGCTCAATTTGGCAAACGGCACCAGGTCGTTGGTGCGGATTTCATCGAGGCTGCGCTCGTCATTCGGGATCGCGACGTGGGAATCGGCCTCCGCCCAGCCGTGGCCGGGGAAGTGTTTACCGGTGGCGGCCATGCCGGCGCTGTTCATGCCACGGATAAATGCACCTGCCAGCAGCGCGGCGCGTTCCGGGTCACCTTCGAACGAACGGGTACCGACCACGGCGCTGCGCTGGTAATCCAGGTCCAGAACCGGGGCAAAGCTCAGGTCGAGGCCGACGGCCAACACTTCGGTCGCCATGATCCAGCCGCACTGCTCGGCCAGGTATTCGGCGTTCGGGTTGTCGGCAATGGCGCGCATGGCCGGCAGTCGCACGAAGCCCTGGCGCAGGCGCTGCACCCGCCCGCCCTCCTGATCCACTGCCAGCAGCAGATCAGGTCGAACGGCGCGGATGGCGGCGCTCAGTTCACGCACCTGGCGCGGGTGTTCGATGTTGCGGGCAAAAATGATCAGGCCGCCCACTTCCGGTTGGCGTAACAATTGGCGATCTTCAGCCGTCAGCCAGGTACCGGCGACGTCCACCATCAACGAGCCTTGCAGGCCAGCAGTCATAGAGATTCCTTGATAACGATAAACCCGGCTCGCACGCGCTCACCGCCGCGGGCTTTGCCCGGCAGGTCGGCGACATCAATGGGGAGCGGGTTCAGAACGAGAGTCGGCATGGGCGGCTAGCTTAGCGGATGTCAGCTGCCGCGCCCACCCGTGCGCGGTTAAACCTTGGCGGCAACCTGTGTCGATTTGCTGCGCGGACGCAATTGCGCAGTGGCCATGGCCGAGTCGGTCACGCCGGTTTCGGCGCGCATGCCTGCAGCCAGGAACGGCACCATCAGGCGCATCACTTGCTCAATGGAGGTGTTGACGCCGAAATCGGTCTCGGCAATCGCACGCAAGGCCTTGATACCGGACATGCTGAATGCTGCCGCACCCAACATGAAGTGCACACGCCAGAACAGCTCGATCGGCGGAATGCGTGGCGCGGCTTCGTTGACCAGCATCATGTAGCGACGGAATACCTTGCCGTACATGTCTTCCAGATAACGACGCAGGTGACCCTGGCTCTGACTGAACGCCAGCCCCAGCAAACGCATGAAAATAGAGAGATCGTTGCCGCTGCGTGGCTGTACCACCAGGGCTTGCTCGACGAGAATTTCCAGCAGCTCTTCAAGTGTCGGCTTGTTCTCGGGCTTGGCCTGACGCCGCTCCAGCTCTTTATCAAGGCTTAGACAGAAAGGCCCGAGAAAGCGCGAGAAGACGGCTTGAATCAGCGCCTTCTTCGACCCGAAGTGATAGTTCACCGCCGCCAGATTGACACCGGCCTTGCTGGTGATCAGACGCAACGAGGTTTCTGCGAAACCTTTTTCCGCGAACAACTGCTCGGCAGCATCAAGAATGCGTTCAACGGTTTCCGACTGGGCCATGGCTACTCCGCCTGACAAACACTTGTTTGAAACATACGTTTCAGTCCAGGCCTTGTCAAGTCTGGCGGTTCGTTTTGGGAATGGCCGGTCAGCTATTTAACCATACAACGACGACGCTTTAATCAGCCGGCTGATCGACCGTCTGGCGGCCGGTAAAAAAAGGGGCATTGCCAAGTCGCTTTCACTGTATATAATCCCAGTCACTGTATAAAAAGACAGAGCGATCAATATGCTAAAGCTGACGCCACGCCAAGCCGAGATTCTGGCCTTCATCAAACGCTGCCTGGAAGACAACGGCTACCCGCCGACCCGCGCGGAAATCGCTCAGGAACTGGGTTTCAAGTCGCCCAACGCAGCGGAAGAACACCTCAAGGCGCTGGCTCGCAAGGGTGCGATCGAGATGACGCCGGGCGCATCCCGCGGCATTCGCATCCCTGGTTTCGAAGCCAAGGCCGACGAATCCACCCTGCCCATCATTGGCCGAGTGGCTGCCGGTGCACCGATCCTTGCCCAGCAGCACATCGAAGAATCCTGCAACATCAACCCTGCCTTTTTCCATCCTCGCGCTGACTATTTACTGCGCGTTCACGGCATGAGCATGAAGGACGTGGGCATTTTCGACGGCGACCTTCTCGCTGTCCATACCACCCGTGAGGCCCGCAACGGCCAGATCGTGGTGGCGCGGATCGGCGACGAAGTAACGGTCAAACGCTTCAAGCGTGACGGCAGCAAAGTCTGGTTGATTGCAGAAAACCCTGAATTCGCCCCTATCGAAGTGAACCTGAAAGATCAGGAACTGGTGATCGAAGGCTTGAGTGTCGGCGTCATTCGCCGCTAAAGGAGGCTTTATGCAGTTCCCACACACATCACAGCAAGCCCAACTGCCGTTGTTCGAGGCGTTCATGGTGCAGCCGATGGCACCGATTCTGAAGGATGTGGTCGAGTCGCCCTGGAGCGCCGAACCTGAAGTTTTCAGTGAGCTGTCATTGCGTGGTGCGGCCGGGAACTGCCTGAGCCTTCTGGCACCGATCCTCAGGGAACTGAGCGAGGATCAGGACGCGCGCTGGCTGACATTGATCGCCCCGCCGGCCAGCCTGACACAAACCTGGCTTCGAGACGCCGGCTTGAATCGTGAACGCATTCTGTTGCTGCAACCGCGCGGCACCCAGAGTGCACAACAGCTGACCTGCGAAGCGTTGCGTCTGGGTCGCAGCCACACGGTCGTCAGCTGGCTCAATCCACTGAGCACCACTTCACGGCAACAGTTGATCAGCGCCGCCCGGACCGGGGACGCACAAAGCCTGAACATTCGACTGGGTTAAACGAAGCACGCACTGAACTGCGCGGGGCTTCTCCAAGGATAGAGAAGCCGGTCTGTAGCGGTATCAGGAAAAAGCGACGAGCGGGATCAATGAAGGACCCGTGAGCTCTCATCCGTATTGAAATCACCTTCAACCAAGCGGCCAGCCATCTGAACGCCGACGCTCAACATCGCCTTGGCGACTTCCACGTGTTGGCCCTGCAGGAACGCTTTGGCATCCTCAGAGAAATCCAAAGTAACCAGAGAACCCTCGTCCTCGGCCCTGCGCAGCTCGATTCGGCCGTCTGGTAACTCGACAATTTCTAGAAAGGACGTTGGCATAAAGGTCTGTTCTCCACGAAAGGCGGCGATTATATAGGCATCGGACAGGCTTCGCTCGGGATCTTGACCAGATGCCATTACGAAGAGACATTTCTCACAGCACTCATCCCTGAAACGGACAGCCCGTCGGACCCTCCGTTAAACACTCAATCCTTCAGCACTCGTTCAACCCTTCGCGAAAACGAATCGCCAGGCCTTTCAGGTTCTGACGCCAGCTCTCCAACTCCTCCCGGCTCAGCTCCTCCGGCGAATCTTCTTCATCCAGATTAACGGCCAGGATCAGCGGCTGTGTCACGTCGCCCTTGGGTTTGTGCGGTGCACGCGGCGGCTGGAACAACGCAGCATGAGCCGACAGCAGCTTGGCCAGCCAGGTTTCCGGGTTTTGCGCCAACTCGACCATCTCGGCCATTTCGGGAATGGCAATGGCTTCCAGCACTTCCCGAGTCAGCAACATCTCCGCCCGAGGCGCATTGGCCTGAGGCAAGCGATAGAAACCGGCAATTTCATGGCACAGCCCCAGCAACGCACCGTACAAGTGAAACAACGCCGATTCGCGCCCGGCCTGAATCAGCGCCAGGGAGTTCATCGCCCGCCCCTCTTCAGCCTTGGCAAGCGCTTCCAGCGACAGGCCGGCGAAATAAATCTTCTGATTGGTACGGGTATAGAGTTCGTGGGCCATGACGGCAGCCTCCACAACGAAATAATTGCTTCACGCAGGTCAGACAGTGTCGTGGATCACCCAAGCACACCGCAAGCCCCAAACAAAAAGGCCGCATGAAAACCCGAGGGTTGTCATGCGGCCTTTCAAGTACAGCGCTGTTTAAGCTTTGGCTGCTGGACGCTTGTCTTCAACCGTCCACTTGCCGCCGTCGTAATACGCTTTCCAGCCAGTCGGCTTACCGTCGACTTCCGTCTGCACGTACTGCTCTTTGGTCTTGCGGCTGTAACGGATCACGGCAGGGAGACCGTCCGGGTCCTTTTTCGGCGCTTCACAGAGGAAGTGGTACTTCGGATCGATCTCATCCTTGTGCGGGATGATTTCCATGACCAGCGGCGCACGGGTCTCGCGGTTTTTCGGGAACTGGCTGGCGGCCAGGAACAGGCCGGAAGCCCCGTCGCGCAGGATATAAGTGTCGTTGACCTTTTCGCATTTCAGCTCAGGCATCTTCACCGGATCCATCTTCGGCGGTGCAGCATCGCCGCTTTTCAGCAGTTTGCGGGTGTTCTTGCACGTTGCGTTGGTGCAACCGAAGAACTTGCCGAAACGGCCCGTCTTGAGCTGCATCTCGCTGCCACACTTGTCGCATTCCAGGCTCGGACCTTCGTAGCCCTTGATGCGATATGTGCCCTCTTCGATTTCGTAGCCGTCGCAATCCGGGTTGTTGCCGCAGATGTGCAGCTTGCGCTTCTCGTCGAGCAGGTAAGCGTCCATCGCCGTGCTGCAGATCGGGCAACGATGCTTGCCACGCAGCACCAGCGATTCCGACTCACCCTCGTCGTCCGCGGCGATTTCATCACCCGGCACCAGGTTGACGGTGGCCTTGCAGCGCTCTTTCGGCGGCAGGCTGTAACCCGAGCAACCGAGGAACACGCCGGTCGATGCGGTACGGATCTGCATCGGACGGCCACAGGTCAGGCACGGAATGTCGGTCATTACCGGCTGGTTGGCACGCATGCCGCTTTCCGGGCTTTCGGCCACTTCAAGCTTCTTCTTGAAGTCGCCGTAGAACTCGTCCAGCACGTTTTTCCAGTCGCGCTCGCCCTGGGCCACGTCATCGAGATTCTCTTCCATGCCGGCGGTGAAGCCGTAATCCATGAGATTGGAGAAGCTCTCGGACAGACGCTCGGTGACGATGTCACCCATCTTTTCCGAGTAGAAACGACGGTTGTGCAGCGCTACATAACCACGGTCCTGGATGGTCGAAATGATCGCCGCGTAGGTCGAAGGACGACCGATACCGCGTTTTTCCATTTCTTTCACCAGGCTCGCTTCCGAGTAACGCGCCGGCGGCTTGGTGAAGTGCTGGGTCGGATCAAGCTTGATCAGCTTCATCGCGTCGCCCTGGGCCATGTCCGGCAGCACGTCGTCATCGCCAGGCTTGGCGATTTGCGGCATGACGCGGGTGTAACCGTCGAACTTGAGGATACGGCCCTTGGCGCGCAGCTCGAAATCGCCGGCACCGACAGTGACCGTGGTCGACAGGTATTGCGCCGGCAGCATCTGGCAGGCGAGGAACTGGCGCCAGATCAGCTCGTAAAGCCGCTCTGCATCACGCTCCATGCCCGACAGCTTGCTTGGCTCGGTGTTGGCGTCAGACGGACGAATCGCTTCGTGAGCCTCTTGTGCGCCTTCCTTGCTGCTGTAGACGTTCGGGGTTTCCGGCAGGTACTTCTTGCCGAATTCACCTTCAATATACGTACGCGCCATCGTCACGGCATCGGCCGAGAGGTTGGTGGAGTCGGTACGCATATAAGTGATGTAGCCGGCTTCGTACAAGCGCTGGGCCATCATCATGGTTTTCTTCACGCCGAAGCCCAGGCGGTTGCTCGCGGCCTGCTGCAGGGTGGACGTGATGAACGGTGCCGACGGCTTGCTGCTGGTCGGTTTGTCTTCGCGCTTGACGATGCTGTAGCTGGAAGCCTTGAGCTTTTCCAGCGCGGCCATGGCCTGGGCTTCGTTCAGCGGCTTGAACGCTTCGCCCTTCTCGCGAGCGACGTCGAAACGCACGGTAGCGCCCTTGGCGGTGCCGAGGTCAGCGTGGACTTCCCAGTACTCTTCCGGGATGAACGCGCGGATTTCACGCTCACGCTCGACCACCAGCTTCACGGCAACCGATTGCACGCGACCGGCGGACAGGCCACGGGCGATCTTGGCCCACAGCAGCGGCGAAACCATGTAACCCACCACGCGGTCGAGGAAACGACGCGCCTGCTGGGCGTTGACACGGTCGATGTCCAGCTCGCCTGGTTTGGAGAAGGCTTCCTGAATCGCTTTCTTGGTGATTTCGTTGAACACCACGCGCTTGTAGCGGCTGTCGTCACCACCGATGGCTTCGCGCAGGTGCCAGGCAATGGCTTCCCCCTCGCGATCCAAGTCGGTTGCGAGATAGATGGTGTCAGCATCCTTGGCGAGCCGGCGCAGCTCTTCGATAACCTTTTCCTTGCCCGGGAGGATCTCGTACTTGGCTTTCCAGCCATGATCGGGATCGACACCCATGCGCGAGACCAGCTGCTTGCGCGCTTTCTCTTTAGGCGAGAGCACCGGACCTTCACCCGCAGCGGCTTTGCCGCGCTTGGCGGCTGGCTCTTTGCTGGCGCTAGCCGAACCGCTGGTGGGCAGGTCTCGGATATGGCCGATACTCGACTTCACCACGTATTGGTTACCCAGATACTTGTTGATGGTCTTGGCCTTAGCCGGGGATTCCACAATGACCAGCGATTTGCCCATGGATCAGAAAATTCCTGAATTCTAGAAGTGAAAGGCGGTTGGCGCCTGACGCGGCACCGCTATATATAGTGGCTACAAGGTGAGGTCAAGCGCAGGGTTCTGCGCGCTCTCAGCTTATGGCTTGGTAAAAAGGCTCGGTTCGGCTTGCACCAAAGCAAAGCGTGGCACCTGTTCACCGTCAACCTCGACCGACTCCAGGAACATGCTCAAGGGGCGCACCCAAAAGCCGTAATCGCCATACAGGGCTTGGTAGAAGACCACTTCTTCTTCCGTTTCCGAATGCCGCGCAATACTGAATACGCGGTACTGCGGACCTTTGTAATGTTGGTAGAGCCCAGGTTGTATCGGCATGGTTTGGCCCTCACTCAAATTTTTTCAAAATAAAAACAAAATAAATCCGGAAAAACAAAAACCGGGGCACTTGGCCCCGGCTTCCGTCAACGGAACGCTTAAACGCGTTCGAAGACGGTGGAGATGCCTTGGCCGAGACCAATGCACATGGTGGCTACCCCGAAGGTGCCGCCATTTTGCTTCATCACGTTCAGCAAAGTGCCGGAGATACGCGCACCGGAGCAACCGAACGGGTGACCCAGGGCGATCGCGCCGCCGTGCAGGTTAACCTTCTCGTTCATCTTGTCGAGCACTTTCAGATCTTTCAGCACTGGCAGGGCCTGTGCGGCGAAAGCTTCGTTGAGCTCGAAGAAGTCGATATCGTTGATGCCAAGGCCCGCGCGCTTCAGTGCTTTCTGTGTTGCCGGTACTGGACCATAGCCCATGATTGCCGGATCCACACCTGCCACTGCCATCGAACGAATCACCGCCAGAGGCTGGATACCCAGGTCCTGTGCACGCTGCGCCGACATCACGATCATGCACGAAGCACCATCGGTGATTTGCGACGAAGTACCGGCTGTCACGGTGCCACCCTTCGGGTTAAACGCTGGCTTCAACGCCGCCAGGCTTTCCAGGGTAGTTTCCGGACGAATGGTTTCGTCGTAGTCGAACAGTTTCAGGAAACCGTTCTCGTCGTAGCCCTGCATCGGGATGATTTCGTCTTTGAACTTGCCTTCCACAGTCGCCTTGTGGGCGAGCTGGTGGGAGCGCACGCCAAAAGCGTCCTGCTGTTCGCGAGTGATGCCGTGCATTTTGCCGAGCATTTCAGCGGTCAGGCCCATCATGCCCGAGGCTTTCGCCGCGTACAGCGACATGTGCGGGTTCGGATCGACACCGTGCATCATGCTCACGTGGCCCATATGCTCGACGCCGCCGACGACGAATACGTCACCGTTGCCGGTCATGATCGCTTGCGCAGCAGTGTGCAGAGCGCTCATCGACGAGCCGCACAGGCGGCTGACGGTCTGGCCGGCAGCGGTGTGCGGGATCTGAGTCATCAGCGACGCCATGCGAGCGATGTTCCAGCCCTGCTCCAGGGTCTGGTTCACACAGCCCCAGATCACGTCTTCGACTTCGTTCGGGTCGACCTTGACGTTGCGTTCCAGCAATTTGCTGATCAGGTGTGCCGACATATCTTCAGCACGGGTGTTGCGGTGCATGCCGCCCTTGGAGCGGCCCATCGGAGTACGACCGAAGTCGACAATCACGACGTCTCTTGGATTCAAGCTCATAAAATTTCACTCTCGCTCAAAAGTTGGGACGCTTAACCGAAGAACCGTTGGCCGGTTTTGGCCATTTCACGCAGTTTTGCGGTCGGGTGGTACAGCGCGCCCAAATCAGCGTACTGGTCAGCCAGGGCAACGAACTCGGCAACACCGATCGAATCGATGTAGCGCAGCGCACCGCCACGGAATGGAGGGAAACCAATACCGTAGACCAGACCCATGTCGGCTTCGGCAGCGGTTTCGACGATGCCGTCTTCCAGGCAGCGCACGGTTTCCAGGCACAGCGGGATCATCATCCAGTTGATGATGTCTTCGTCAGTCACTTCGCGCTGTTCAAAGACGATTGGCTTGAGCACTTCCAGTACCGACGGGTCGGCAACTTTCTTCTGCTTGCCCTTCTTGTCGGTCTCGTAGGCGTAGAAGCCCTTGCCATTCTTCTGGCCCAGGCGCTTGGCTTCGTAGAGCACGTCGACAGCCGAACGGCGGTCGTCTTTCATGCGGTCCGGGAAGCCTTCAGCCATAACGTCGCGACCGTGGTGGCCGGTGTCGATGCCGACCACGTCCATCAGGTACGCCGGGCCCATCGGCCAGCCGAATTTTTCCATGACCTTGTCGATACGGACGAAGTCCACACCGGCGCTGACCAGTTTGGCGAAGCCGCCGAAGTACGGGAACAGGACGCGGTTGACCAGGAAGCCCGGGCAGTCGTTGACGACGATCGGGTTCTTGCCCATTTTCTTGGCGTAGGCAACGGTAGTGGCAACGGCCAGCTCGCTGGACTTCTCGCCACGAATCACTTCAACCAGCGGCATCATGTGCACCGGGTTGAAGAAGTGCATGCCGACGAAGTTTTCCGGACGCTTGAGGGCTTTGGCCAGCAAAGTGATGGAAATGGTCGAGGTATTGGACGCGAGGATGGTGTCCTCTTTGACCTTGTCTTCCACTTCAGCCAGCACAGCCTGCTTGACCTTAGGGTTCTCGACGACCGCTTCAACCACCAGATCCACGTGACCGAAGTCGCCGTAGGACAGGGTCGGACGAATGCCGTTGAGCACTTCGGCCATTTTCGCCGCGGTCATGCGACCTTTATCAACGCGACCGACCAGCAGCTTGGCGGCTTCAGCCAGGCCTTGCTCGATGCCGTGCTCGTTGATGTCTTTCATCAGGATCGGCGTGCCTTTGGAGGCCGACTGATAAGCGATACCGCCACCCATGATGCCGGCGCCCAATACGGCAGCCTGCTTCACGTCTTTGGCGATTTCGTCGTAGGCCTTGGCCTTTTTCTTCAGTTCCTGGTCGTTCAGGAACAGACCGATCAAGCTCTGCGCGGCAGAGGTCTTGGCCAGTTTGACGAAACCGGCGGCTTCGACTTCCAGCGCTTTGTCGCGACCGAAGTTCGCAGCTTTCTGGATGGTCTTGATCGCTTCGACCGGTGCCGGGTAGTTCGGGCCTGCCTGGCCTGCCACGAAACCTTTGGCGGTTTCGAAAGCCATCATTTGTTCGATGGCGTTCAGTTTCAGCTTTTCCAGCTTCGGCTGACGCTTGGCTTTGTAGTCGAACTCGCCGGAAATGGCGCGCTTGATCAGTTCCAGAGCGGCTTCCTGCAACTTCTCAGGGGCAACCACTGCATCGACTGCGCCGACTTTCAGCGCGTCTTCAGCACGATTTTCCTTACCGGCGGCAATCCACTCGATGGCGTTGTCGGCACCGATCAGGCGCGGCAGGCGTACAGTGCCGCCAAAACCCGGGTAGATGCCCAGCTTGACTTCCGGCAGACCGATCTTGGCCGTGACGGACATGACGCGGTAGTCCGCCGCCAGGCACATTTCCAGACCGCCACCCAGGGCGATGCCGTTGATCGCGGCGACAGTCGGGACGTTGAGGTCTTCGAAATCGCTGAAAATCTTGTTGGCTTCGAGGTTGCCAGCGACAAGCTCTGCATCCGGCAGCTTGAAGTTCTCGACAAATTCGGTGATGTCGGCGCCGACGATGAACACGTCCTTGCCGCTGCTGACGATCACACCCTTGATCGAAGCATCTGCCTTGATGGTGTCTACGGCCTGACGCAGTTCGTTCAGGGTTAGACGGTTGAACTTGTTGACGGACTCACCCTTGAGGTCGAATTTCAATTCGACGATGCCACTTTCAAGAGCCTTAACCGTGATGGCTTTACCTTCGTAAATCATCAACTGATCTCCACGATATGGAAGCTGAACAGTACACGTCGGAAGCAGGCGAATGGCTTGGCAGTGACGTTTATCGTCGATGCTACGCCAATCCACCCGGCACACCCGCCAACGCGATAGTCGGGATTCTGTAGGAGCGATCTGAAATACAAACGCTCAATTCATACGCCCGTTTGATTTGGGTACGTCACCTTCACGGAATTTCCGACAATTGTCAATCGCCCAAAACACGGGTTGAAACGCGACTTTCCGGTCATTTCCGTAACACGAAGACCTGCAACACCCGGCTGCATGTGAGGCCATTCATAGAATCAATAGTTAGAAAAGTCGCCCTAATTCACGGCAGCCTTTGTTTAACGGGCTACGCTGGGCGGGAGGTTGAGGAAAAAATATGAACGCGTCGGCGAATGCCCGGCGTAAGATCAGCGCACAGCGAATTACCGGCCTGCCTGGCCAACTCCAGCCCGATGTTGAATGTCGGGCTTTTTATTGCCTGGACAATCGTAGGAGCGAGGCTTGCCCGCGAAAGCGGTGTGTCAGGTTGGACGCCTTCGCGGGCAAGTCGGATCGCCGCACCGCTCGCTCCTACAGGGGATCGGGGGTCAGGCGAGAGCCTTGAGGGTCGCATCGATTTGTTGCAAAACTGTCGCTTCGCCCTTCTCGCCCCAGTACAACGTGATCATCTGCTTGTCCGCTTCGACCTTGTAGACGTTGGCCGGCAACTTTTCGAAATGAATCAGCAATGCCGGATCCTCGCAGACCTCCTGCCACTGATTCACCCAAACACCCGGCGACTTTTGCCAGTAACTCCAGCACGCAGGCTGATTGCCGCGACGCGGTCGATGGTACTGCGCGCAAGGGCTCGGCGGTTCCTGGCTCAGCCAGTGCGGCCACTCCTGAGGCGCCAGCTGCATGGCCAGCCCGATGCGTCGCGCCTCCATGCGCAGGGCCATGCGGCCGCTCTGCCCACGGGACGGACGCAACCACGCCAGCGGACTGAGAACCACCAACAGGATTGACACCACTATCCAGACCGTCATATCTGTACTCCCGATTCTTGATGAGCGCTTTGAGTCACTTTGAAAACACTGCGCTTGAAACCAGCCATACTTACCAATATTGCAATCCTCAGGAGGAGCACCTCATGCCCTACAACCACATTCTGGTCGCTGTAGACCTGACCGAAGAGTGCGACCCTGTCATCCACCGAGCTCGCGAACTGTCGGTGAGCAACGGCGCGAAACTGTCCCTGGTGCACATTGTCGAGCCGATGGCCATGGCCTTTGGCGGCGACGTGCCGATGGACCTTTCCCAGTTGCAGCAGCAACAGTTCGATCAGGCCAAGGAACGTCTTGACCGGCTGATCGTGAAGTACCCGGAACTCTCCAAAGAGTACAGCCACCTGACCTACGGCCAGCCACGCCAGGAGATTCATCACCTGGCCAAAGAGCAGACCTGCGACCTGATCGTGGTGGGCAGCCATGGCCGGCATGGCCTGGCATTGCTGCTGGGCTCCACCGCCAATGACGTACTGCACGGCGCACCTTGCGACGTACTTGCCGTGCGCCTGCAAAACAAAAGCTGATAACACCTTCCCAATGTGGGAGTGAGCCTGCTCGCGATTACGGTGCAACAGTCGACGATTCGTTGAATGTCCAACTGCAATCGCGAGCAGGCTCGCTCCCACAGGGGCCTTGCGATAACTCCAGATTGTGTTGCATACGAAAAGCCCGGCGTTCATCACTGAGCGCCGGGCTTTTTTATTGCAGGATCAATCAGGCATCCAGCTCGGCCCAACGCTCGACCATCACGTCGAGCTCAGCCTGCAACTGCTCCAACTGAGCGATCACAGCGGCCGTCTCGGCAGCAGGACGCTGATAGAAGCCAGCATCGGCCATCTGGGCCTCAACGACGGCGATCTGCTGCTCCATGGCTTCGATCTGGCTCGGCAACATTTCCAGCTCACGCTGCAACTTGTAGCTGAGTTTCTTCTTCGCCACCGGCGCTTCGACCGCCGCCGCAATCGGTGCAGGCTCAGCCGTCACGACCGCCGACGTCAGGTCGGCCTTGCCAGACTTGCTCTCGGTCACGCCCAGCAGGCGCGGCGAACCGCCCTGACGCAGCCAGTCCTGATAACCACCGACGTATTCGCGAACCTTGCCTTCACCTTCGAAGACCAGCGTGCTGGTGACCACGTTGTCGAGGAATGCCCGGTCGTGACTGACCATCAGCACGGTGCCGTTGAAGGTCAGCAGAACCTCTTCCAGCAGTTCAAGCGTTTCCACGTCGAGGTCGTTGGTCGGTTCGTCGAGGACCAGCAGGTTGGCCGGTTTGCTGAACAGTTTCGCCAGCAACAGACGCGCACGCTCACCACCTGACAGCGCCTTGACCGGCGTGCGGGCACGCTGCGGGCTGAACAGGAAGTCGCCGAGGTAACTCAGCACGTGACGGCTCTGACCATCGATGTCGATGAAGTCGCGACCTTCGGCCACGTTGTCGATCACGGTCTTTTCCAGGTCCAGCTGATGGCGCAACTGGTCGAAGTACGCCACGTCGATGCGCGTGCCCTCTTCCACTTTGCCGCTGGTCGGTTGCAGACCGCTGAGCATCAGCTTCAGCAGCGTGGTCTTGCCGGTACCGTTGGCGCCAAGCAGACCGATACGGTCGCCGCGCGTCAGGACCATCGAGAAATCCTTGATCAGGAACGGACCGCCCGGGTGAGCGAAACTCACGTTCTCGAGGACCATCACCTGCTTGCCGGACTTGTCAGCGGTATCCAGCTGAATGTTGGCCTTGCCGGTGCGCTCACGACGCTCGCTACGTTCGACGCGCAATGCTTTCAGTGCACGGACGCGGCCTTCGTTACGGGTGCGACGGGCCTTGATGCCCTGGCGGATCCAGACTTCTTCCTGGGCCAGTTTCTTGTCGAACAACGCGTTGGCGGTGGCCTCGGCGGCCAGTTCGGCTTCTTTGTGCACCAGGAAACTGGCGTAGTCGCCATTCCAGTCGATCAGGCCACCGCGATCCAGTTCAAGAATGCGGGTCGCGAGGTTTTGCAGGAAGGAACGGTCGTGCGTGATGAACAGCACGGCACCCTGAAAATCCTTCAGCGCTTCTTCGAGCCAGGCAATCGCACCGATGTCCAGGTGGTTGGTTGGTTCGTCGAGCAGCAGCAGATCGGGCTCGGACACCAGCGCCTGCGCCAACAGGACGCGACGACGCCAGCCGCCGGACAATTCGGCGAGGGTCTTGTCGGCCGGCAGTTGCAGGCGGCTGAGGGTGCTGTCGACCAGGGTTTGCAAACGCCAGCCGTCGCGGGCTTCGAGGTCGTGCTGGACGTGCATCAGCTTGTCCAGGTCGGCGTCGGTGACGATGTTCTGGCTCAGGTGGTGATATTCGGCAAGCAGCGCACCGACACCGTCCAGGCCTTCAGCCACTACGTCGAACACGGTCCGCTCGTCGGCTACCGGCAATTCTTGCGGCAATTCGCCAATCTTGAGGCCGGGTGCGCGCCACACGGAGCCGTCGTCAGGCTTCTGGTCGCCCTTGACGAGCTTCATCATGCTGGACTTGCCAGTGCCATTGCGGCCGATGATGCACACCCGCTCACCACGGGCGATCTGCCAGGACACCTTGTCCAACAACGGCATAGCGCCGAAAGCAAGGGACACATCGCTGAATTTGAGCAGGGTCATGAGCTTCTCCAAAAACCGGGCGCGCATTCTACCTGACTTGAGGCTTCAGAAGGCCGGCAATTTCACCTTCGGGGCACTCTGCATGACAAATGTTGCGAACTGATGCTGACAGGCCCGCAAAGCTTTCGCCGGTTGCTGGCAAAAGGCTAAGCTACAGATTATTCAGTGCGGGCATGCCTCGCACTTGTCATGATTTCTCTGCCCGGACGTCTCATGCGCAGTCGCCTTTTCAGTCTTTTATCCTGCTTTCTTCTCTCTGCCGCTGCCGTTCAAACTGCCCAGGCGGTGGACCTGTCCACCCAACGCCAGTATTACGATGAAGCCAAGCGCGCCCTGGCCAAGGGGGATACCGGCCCGTACTTCCGTTATAGCAAGGCGCTCAGCGACTACCCGTTGGAGCCGTACCTGGCCTATGACGAACTGACCGCACGCCTGAAAACGGCGAGCAACGCCGAGATCGAAAAATTCCTCGCCGAACACGGTGACTTGCCGCAAGCCAACTGGATGAAATTGCGCTGGTTGCGCTGGCTGGCCGATCGCGGCGAATGGGCGACTTTCGTCAAGTACTACGATCCCAAGCTGAATTTCACCGAGCTGGACTGCCTGAACGCGCAGTACCAGATCGGGCACAACCTGAAATCCGAAGGCTACGCCAACGCCAATAAGCTCTGGCTGACTGGCAAATCCCTGCCTGCGGCGTGCGACGGCTTGTTCGGGGTCTGGGCTGCCGAAGGCCAACTGACCGAACAGAAACGTTGGGAACGCACCAAGCTTGCCGCCCAGGCGCGCAACTATCCGCTGGCCAACAGCCTGGTCAACGGCCTGACCACCCTCGCCCCTCGCGGCCGTTTACTGGTGGACGTGGCGCAGAAACCCGAATTGCTCAACCAGCCGTCGCGTTTCACACCGGCCGACGAACCGATGTCCGACATTGTCAGCCTCGGCCTGCGCCGCCTGGCCAAGCAAGACCCGGACAAGGCCATGGCGTTGCTCGACGGTTACGCCAGCAGCATGCATTTCTCCCGTGACGAAAAAGTCGCGATCGCCCGGGAAATCGGCCTGACCCTCGCTCGCCGTTTCGACAGTCGCGCGCTGGACGTGATGACCAAGTACGACCCGGAATTGCGTGACAACACCGTGTCCGAGTGGCGCTTGCGCCTGCTGCTGCGCCTGGCCCGCTGGGACGATGCCTATCAGTTGACCCGTCGTTTGCCCCAGGACCTGGCGACCACCAACCGCTGGCGTTACTGGCAGGCCCGTAGCCTGGAACTGGCGCAACCGCAGAACCCGGAGGCGCAGACACTTTATAAAGGCCTCGCTCGTGAACGTGACTTCTACGGTTTCCTCGCTGCCGACCGTTCGCAGTTGCCTTACTCGCTGAACAACAAGCCGCTGGTATTGAGCCAGGCGCTGATCAACAAGGTTCGCAACACGCCGGGCGTGCGTCGCGCCCTGGAATTCCATGCGCGCGGGCAGATCGTCGATGGGCGTCGCGAGTGGTATCACGTCAGCCGCCACTTCAACCGTGACGAAATGGTCGCCCAGGCCAAACTGGCCTACGACCTGAAATGGTATTTCCCGGCGATCCGCACCATCAGTCAGGCGCAGTATTGGGACGATCTGGACATCCGCTTCCCGATGGCCCACCGCGAAACCCTCGTGCGCGAAGCCAAGGTTCGCGGCCTGCATTCGAGCTGGGTATTCGCCATTACTCGCCAGGAAAGCGCGTTCATGGCCGACGCCCGCTCAGGCGTAGGCGCCAGCGGCCTGATGCAACTGATGCCGGGCACCGCCAAGGAAACCGCACGCAAGTTCAGCATCCCATTGGCCTCGCCACAGCAGGTGTTCGATCCGGACAAGAACATCCAGCTCGGCGCCGCGTACCTCAGCCAGGTGCACAGCCAGTTCAACGGCAACCGCGTCCTCGCCTCCGCCGCCTACAACGCCGGCCCGGGGCGCGTGCGTCAGTGGCTGCGCGGTGCGGATCACCTGAGCTTCGACGTCTGGGTGGAAAGCATTCCGTTCGACGAAACCCGCCAGTACGTGCAAAACGTGCTGTCGTACTCGGTGATCTACGGCCAGAAGCTCAACTCGCCACAGCCGTTGGTGGATTGGCATGAGCGGTATTTTGATGATCAATAAGCCTGTCTGAGGCGAAAACGAAAATGCCCGCATTGAGAAATGCGGGCATTTTTTATGGCGCATCTACCTGGATCTGCACCGTGCTGCAACAAGCTCGCCCTGCGCGGTCAAGCGGTAGCGTTGCACCGGGCTACGGGGGGAATCAGGATCAGTCATCTCAATCAAGCCTTCTACCAATGCAGGCTTGAGGTAGTTGGCCCGAAATGTCGCCTTGTGAGCCAATCCGAGCTCGGCCATCAGATCGTTAACCTTCACAGGAGCGCTTCCGCAAAGAGCACGAAGCAGTTTCGCTACTTGGTCGGTTACTTGGTCGGCTACTTGGTCGGTTACCGGCTCGGTTCTAACCGCCTCATCAAGCGCAAGGCTCAACGCTTGCAGCATGAACTCGACAAAAGGCGTCGACTCGGCCATTTGGTCGGCTGCCGATAACGCCGCGTAATAAGCATCCTGCTGCTCTCGAATCACGGCTTCGACCGGCAAATAAGCCAACACCGGGCGCCACCGACTGAGAATCAATGTCTGCCAAAGACCCCCCATACGTCCATTGCCGTCGGCGAAGGGATGGATGAACTCGAATTCATAGTGGAAGACACAACTGATAATCAACGGATGCCAATCAGAATCGCCGAGCCACGCCAGCAAATCATCCATCAAATGCGTAATGCGGCTCGGTGGCGGTGCCATATGAACCAATTTCTCGCCACGGTAAATGCCCACACCGGCTCGGCGAAACTGCCCACAGTCGTCAATCAAGCCGCCCATCAGTAACTCATGCGCCCGAAGCAGATCAACACGACTACTCGGCTGCCAATCCGGCATGGCTTCGTAAGCCGTGAAGGCATTACGCACCTCCTGGATTTCCCGAGGCAATCCCAGCACTCGCTGCCCTGCCAAAACAGCAGTCACCTGCTCGATGCTCAGGGTATTGTTCTCGATCGCCAATGAAGCCTGAATCGTGCGAATCCGATTACCCCGCCGCAGTTGAGGCGTCTGCCGTCGATCATCCACAGCCGAAAGTTGACCGATCCGCTCACTGATTTCGGCAATCAACGTGAGCATCTTGGTGGTCAGGGTCAACGGTGGTTGATAACGGCTCATATCCTCATCCATGCTCGCACTGAGCTCGACATAATGCCCGAACCCGGCAGTATTCAGCAGCGTTCATTCATGCCGCTTCATGCCCGTCGTTGAACTGCAACGCCGCCAACCGCGCGTACAGCGCATTGCTCGCAATCAGCTCCTGATGCGTGCCCACCGCCACCAGTTTCCCTTGATCCATCACTGCAATCCGGTCGGCGTTTTTAACCGTGGCCAGACGATGAGCGATGACCAGGGTGGTGCGATTTTTCATCAGGCTGGGCAGGGCTTGCTGGATCAGGTGTTCGCTCTGGGCGTCGAGGGCGCTGGTGGCTTCGTCGAGCAGCAGGATGGGCGCATCCACCAGCAGCGCTCGGGCGATGGCCAGGCGTTGGCGCTGACCGCCGGACAAACCGAGGCCTGCGTCGCCCAAATGAGTCTGATAACCGTGGGGCATGGCCTCGATAAAGTCATGGGCGTAGGCGATTTTCGCCGCTTCCTGAACCTGTTCCAGCGTCGCTGTCGGGTTACCGTAGCGGATGTTCTCTTCGATGCTGCCGAAGAACAGCGCCGGGGATTGGGAAACCAGCGCGAAACAACGGCGCAAGTCCAATGGATCGAGTTGGGTCAGTGGCACGCCGTCGAGCAGGATGCGCCCTTCGGCAGGATCGTAAAAACGCAACAGCAGGTCGTACACCGTCGATTTGCCAGCACCGGACGGCCCGACCAGCGCGAGGGTTTCGCCCGCCTTGATGGTCAGATTCAAGCCATCGACGGCGTAGCTTTCCGGGCGCGACGGGTAGGAAAAACGCACGTCCTGCAGAACGAGATTGCCCGTCACCCGCTCGGGCAACGTCACCAGGCCGGCCGCCGGTGGCTGGATGATGTTTTCCGAGCGCAGCAATTCGGCAATCCGCTCGGCAGCGCCGGCGGCGCGCTGCAACTCACCAATGACTTCACTCAACGTGCCGAATGCGCTGCCGACAATCAGGCTGTAAAAGACGAACGCCGCCAGTTCCCCCGCCGAAATTCGCCCGGCCATCACGTCCATGCCGCCCACCCAGAGCATCACGCCGACTGCCCCCAGCACCAGCACGATCACCAGGGTGATCAGCCAGGCCCGCTGGAAAATCCGTTTGCATGCCGTGTTGAACGCCTCTTCCACGGTCACGGCAAAACGTTGTTCGTCCTGGGTCTGGTGGTTGTAGGCCTGCACGGTTTTGATCTGGCCCAGGGTTTCGGAAACATAACTGCCGATATCGGCAATCCGGTCCTGACTCAGGCGTGACAGGCTGCGTACCCGGCGACCGAAAATCAGGATCGGCGCAATCACCAGCGGCAAAGCCACAACGACGATGCTGGTGAGTTTCGGATTGGTGATAAACAGCAACACAATCCCGCCGATCACCATCAGCAGATTGCGCAGGAACAGGGACAGCGATGAGCCGATCACTGATTGCAGCAGCGTGGTATCGGCGGTCAACCGCGACTGGATTTCGGAGCTGCGGTTGTCTTCATAAAACCCGGGATGCAGATAAACCAGATGATTGAACACCTGACGGCGGATGTCGGCGACCACACGCTCACCGATCCACGACACCAGGTAGAAACGCGCGAAGGTGCCAATCGCCAGGCCTATCACCAGCAACATGAACAAGCCGATCGTCTGGTTGAGCAGGTGCGGGGACTGGGTCATGAACCCCTGGTCCACCAGCAGGCGAATCCCCTGCCCCATGGACAAGGTAATGCCGGCCGTGACGACCAGCGCGAGCAAGGCGCCGAAGGCCTGCCAACGATAGGGCGCGAGAAAAAGGCTGGTCAGGCGAATCGCGCGGCGGTGACGGGCAGAGAGCATCGGGTTCATCCAGTTACACAATTGATAGGGCCAGCCTGACGGTTCAATGGGGTTGAACGCTGTAAATCACAATGAGTCAGGTTAATTATGACCGCGATGACTAGGTCCTAGACGCTATTGGTCTAAAGTCCGGGTGGCAACGTCTGGGTATTTCTGGTGGACTGGTGCTGCCGCTCTGGAAAGATCGCAGGGAGTTGTCATAGCCCGGTCACCTGACGGTTCTACAGTAAGCACACACCTGAAGAGGAGACAGGCCATGTCCTTGCAAAATAGCAGCGATGACAAGATTCAAGTGATCCGCACACAGCCAGATCAGTCTCTGGGTTGCTCAATCATTGACGAAAAAGGCCGCGAAGTACCGATCACTGAGGGCATGATCCAGGACGCTTGCCGCGAACTGGAAAAGCGATTGGTCAAGCCTGCCAAACAAGATTGATATAGCCCCGTCTTCTTGACCCGGCCCTGATGGCCGGGTTTTTTGTGGGTGTTGATCCGGAATTGTGGTGTGACCATTCGCGGGCAAGTCGGGATGCCGCACCACTCGCTCCTACAGCGATCGGCGCCATTTTCAACATTACGCCTAACCTGTAGGAGCGAGGCTTGCCCGCGAAGGCGGCCAACTCGGTTTTCAGACCGCCGATGCCCCCAAAGCCGCCACAATCTTCAGCAACTCAGGCGAATCCCCCTCAATCCGCACCTGCAACCCGTCAATCTCGCGCCGCGATGGATAATTCTTGCGCAGCGCATCAAACGCCGCGCGCTGCTCACTCACACTGCCCACAAGACTACGGCGGAAATCCGCGTCGTCGCGGCGCGGGTCGTACACGCCACGACACAACATCGCCAGCGCCCAGGCAGGATCGCTCTCAGCGTTCAAGGTCACCTGCGACAACCACGGTGCCGGCAGCAAATCGCTCAAGCGGACCTGCGCCGGTTGCCCGAGAAAATCGCAGTACGCCTGGTAGATCTGCGCCGTCCCGCGTTGCTTGCCGTCGAGGCTGTAACCGGCAATGTGCGGCGTGGCCAGCACGCAGAGCTCGGCCAGTGCCACATCGACCTCAGGCTCGCCCTCCCAGACATCCAGCACCGCTTGCAGGTCTTCGCGTTGCAGCAGCACCTCGCACAGGGCGGCGTTGTCCACCACCGGGCCACGGCTGGCATTGATCAGCCAGGCACCGGGCTTGAGCTGGTTCAAACGGTTTTGGTCGAACAAATGCCAGGTCGATCCGGCACCGTGTTTTTTCAGCGGTGTGTGCAGGCTGATGACATCGCACTGTTCGATGATCTGCTCAAGGCTGACGAAATCGCCCCCTTCAGCAGCTTGCCGTGGCGGATCGCAGACCAGCACGTTCCAGCCCAGCCCTTGCAGCACCTTGACCAACCGCCCGCCCACTTCGCCGGCACCGACCACGCCGTACGTGCGCCGGGTGAGATCGGCGCCTTCGATTTCGGCGAGGGTCAGCAAACTGCCCAGCACGTAGTCGACCACGCCACGGGCATTGCAGCCGGGAGCGCTGGACCAGGTGATGCCGGCCTGTTGAAAGTAATCGAGGTCGAGGTGATCGGTGCCGATGGTGCAGGTGCCGACGAAGCGCACCTTGCTGCCTTCGAGCAACCCACGATTGACGTTGGTCACCGAGCGCACCAGTAGCACATCGGCCTGCTCGACGGTGGCGCGGTCGATTGAACGTCCCGGCACCCGGCGGATTTCGCCGAAACCTTCGAAGAAGGCATCGAGCAGCGGAATATTTTCGTCGGCAACAATCAGCATGGCAGGCTCCTTTGGCGGATCGGCAGTGTAGGCGCAGATGACACTTCACGCCTAGCACACACAATTTGTAGGAGCGGGCCTGCTCGCGAAAAACGCACGAGCACTGCGGTGATTCAGGCAGCCCTCGTCATCGTTGACGTCCATCGCGAGCAGGCTCGCTCCTACAGGTTTTTGTGTGATTACAAATGGGTAACACAGGACTTTTCCTGACCGTTGCGTCAACGCGTAGAATGCGCCGCCTCGCGCATCAAAACCTTTTGGACGTTTTGCCTTTGAATTCCGTGACTGACCGCCCCGCCGCCATTTCCCTCAATCGCCCCGCCCGGGTTCGCCTCGAGCTGAAGAACCTGCTCGGCCTGGCGTTGCCGATCATGATCGCGCAACTGGCCACCACGGCGATGGGCTTCGTCGATGCGGTAATGGCCGGTCGCGTCGGGCCACGGGATCTGGCGGCGGTGGCGTTGGGCAACTCGATCTGGGTCCCGGTGTTTCTGTTGATGACCGGTACGCTGCTGGCCACCACGCCGAAAGTCGCCCAGCGCTTTGGTGCCGGCACCCACAGCGAGATCGGCCCGATCGTGCGCCAGGCGTTGTGGCTGGCGCTGGTGGTGGGCGTGATGGCGACTGGCATGCTGTTCAGCGCCGAACCGATTTTGCACCTGATGAAGGTCGATCCCGAGCTGATCGGCCCGTGCATGCAATACCTGCACGGTATCGCCAGCGGACTGCCCGCCGTCGCGCTCTACCATGTGTTGCGCTGTTTCAGTGACGGCCTGGGACGCACGCGCCCGGCGATGGTCCTGGGGTTGTGCGGGCTCGCGCTGAACATTCCGCTGAACTATGTCTTCATTTATGGCCACTTCGGTGTGCCGGCCATGGGCGGCGTCGGTTGTGGCTGGGCCACGGCGATTGTGATGTGGGTGATGGCGCTGGGCATGGCCGGCTGGGAACGCTGGGCGCCGGCGTATCAGTCGAGCCAGTTGTTCAGCCGTTTCGACTGGCCACAATGGGCGGTGATCAAACGCCTGCTGAGCATCGGCTTGCCGATCGGCATCGCGGTGTTTGCCGAATCGAGCATCTTCGCGGTGATTGCCCTGCTGATCGGCAGCCTCGGCGCCACGGTGGTGGCCGGGCATCAGATTGCCCTGAATGTCAGCTCGCTGGTGTTCATGATCCCTTACTCCCTGGGCATGGCTGTGACCGTACGCGTCGGTCAGGCACTGGGACGTGAAGAGCCGCGCGAAGCGCGTTTTGCGGCGGGTGTCGGCATGGGCACCGCGCTGGCCTACGCCTGCCTGTCGGCAAGCATGATGTTGCTGATGCGCGAGCACATCGCAGCGATCTACACCGCAGACCCGACGGTGATCCATATCGCGGCGATGCTGATTGTGTACTCGGCGCTGTTCCAGTTTTCCGACGCCATCCAGGTGACTGCGGCCGGCGCCCTGCGCGGGTTCCAGGACACTCGGGTGACGATGATCCTCACCCTGTTCGCCTATTGGGGCATCGGCTTGCCGGTGGGTTACGCCCTCGGCCTGACCGACTGGTTCGGCGAACCCCGTGGCCCGAGCGGGCTGTGGCAGGGTTTGATCGTCGGCCTGAGCTGCGCCGCCCTGATGCTGTCGATTCGCCTGACGCGCAGTGCACGCAAGCGGATCCGCATGAGCCATTCGATGGGTTGACCGCACAAAAAAGGCCTGCAAATGCAGGCCTTTTTTTCGAATCGATTAATCCGATTTCTTGCGAATCCAGTACAGGTAAGTGCCGGCCTCTTCGTGCTGCGCGATCAGCTCGTGGTCGAGGAACACGCAGAACTTGGGAATGTCCCGACGGGTCGACGGGTCGGTGGCGATCACCTTGAGCAGGCCGCCGGGCGCCAGGTCACGGATGTGCTGGTGCAGCATCATCACCGGTTCCGGGCAGTTGAGGCCGGTGGCGTCGAGGGTGCCGTCTACCGGCGTATCAAGCATTTCACTCATGATTCACTCCTGAAACTGGCCGGCATTGTCGCGCATTGCCGGGTGTTCGGTCATCTGTGGCATGACGCCATCCCTGTAGGAGCCGGCTTGCTGGCGATCGCCGTTACCCGGTGTTTCTGAATCACCGCGGCGCCTGTATCGCCAGCAAGCTGGCTCCTACAAGGTTGCGTGGTGTCAGCGGGATTTTGGTTTTTTCACGTCCAGGCGGCGCAGGTGGCACGTCACTTCTTCGCGGTCGTGATACAGCTGCTTGCAGCCGATCTCGACGCGAATCCCGCGCTCCTTGAAACCGTCGGCAATGCGCTCCAGCAAGCGTTTCACCTCGGCGTAACGCTGCTTCATCGGCAGCTTGAGGTTGACCACCGCTTCGCGGCAATGCCCTTCGCCAATCCACTCTTCCAGCATCGCCGCGTTGCGTGCCGGTTTCTCGACGATGTCGCAGACCATCCAGTCCACCGGTTGCCGTGGCTTGAAGGTGAAACCGTCGGCCATCAAATGCTGCACCAGACCAGTGTCCATCAGGCTTTCAGCCATCGGGCCATTATCGATGGCGGTCACCAGCATGCCACGATTGACCAGTTGCCAGGTCCAGCCACCCGGCGCCGCACCGAGGTCAACGCCGGTCATGTCGCTGTGCAGACGCTCGTCCCACTGATCGCGCGGGATGAAATGGTGCCACGCCTCTTCCAGCTTCAACGTCGAACGGCTCGGCGCCTCGCGCGGAAACTTCAGGCGTGGAATGCCCATCGGCCACATGGCCGAGTTGTTCGACTCGGCCAGGCCCATGAACACTTCGCGACCACTCTTGAACGTCAGCAGCAAACGCGGCTTGTTCGCGTCTTCCACCAGTTTGCCGGCCGCCATCAGCGCCTTGCGCAGGTGCACTTCGAATTTCTTGCAGAAGTTCGACAGCTCTTTGCCGTCGTTGGTGTCGACCATTTCCAGCCACAGGCTGCCGCACAGCGGGAAGTCGGCCATGTGCGCGAGGATCACGCTGATACGGTCGGTTTCCGGCAGGTCGATGAAAATCCCCCGCGCCCATTGGCGCGGGAAGATCAGATCGGCGAAACGCTGACCGCGCATCAGGCGCTCGGCGCCGTCTTCTTCGGTGCAGATGAATTCGGCGCAGGCGCTGGCGGTTTTTGCCTTGGCATAACCGGCCACGTTCAGCCGTGCGGCGTGTTCGGAAATCTCGGAACAGACTTCGCCTTCGAAGCCCGGCCGGCAATGCATAAAGAGGGTGTTCATTCTTACTCCTGGGCAGTTGGCGAAGAATTCAGCCACTGCGCGATGCCCAGACTTGCGTTGAAGCAAAGCCTGTCACGAAAACCGGCGCATGATAGCCGAGTTCGGAACCTCGGACTTGCCCATAGAGTCCGGTTATTAGCTTTAACGTTCAAACGGGGCTAGGTTGAAAGCTCTGTCCGTCCCCTCAGTCCGTAGCCGTGCGGACTTTAAGGAGTGATCGTAATGCCGTCCCTCGATAGCCTGAAAACCCTTAAAACCCTGCAAGTCGACGACAAGACCTACCATTACTTCAGTCTGCCCGATGCCGCGAAGAGCCTCGGTGATCTCGACAAGCTACCGATGTCGTTGAAAGTGCTGCTGGAAAACCTGCTGCGCTGGGAAGACGAAAAAACCGTCACCGGCGCCGACCTGCGAGCGATTGCCGCCTGGCTCAAGGAGCGTCGCTCCGACCGCGAGATCCAGTACCGCCCCGCCCGCGTCTTGATGCAAGACTTTACCGGCGTTCCCGCCGTGGTTGACCTGGCCGCCATGCGCGCCGCCATGGCCAAGGCCGGCGGCGACCCGCAGCGGATCAATCCACTGTCGCCGGTGGACCTGGTGATCGACCACTCGGTGATGGTCGACAAGTTCGGCAGCGCCAGCGCCTTCGAACAGAACGTCGACATTGAGATGCAGCGCAACGGCGAGCGTTACGCCTTTCTGCGCTGGGGCCAGAGCGCTTTCGACAACTTCAGCGTGGTGCCGCCGGGCACCGGGATTTGCCATCAGGTGAACCTCGAATACCTCGGCCGCACGGTCTGGACCAAGGATGAAGACGGCCGCACCTATGCGTTCCCCGACACGCTGGTCGGCACCGATTCCCACACCACCATGATCAACGGCCTCGGCGTACTTGGCTGGGGCGTCGGCGGGATCGAGGCGGAAGCGGCGATGCTCGGCCAACCGGTGTCGATGCTGATTCCGGAAGTGATCGGCTTCAAACTCACCGGCAAATTGAAGGAAGGCATCACGGCCACCGACCTGGTGCTGACCGTCACCCAGATGCTGCGCAAGAAAGGCGTGGTCGGCAAATTCGTCGAGTTCTACGGCGACGGCCTTGCCGACCTGCCGCTGGCCGACCGCGCGACCATCGCCAACATGGCCCCGGAATATGGCGCTACGTGCGGCTTTTTCCCGGTGGATGACATCACTCTGGATTATCTGCGCCTGTCCGGTCGTCCACTTGAAACGGTGAAACTGGTCGAGGCCTACAGCAAGGCGCAAGGCCTGTGGCGCCAGTCGGGCAAGGAACCGGTGTTCACCGACAGCCTGGCGCTGGACATGCGCAGTGTCGAAGCCAGCCTCGC
The DNA here is from genome assembly GCF_017351735.1 of Pseudomonas sp. FW300-N2A2. Classification (NCBI taxonomy): domain Bacteria; kingdom Pseudomonadati; phylum Pseudomonadota; class Gammaproteobacteria; order Pseudomonadales; family Pseudomonadaceae; genus Pseudomonas; species Pseudomonas sp. FW300-N2A2. The sequence goes on along the minus strand of NZ_JACNDU010000005.1, from coordinate 93,660 downwards.
CGGGCCGAAACGCCCACAGGACAGGGTGTCGTTGCCGAATGTTGCGCAAGCATTCAGTGACTTCACCGACCTGCAATTCAAACCTGCCAGCAAGGAAGAAGGTCGCCTCGAAAGTGAAGGCGGCGGTGGCGTTGCGGTGGGCAATGCCGACTTGGCCGGTGAAGCCGACTACGATTTTGAAGGTCAAACCTATCGCTTGAAAAACGGCGCGGTGGTCATCGCCGCAATCACCTCCTGCACCAACACCTCCAATCCGAGCGTGATGATGGCCGCCGGCCTGGTGGCGAAGAAAGCCGTGGAAAAAGGCCTCAAACGCAAACCGTGGGTGAAAAGCTCGCTCGCTCCCGGTTCCAAAGTGGTGACCGACTACTACAAGGCGGCCGGGCTGACGCAATACCTGGATCAACTCGGTTTTGATCTGGTCGGTTATGGCTGCACCACCTGCATCGGCAACTCCGGGCCGTTGCCGGAGCCGATCGAAAAAGCCATCCAGAAAGCCGACCTGACCGTCGCCTCGGTGCTGTCGGGCAACCGCAACTTCGAAGGCCGCGTGCATCCGCTGGTGAAAACCAACTGGCTGGCCTCACCGCCGCTGGTCGTCGCGTTTGCGCTGGCCGGCACGGTGCGCATTGATATCAGCAGTGAGCCATTGGGTGACGACAAGGACGGCAACCCGGTTTACTTGCGGGACATCTGGCCAAGCACCCAAGAAATCGCCGACGCGGTGAATCAGGTCAACACCGCAATGTTCCACAAGGAATACGCCGAAGTGTTTGCCGGCGACGAGCAATGGCAGGCGATTGAAGTGCCTCAAGCGGCGACCTACGTCTGGCAGGACGATTCGACTTACATCCAGCACCCACCGTTTTTCGACGACATCGGCGGACCGCCGCCCGTGGTCAAGGACGTCGCGGGCGCCCGGGTCCTTGCGCTGCTCGGCGACTCGGTGACCACCGACCACATCTCCCCCGCCGGCAACATCAAGACCGAGAGCCCCGCCGGCCATTACCTGCGCGATAAAGGTGTGGAGCCACGGGACTTCAACTCCTACGGCTCCCGTCGCGGCAACCATGAAGTGATGATGCGCGGCACCTTTGCCAACATCCGCATTCGCAACGAGATGCTCGGCGGCGAGGAAGGCGGCAATACGATTTACATTCCTACCGGGGAAAAACTGGCGATCTACGACGCGGCCATGCGTTACCAAGCCTCGGGCACGCCGCTGGTGGTGATTGCCGGGCAAGAATACGGCACCGGTTCGAGCCGCGACTGGGCGGCCAAGGGCACCAATCTGTTGGGCGTGAAAGCGGTCATCGCCGAAAGCTTCGAGCGGATTCACCGCTCCAATCTGGTCGGCATGGGCGTGTTGCCCTTGCAGTTCAAGCTGGATCAGAACCGCAAGAGCCTCAATCTGACTGGCAAGGAGACCCTGGACATTCAGGGCCTGAGCGGCGTCGAGCTGACGCCGCGAATGAACCTGACGCTGATCATCACTCGCGAAAACGGCAGCCGCGAGAAGATCGAGGTGTTGTGCCGGATCGATACGCTGAATGAAGTCGAGTACTTCAAGTCAGGGGGGATTTTGCATTACGTGTTGCGGCAGTTGATTGCGTCGTAGGTGTTTGCAGAAAAAGACACCGCCTTCGGGCGGTGTTTTTGTTTGCGGACACACCTCTATAATCGCCGCGCTTTTATAGCCCCACACAAGACCACTGTGGGAGCGAGCCTGCTCGCGATGGGGCCGTAACATCCAATATCAGTGCCGCCTGATACTCCGCCATCGCGAGCAAGCTTGCTCCTACAGTGGACCGAGGCGACCCGCAGAATTTCGAACACAAGGACTTCAGATGTTTGCTTTGCCATGGACCTTCCTGGCCCTGCTCTCCCTCGGTTATGCCATGGCGCTGTCCTACGGCCATCTCGGCTGGCTGGCGCTTATCTCGGTCGCATTGCTACTGATCGCCGGTCTCGCCGTGCGCCAGCAACAGGTCCGGGTCGGTCATTACCTCGGTCACGGCCTGTTCATTTTCATGGCGCTGGCATTGGCGATGCACTGGCTCCCCGGCTTCTACAACGGTCGCGGTATCAATCCGCATCGTATTACCGACGATGCCGTACCGTTTGCGCTGTACCTGAATCTGGACAAACCGCTGATTGGTTTCTGGCTGTTGCTGGTCTGCCCGTGGATTGTCGGCCGGCATTCGCTGCGGCTTTCCATTCCCGCCGCGCTGCTGGGGCTGACACTGAGCAGCGTGCTGGCATTGGGTGGCGCGCTGTTGTTGGGTGTGATCAGTTGGGCCCCCAAATGGCCTGATCAGGCCTGGCTGTGGCTGTTCAATAACCTGTTGCTGGTGACGCTGGTGGAAGAAGCGCTGTTTCGCGGCTACCTTCAGGGCGGCCTCAGCCGGTACTTTAAACACCTGCCTTATGGTGAAAACCTGGCGCTGCTGCTCGCCTCGCTGTTGTTTGGCCTGGTGCATGCGGGCGCTGGCTGGCAATGGGTGTTGCTGGCGAGTCTGGCAGGTGTCGGCTATGGTCTGGCCTACCGTTTCGGCGGGTTAGGTGCGGCCATTGCCACGCATTTCGGTTTGAACCTGCTGCATTTCAGCCTGTTCACCTATCCGATGCTGGCGGGCTGACGCAACGGTCGTTTTGCGACGCGCCGCTGATTATTGAAAAATATTCTTCAATAAATCCCTGACGGTGCCGACAACCTCTCAAAGCCTTGCGGATTGAAAAAAGCCATGCGTAACAACCAGCCCATTACACAACGCGAACGGACCTTCCCGGCTCAGCAACGGTTGATCTCCACCACCGATGCCAAGGGCGTGATCACCTACTGCAACGACGCTTTCGTCGAAATCAGTGGGTATTCCCGCGAGGAACTGATCCGTGCACCGCATAACCTGGTTCGTCACCCCGACGTACCGGCCGCGGTGTTCGCGCACATGTGGGGCACATTGAAACAAGGCTTGCCATGGATGGGCATTGTCAAGAATCGCTGCAAGACCGGTGACCACTACTGGGTTAACGCCTACGTCACACCGGTGTTCGATGGCAACCAGGTGATCGGTTACGAGTCGGTGCGGGTCAAACCCACCGCCGAGCAGATCCAGCGTGCCGAAGCGCTCTACCAACGCATCAACCAGGGCAAGTCAGCGATTCCTTCCACCGATAAATGGCTGCCGGTCCTGCAGGACTGGTTGCCGTTCATTCTGGTCAGCCAGCTGAGCTTCATGATCGGTGCCACGCTCAACTCCCAATGGGGTTTCGCCTTGGCCGCCGGTCTTTCGGTGCCATTGGGCCTGCTGGGGTTGAGCTGGCAACAGCGCGGCCTCAAGCGCTTGCTGCGCCTGGCCGAGCAGACCACCTCCGACCCGCTGATCGCGCAGATGTACACCGACAGCCGTGGTGCCCAGGCGCGTCTGGAGATGTCGATCCTCAGCCAGGAAGCCCGCCTGAAAACCTGCCTGACCCGTCTGCAGGACACCGCCGAGCACCTGAGCGACCAGGCGAAACAGTCCGACACACTGGCTCACAGCAGCTCCACCGGCCTGGAACGTCAGCGCGTCGAAACCGAGCAGGTGGCCACCGCCGTCAATCAGATGGCCGCCACCACCCAGGAAGTCGCCAGCCACGTGCAACGCACGGCGGACGCGACTCAAGAAGCCAATCGCCTGACCGGGCGCGGCCGTGACATCGCCGGGGAAACCCGCGAAGCCATTCAGCGCCTGTCGGAGGTGGTCGGCGAAACCGGCCTGACCGTGACGCAACTGGCCAAGGACAGCGATGAAATCGGCGGCGTGGTCGACGTAATCAAAGGCATCGCCGACCAGACCAACCTGCTGGCGTTGAACGCCGCCATCGAAGCGGCGCGTGCCGGCGAGATGGGTCGCGGCTTTGCGGTGGTTGCCGACGAAGTTCGCCAATTGGCGCAACGCACCAGCGAATCCACCGGGCAGATTCACGCCCTGATCGCCAAGCTCCAGCAAACCGCCAGCACCGCCGTGCAAACCATGGAATCCGGGCATCGCCAGGCGGAAGAAGGTGTGGCGCGGGTACTCGAAGCGGATCAGGCACTGGTCGGGATCAGCGAAGCGGTGGCACACATCACCGACATGACCACCCAGATCGCGGCCGCGACCGAAGAGCAAAGCTCGGTGGCCGAAGAAATCAGCCGCAACATCAGCAACATCTCGCAACTGGCCGACCAGACGTCGGAACAGGCGCAGCACTCGGCGTTGTTGAGTGAAGAGCTGACCAAGACCGCGAATACCCAGTATTCGTTGGTGGAGCGGTTTAACCGCTGATTGATGCTGGAAAAACAAAACCCGGACGGTGAAAGCCTCCGGGTTTTTTATTGCCTGATGAAAGTCAAAAATCGACAGCGCGCATTTGGCCGCCACTGCGCGAAACTCAGCTGAAAGTACGCACCCAACTGTCAGTTATGACAGTAGACACGCCAGTACGGTGGGGTAGCATTTAAATGCCGTTACACCCGGCATTTACTTCCTTCGACTTTAAACAGAAAAGGATTTTTTCGATGAGTGCTTTTCCTATTTTTTTCCCGGACGACCATAAAAGTCAGGCAGCTGGTAACGATTTTCACTGGAGATTCACAGGGGAACCGATCTACGCTGAATCTACTTTATTTACGGCGTTTCGTGGCGGACCTGGTATCGACAATTGGGTTTTCCAAGGTTCTACCGGCAAGACTGAAGACGGTACGTTCTTCGCGCTTCAATTCTCAGTGCCTTATGAGGGTGAAGACCTGCTAGAGAAAACCTACAAGATTGGGGATGGGCAGTGGTTTTACGTATTCCATATCCATTCAGTTCCCCCCGCACCTAACTTCACATCCACCCTGGCAGACAAGGCGGAACTTACTATCAGGCTCGATCCAGCCAAGGGGACAGTGCATGGCGATTTCAATGCAATTTTTTATAGCGGGGGCTATCGAATGAATCCGATAGGCACATTCGATTTGAAAAGAGCCGACCAATAACACATGAAGCAGGAAGGCAAAAGTGCCGATCCAAGAACGATGGCTCTCATGACCTCTTCGTGATCAGGCTCCTCGCACGTTTTTGTTGAGCGCACATGTGTGTGCGTGGCAAAACTTCAGAGCACCTGCTCGCGATGAGGTCATTTCTGTAAGGAATGACCTCGCTGAAGAAACTCAGCCACCCTCCCCACCGCAGCCGCCAAATGCTGCTCATGCGTAAACCCCGAAACCTTCAACGGCTTCAAATCATGATCCCCCGCCGGCAGCCACATCACCTCGATAGCCGGCGATAACACATATCCCTCGATAGCTTCCCGATTGCCCAGCGTATCTCGCTCGCCCTGCACGATCAGCGACGACGATAGTTGCGGCGGCACCCGACTCCAGCTTGATGGCTGGCGCTGCGATACTGCCTACATTAAGCCGATTGTCTGTGGATACTCAAAGCCGCAGCATCCTGCGCCTGTAACGAACCGCCGACGAGTGCCAGGCTCCGACCACTAAGTTGCGCACCCACCGCACTGGCGCCGCAGGTTTGAACATGAGAGTTATTGAATTCGACCTGACCACCGCGCTCGACCAAGACACCATGCGAACCTTCGCCGAAGGTTTCAACCAAGCACTAATGTCGGTCTATTTGAAGAATAGTCGAACTCAAAATGCTCTGGACGCGGAGTACAGCGAGGAGCTAGACGTTGGTGTGGAAGCAATGGCTTGCCAAGCTCATGAATACGGAATACCTGTCCTGATCGAATGTGCCAAACGGCTAAAAACTACTAGCACAAATAAAAGCCACCGCATAGCTGACAACTATGACAGTAGCTAAAAAAATACTATTCATTAAACTCTGGATCGCGTTATCACGATTGGCACCATGAACAAAAATCTTAATCACTAAAGAGGCTACTCATGAACAATCCTGACATACTCATGCTGAGTAACGATCATAATTCCATGCCAGATGACGAATTCAAATGGAAAGATCGGAACATAGAAACAAAAGCCCAAGCAGCAAAATTTTATCAAACCGAGCTCAATAGTGGCCTTGTCTGGGTTTTTAAGGGGGCTACAGGAAGTCCCGACAACGAGGACTACTTTGATTACGACATGTGGATTCCTCATTTCGATAAGGAACCACTGAAGCGCACTTATAATTTGAACGATGGGTTAATTATCAGACACACACATTCATTACCTGGGACTCCAGACCACATTAAATACAAATCTGTACACGCAGACGAAGGCACTTTGGAAATCGAAATCGATGTGGAAAAAGGACACGTCGTAGGATGTTTTAGCGCTAAATTCAAGACCAACTATGACCTGGAACCAAAAGGCAGTTTCGAAATGACTGAATGGCGTCCTGTGAAAGAATGATCTGTTTCACGATTAACGGATTTAGCCCTCTATCAAGATCAGTACGGCACAGAGCCCAGTTGAATACATCATGGGCTTTGTGCAATACGTCCCGACCTACTGAAACCAAAACTTCAACGGATAAGCTCGGATGCCTTTTGCGCCGCAGCCGCCAAATGCTGCTCATGCGTAAACCCCGAAGCCTTCAACGGCTTCAAATCATGATCCCCCGCCACCAGCCAGAACACCTCGATACTCGGCGCCAACGCATAGGCCTCTACCGCTTCACGATTCCCCAACGCATCGCGCTCGCCCTGGACAATCAGCGTCCGGGTCTTCAGCGCAGCCAGATGCTCGACCCGTGGCTTCTCCGGTTTGCCCACGGCATAAAACGGATAGCCGAGGCACACCAACGCATCGGCTTTGAGCTCATCGGCCAATAGACTGGCCATCCGCCCGCCCATGGACTTGCCGCCAATGGCCAGGCGGCCAGTGACATGGCGTCGCACCACGGCGTACACCTCACGCCAGCATTCCAGCAGTTTCGGCGCAGGGTTCGGGGGACGCTTGCCGCCATCGACACGCCGTTGCGCCATGTAGGGGAACTCGAAGCGCAGCACGTTGACGCCCTGCACAGCAAGGCGCGCGGCCATGTCGTTCATCCAGGCGCTGTCCATCGGCGCCCCGGCGCCATGCGCAAGAATCAGCGTCACAGGTTCACCCGAAACCGTTGAAGCGGCCTCATTCCACAGCCATCCATGCTCCCGCACACACTGCGCCCATTGATCCCCGTCAATACTGGCCTTGTGCTCTTTGTCCATGCTTGCCTCGCTTTTAGTCTGCCTATAACTCCAGGCGAAGGGAGCGTCTGCCTTGCGCGAACGCCCTTTCGGCTGAACCGTGGATGGGGAACCATGAACACTTCTATCAGTACCGCCTACAACTACAAGGTGGTCCGCCAATTCGCCATTATGACGGTGGTGTGGGGCATCGTCGGCATGGGGCTCGGGGTTTTTCTCGCGGCTCAATTGGTCTGGCCCGAACTCAACTTCAATTTGCCGTGGACCAGTTTCGGCCGCTTGCGCCCGCTGCACACCAACGCGGTGATCTTCGCGTTCGGCGGTTGCGCCCTGTTCGCCAGTTCGTTCTATTCGGTGCAACGCACCTGCCAGACGCAACTGTTTGCGCCGAAAATCGCCGCGTTCTGCTTCTGGGGCTGGCAACTGGTGATTCTGCTGGCGGCGATCAGCCTGCCGCTGGGTTACACCAGTTCCAAGGAATACGCCGAGCTGGAATGGCCGATCGACATCCTGATCACCATCGTCTGGGTCGCCTACGCCATCGTGTTTTTCGGCACGCTGGCCAAGCGCAAGACCAAGCACATCTATGTGGGCAACTGGTTCTTCGGTGGTTTCATCATCACCGTGGCGATTTTGCACATCGTCAACAACCTTGAGCTGCCGGTGAGTTTCACCAAGTCCTACTCGCTGTACGCCGGTGCGACCGATGCCATGGTGCAGTGGTGGTACGGCCACAACGCCGTAGGCTTTTTCCTCACCGCCGGTTTCCTCGGGATGATGTATTACTTCGTGCCGAAACAGGCCGAGCGTCCGGTGTATTCCTATCGCCTGTCGATCGTGCACTTCTGGGCGCTGATCACCCTGTATATCTGGGCCGGTCCGCACCACCTGCACTACACCGCGCTGCCGGACTGGGCGCAGTCGCTGGGCATGGTGATGTCGCTGATCCTGCTGGCGCCAAGCTGGGGCGGCATGATCAACGGCATGATGACGCTCTCCGGTGCCTGGCATAAGTTGCGCAGCGACCCGATCCTGCGCTTCCTCGTGGTCTCCCTGGCGTTCTACGGCATGTCGACCTTCGAAGGGCCGATGATGGCGATCAAGACCGTGAACGCCCTCTCCCACTACACCGACTGGACCATCGGCCACGTACACGCCGGCGCACTCGGCTGGGTGGCGATGATTTCCATCGGCGCGCTGTACCACATGATCCCGAAAATCTTCGGTCGCCCGCAGATGCACAGCATCGGCCTGATCAACGCGCACTTCTGGCTGGCCACTATCGGCACCGTGCTGTACATCGCCTCGATGTGGGTCAACGGCATCGCCCAGGGCCTGATGTGGCGCGCAGTCAACGAAGACGGCACGCTGACCTACTCCTTCGTCGAAACCCTGGTGGCCAGCCACCCAGGCTTCATCGTGCGACTGGTGGGCGGTGCGATCTTCCTCAGCGGCATGTTCCTGATGGCTTACAACACCTGGCGCACCGTGCGGGCCTCGCAGCCTGCCGAAGTCGCCGCTGCCGCGCAGATGGCCTGAGGAGTCCGAGATGAAACACGAAACAATCGAAAAAAACGTCGGCCTGCTGATGCTGCTGATGGTCCTGGCCGTGAGCATCGGCGGTCTGACGCAGATCGTCCCGCTGTTCTTCCAGGACGTGACCAATAAACCGGTGGAAGGCATGAAGCCCTACACCGCGCTGCAACTGGAAGGTCGCGACATTTACATCCGCGAAGGCTGCGTCGGTTGCCACTCGCAGATGATCCGGCCGTTCCGTGCCGAGACCGAGCGCTACGGTCACTACTCGGTGGCCGGGGAAAGCGTCTGGGATCACCCGTTCCTGTGGGGTTCCAAGCGTACCGGTCCGGACCTGGCCCGTGTCGGCGGCCGCTACTCCGAAGACTGGCACCGCGCGCACTTGTACAACCCGCGCAACGTGGTGCCGGAATCGAAGATGCCTGCCTATCCATGGCTGGTGGCCAATCAGCTCGACAGCAGCCACACCGAAACCAAGATCAAGGCGATGCGCACCCTCGGCGTGCCGTACACCGATGCCGACATCGCAGGCTCGGTCGAATCGCTCAAGGGCAAGACCGAAATGGACGCGCTGGTCGCCTACCTGCAAGTGCTCGGCACTGCCATCAAGAGCAAGAGGTGAGCCATGCCCTTTGAAATAATGAGCGTAATGAGCAGTGGATTGATTCGCGGCCTGGGCACGGTCGTGGTGTTCGTGGCCTTCGTCGGCCTGACGTTGTGGGTGTTCAACAGCAAGCGCAATCCGGAGTTCGCCGAAGCACGTTTGCTGCCGTTCGCCGATGAGCCACAAGCCGATAGCACCCAAGAACCTGAAGCAAGGAGTACCCGGTCATGACCACTTTCTGGAGTACGTGGATCTGCGTACTGACCATCGGCAGCCTGATCGGCCTGACCTGGCTGCTGATCGGCACCCGCAAGGGCGAAACCAAGGGCAGCGTCGACCAGACCATGGGCCACAGCTTCGACGGCATCGAGGAGTACGACAATCCGCTGCCGCAGTGGTGGTTCATGCTGTTCGCCGGCACGCTGGTGTTCGCCGTGGGCTACCTGATTCTTTACCCGGGCCTGGGCAACTGGAAAGGCATCCTGCCGGGTTACGAGAACGGCTGGACCGGCGTTCACGAATGGGAAAAGGAGATGAACAAGGCCGACGCGAAGTTCGGACCGATCTTCGCCAAATTCGCCGCCATGCCGGTGGAAGAAGTGGCCAAGGACCCGCAAGCGCTGAAAATGGGCGGTCGCCTGTTCGCCTCGAACTGCTCGGTGTGTCACGGCTCGGATGCCAAGGGCGCTTTCGGCTTCCCGAACCTGGCCGACAGCAACTGGCGCTGGGGCGGTGACGCCGAGATGATCAAGACCACGATCATGGGTGGACGCATGGCGGCGATGCCGGCCTGGGGTGAAATCCTCGGTGAAGCCGGCGTGAAAAACGTTGCCGCGTATGTGCGTCATGAACTGGCCGGCCTGCCATTGCCGGCTGGCGACACCGCCGACCTGCAAGCCGGACAGCAAGCATTCAGCACCACCTGCGTAGCCTGTCATGGGGCAAACGGCAAGGGCACTGAAGCCATGGGTGCGCCGAACCTGACGCAACCGGCCGGTTTTATCTACGGTACAAGCCTGGCGCAACTGCAACAAACGATCCGCCATGGCCGCCAGGGCCATATGCCGGCGCAGAACGAACTGCTCGGCAACGACAAAGTGCAACTGCTGGCCGCTTATGTGTACAGCCTGTCCCACGGTCTGAATACAGAGCGTTTGCAGGCCGAAGGCAAAAGCGAATAATTCTTGACCGCTCTGCTGCCGCATTCTTCTCGGATGCGGCAGTTCCCTGCCCCTTTGCGACCCATTGTCGCACCCCTCCGTTAGTCCGCCTTTCGGTTCACCAGATTCGGGTCTAAGCTTGCCCCGATGCGGACTGGCTTGAGCCGGTTCCAGGTCGACCCGACCCGATGTGTTCGACGAATCAGCTCGATGACAAGCCGCAAAGGCTGGTAGATACCGGCTGTCGTGCCAATTGCCATCGGTCACCCGATCGTTGCGTTTGAACACACCCCGTTACAACTGACCTGACCCTCTCATCATTTTCGTTCGCTGCGACATTTTGTCCGAGGGCGATTTTGTCCTTACGCGGCGCATGGAAAGGCCGCAGAATCAGCTTTTGAAAGCATTGACCCAGGTCATGGCGCGTTGCAATGACCCCCTGCTTTCTCCATACTTGCGGCCGATTTTTACTCCTAATAAAACACCCAAACCGTGGAACCTTAGAATGAGCACAGCAATCAGTCCGACTGCTTATAACTATAAGGTAGTCCGCCAGTTCGCCATCATGACGGTGGTCTGGGGGATCCTTGGCATGGGGCTCGGTGTCTTCATCGCCTCGCAACTGGTCTGGCCGGAGTTGAACTTCGGTCTGCCGTGGACGAGCTTTGGACGCCTGCGCCCGTTGCACACTAACCTGGTGATTTTCGCCTTTGGTGGTTGTGCACTGTTTGCCACTTCTTATTACGTCGTGCAGCGAACCTGCCAAACGCGACTGATTTCCGACAGCCTCGCGGCCTTCACCTTCTGGGGTTGGCAAGCGGTGATCGTCGGCGCCATCGTTACCTTGCCGTTGGGTTACACCACCACCAAGGAATACGCTGAGCTGGAATGGCCCCTGGCTATTCTGCTGGCCATCGTCTGGGTCACCTACGGTCTGGTGTTCTTCGGCACCATCACCAAGCGCAAGACCAAGCACATCTATGTGGGCAACTGGTTCTACGGTGCCTTCATCGTCGTGACGGCGATGCTGCACATCGTCAACCACGCCTCGCTGCCGGTCAGTTTCTTCAAGTCCTACTCGGCCTACGCCGGTGCGACGGATGCGATGATCCAGTGGTGGTACGGCCACAACGCCGTAGGTTTCTTCCTGACCACCGGCTTCCTCGGGATGATGTACTACTTCGTTCCGAAGCAGGCCGAGCGTCCGATCTACTCCTATCGCCTGTCCATCGTGCACTTCTGGGCGCTGATCACCCTGTACATCTGGGCCGGTCCGCACCACCTGCACTACACCGCGCTGCCGGACTGGGCGCAGTCGCTGGGCATGGCCATGTCGATCATCCTGCTGGCACCAAGCTGGGGCGGCATGATCAACGGCATGATGACCCTGTCGGGCGCCTGGCATAAGCTGCGCACCGACCCGATCCTGCGCTTCCTCGTGGTATCGCTGGCGTTCTACGGCATGTCGACCTTCGAAGGTCCGATGATGGCGATCAAGACCGTCAACTCGCTGTCGCACTACACCGACTGGACCATCGGCCACGTACACGCCGGCGCTCTTGGCTGGGTAGCGATGATCTCGATCGGCGCGATCTACCACATGATCCCGAAACTGTTCGGTCGCGCGCAGATGCACAGCATCGGCCTGATCAACGCACACTTCTGGCTCGCGACCATCGGTACCGTGCTGTACATCGCTTCGATGTGGGTCAACGGCATCACCCAGGGTCTGATGTGGCGTGCAATCAACGACGACGGCACCCTCACCTACTCGTTCGTCGAAGCGCTGCAAGCCAGCCACCCGGGCTTCATCGTTCGCGCATTGGGCGGCGCATTCTTCGCCACCGGCATGCTGCTCATGGCCTACAACGTATGGCGTACCGTACGTGCCTCGAACCCGGCCGAAGCTGAAGCCGCCGAACAGATTGCTGTAGTTGGAGCTCACTGATGAAGCATGAAGCAGTCGAGAAGAATATTGGCCTGCTGGCCTTCTTCATGGTCATCGCCGTCAGCATCGGCGGCCTGACCCAGATCGTTCCGCTGTTTTTCCAGGACGTCACCAACAAGCCGGTCGAAGGCATGAAGCCTCGTACCGCCCTTGAACTGGAAGGCCGCGACATCTACATCGCCAACGGTTGTGTCAGCTGCCACTCGCAGATGATCCGCCCGTTCCGTGCTGAAACCGAACGCTACGGCCACTACTCGGTAGCCGGTGAAAGCGTCTGGGACCACCCGTTCCTGTGGGGTTCCAAGCGTACCGGTCCAGACCTGGCCCGTGTCGGCGGTCGTTACTCCGATGACTGGCAGCGTGCGCATTTGTACAACCCGCGCAACGTAGTGCCCGAGTCGAAAATGCCGGCCTACCCGTTCCTCGTGGAAAACAAGCTCGACGGCAAAGACACCGCCAAGAAAATGGAAGTCTTGCGCACGCTCGGCGTCCCTTACACCGACGAAGACATCGCCGGTGCCAAGGATGCTGTGAAGGGCAAAACCGAAATGGACGCGCTGGTGGCCTATCTGCAAGGCCTGGGCACCATCATCAAAAGCAAACGGTGATTTAGATGGATATCGGGATGATTCGTGGCCTGGGCACCGTTGTTGTGATGGTGGCCTTCATCGGTCTGGCGTTGTGGGTGTTCAGCCCCAAGCGCAAGTCGGAGTTTGAAGACGCGACCTTGCTGCCTTTCGCGGATGATCCCGAAGCCATCAAGCACGTCGAGCAAGCTTCTAGGAGTAACAAAGAATGACTACGTTCTGGAGTCTGTACGTCACAGTCCTCAGTCTCGGCACCATCTTCGCCCTGACCTGGCTGTTGCTGTCCACCCGCAAGGGCCAGCGCAGCGAAGCCACCGAAGAAACGGTTGGCCACTCCTTCGACGGGATCGAGGAGTACGACAACCCGCTGCCAAAATGGTGGTTCATGCTGTTCGTGGGCACCATCATTTTCGCCCTGGGTTACCTGGTGCTGTACCCGGGCCTGGGCAACTGGAAAGGCCTGCTGCCGGGTTACAACTACCTGGATAACGAAAAGCAGACCGCGTTCGCCAACGGCCAGAGCGGCTGGACCGGCGTTCACGAGTGGGAAAAGGAAATGGCCAAGTCGGACGCCAAGTTCGGCCCGATCTTCGCCAAATTCGCTTCCATGCCGATCGAAGAAGTCGCCAAGGACCCGCAAGCCCTGAAGATGGGTGGCCGTTTGTTCGCCTCCAACTGCTCGGTTTGCCACGGCTCCGACGCCAAAGGCGCTTATGGCTTTCCGAATCTGACCGACGCCGACTGGCGCTGGGGTGGCGAAGCACAAACCATCAAGGCCACCATCATGGGCGGCCGCCACGCGGTCATGCCGGCGTGGGCTGAAGTGATCGGCGAGCAAGGTGTTGCGGACGTTGCTGCGTTCGTCCTGACCAGCCTCGATGGCCGCAAGCTGCCGGAAGGCACCAAGGCTGACCCGGCTGCCGGGCAGAAACTGTTCGCCGCCAACTGCGTGGCGTGCCACGGTCCGGCCGGCAAAGGGACGCCAGCGATGGGCGCACCTGACCTGACCCACCCGGGTGCGTTCATCTACGGTTCGAGCTTCGCTCAACTGCAGCAGACCATCCGTTACGGCCGTCAGGGCCAGATGCCTGCGCAAGAACAGCTGCAAGGCAACGACAAGGTTCACCTGCTGGCCGCTTACGTCTACAGCTTGTCTCACGGCGAGAAAGCTCCGGCGGCGGATGCCCAGTAAGGCAAACGCTTGATGCAAAAAAAGGCCCCGCCAGTGATCTGGCGGGGCCTTTTTTATGGGCTATTGGCCAGAATTCATGACACCGGCACTGTCGCTATCAGCTCACGTTTTTGCCACTGGTTGTTATCGACCGCATAGACGTGCAGGTTTTTGCGATCCTCGGAAAAACTGGCGATCAGATAGGTCTGCTGGGATGCACTGCCGCTGATGAAACCGGGCACACCGTTCGTGTACCAGATGGTGCCGCCATGCCCATGAAGATGACCGGCGAATATTGCAGTCACTTCATACTTTTCGATCATATCCCTGAACCGTTTTTCCTGACTCCAGTCACCCATAAAATCATTGGGTTTATGCATGTTCAGTAGAATGATTTTCCCCTGCGCGCGTGCCTGCCGAAGGTCACGCTCAAGCCAATCGAGTGCAGGGGTAATTTCAAAAACCGTCGGACTGAAAAAAGTCCCCGAAGAGAAGGTCACCGAGTAAGTTGGCTCGTTATGTAACTGCACCAAGTGCACATCGCCATAATCCCTGGAGTACGCGAGACTGCCGTAATAAGTGGTGCTCGGCCATGAAGCCCGCGCCGCCAGATCCATACTGCCGACTTTCCCCCAATAGCGCTCCTTCAAATTTTCAATGCTTCCAGCGGCGCAATTATTCAGAAAACAATCATCCACGTTATTTTGATAGTCATGATTACCCAACCCGTAGTCATAATCCCCTTGAAGTTTCGCATCCAGCGTCTGCTGGACATAGGAACGCTCATCCGCATGACCGAAGGCAGTCATATCGCCATTGATCATCACGGGAACCGCCGCGCTCCCACCCTGTTGCCGCCTGAAGTCGGCAATACTGTCGTACTGCGTTTCGATCAGCCAACGGGAGCGCTCCCGCTTCTGAGAATCGGACTCCGGCAACCGGGCGTCAGTGTTATCGGTCCAGGGAAACTGCGGGTCCGAAGCGAACACGATATGCCGTGGCGTTTGCGCCGACGACACAACAGGAACTACCCACACACCTACCAGCAACACCAACAACGGCCATCCTTTGCTTAATTCCATCTTGTCCTTTTCCCTAATATTTAATAGTGAGCGCACTCACACAAAATCCATTTAAAACACATCTGCGAAGAGCAAACTACAACAACACTCACCAGAACAACAATAAACAACATATATATAATTGTGAACACCAACTATAAAACCAACTCGACCAACTTACCCACATACTCCGCCAAACTTTCAATGCAATCGCCACATCAATAAAAACTGATATCTATCAATATCTACGCATTACCAGCCACATTGAGAACAAAGTGAGTGACCTCGGCACTGGCAGCCAACCTTCGTCACTGAAACGACGAACGGTACGACCTTCTCCATGGATTCAGGTTGCCGAAGCAGAGGATCAAGTAGTAACGTTTCTACATTACCGCTTTCAGGAGGCCAACCATGATGGCCATCACCACTATCTCGAGCCGCGAATTCAATCAGGACACAAGTAGTGCCAAAAAAGCCACGCGCCAGGGACCGGTTATCATCACCGACCGTGGCAAGCCGGCCCATGTACTGCTAAGCATTGAGGACTACCAAAATCTCACCGGCAGCAACGCCAGCATTGTCGATCTATTGGTGATGCCGGAAGCGGCAGACATCGAGTTCGAAACCGAGCGCGCCGTGATCATTCATCGACCCGTGGACCTGTCCTGATGTTTCTGCTCGACACCAATGTAATTTCTGAATTGCGCAAACCCCGGGCGGATGCAAACGTCGTCGCCTGGGCCAAAAGCGTCATCGCCCCACGAATGTTTATTTCGGCCATTACCCTAAAGGAGCTGGAGACCGGGGTTCTGCGAATGGAGCGTCGTGACCCCGCGCAGGGGAAGGTATTGCGTACCTGGCTTAAGCGACATGTCATGCCAGCCTTTGATGCCAGAATCTTGCCCGTCGACGCCGCCGTGGCCCTACGCTGTGCCGGCTTGCATGTTCCAGACAGCACTAACGAAAGCGACGCGCTGATTGCAGCGACTGCCCTGGTGCATGGTCTGACGGTGGTCACTCGCAATATCGGCGACTTTCAATCCAGCGGCGTTGCACTGATCAATCCATGGGCCGATTGAACGTCGGCACCCGCAAAACCGTCCATAATTTCACCAGTCAATTGATTCAAGTCATTACACCGTCAGTTGGTTTCCACCAACGTGACCAAAGGTCGCACCCTTGATCTAGAGCTACAGGCGTATCATTGCGCCACTGCAACACCCCTTTTTGACCGCGGTCGGCATGTACTGACCGAGGCATTTTTCCACTGCCGTGGGATGCAACTGATGAGCAACCAGATTCCGGTACACGACGTTACCCCGCCTGCCAAGAACGCGAACAACAGCGTCGACCTCTACGCCTCTCGAGAAAAGATCTACACCCGCGCCTTCACCGGCCTGTTCCGTAACCTGCGGATGATGGGCGGCGCGTTTTTGTTTCTGTTGTATTTCGGCACGGTCTGGCTGAACTGGGGCGGTCATCAAGCCGTCTGGTGGAACCTGCCGGAGCGTAAGTTCTTTATTTTTGGCGCAACGTTCTGGCCGCAGGATTTCATCCTGCTCTCGGGCATTCTGATTGTCAGCGCGTTCGGCCTGTTCTTCATTACCGTGTACGCCGGTCGTGTCTGGTGCGGTTATACCTGCCCGCAGAGCGTCTGGACGTGGATTTTCATGTGGTGCGAGAAGGTCACCGAAGGCGATCGCAATCAGCGCATCAAGCTCGACAAGGCGCCGATGAGTGCCAACAAGTTCCTGCGTAAATTCAGCAAGCACTCGATGTGGCTGCTGATCGGCTTCGCAACCGGCATGACCTTCGTCGGTTACTTCTCGCCGATCCGCGAGCTGACCATCGAATTCTTCACTGGCGAAGCGGATGGCTGGTCGTATTTCTGGGTCGGTTTCTTCACCCTCGCCACTTACGGCAACGCCGGCTGGCTGCGCGAGCAGGTGTGCATTTACATGTGTCCGTATGCACGCTTCCAGAGCGTGATGTTCGACAAGGACACGCTGATCGTTTCCTACGATCCGCGTCGCGGTGAAAGCCGCGGCCCGCGCAAGAAAGGCATCGACTACAAGGCCCAGGGCCTGGGCGATTGCATCGACTGCACCATGTGTGTTCAGGTCTGCCCGACCGGCATCGACATCCGTGACGGCCTGCAAATCGAATGCATCGGTTGCGCTGCGTGCATCGATGCCTGCGACAGCATCATGGACAAGATGGATTACCCCCGCGGCCTGATCAGCTACACGACCGAGCACAACCTGTCCGGGCAAAAAACCCATAAACTGCGCCCGCGCCTGATCGGCTACGCCGCTGTATTGCTGGCGATGATGGCGTTGCTGGCGACGGCGTTCTTCATGCGTTCGCTGGTCGGTTTCGACGTCAGCAAAGACCGCGTGCTGTACCGCGAGAACGCCGAAGGCCGGATTGAAAACGTCTACAGCCTGAAGATCATGAACAAGGATCAGCGCGACCACACCTACGTGCTGGAAGCCGCCGGCCTGCCGGATCTCAAGCTGCAAGGCAAACGCGAGATCAAGGTCGCCGCCGGCGAAATTTTCAGCCAGCCGGTGGAACTGTCCATCGCGCCGGAAAAACTGCCATCGAGCACCAACGAGGTGAAATTCATCCTCAAGGATGCCGATGACGAGAGCATCCACGTTGAAGCCAAGAGCCGGTTCATCGGCCCACAAATTCGTTAAGAGAAGTGATCATGCCCGCAGCAAACGCCGCAAGTCCCTGGTACAAGCATCTTTGGCCGTGGATCATCATTGCCATCCTCGCCTGTTCGGTGACCTTGACCTTGTCCATGGTGACCATCGCGGTGAACAACCCGGACAACCTGGTCAACGACAACTACTACGAGGCCGGCAAAGGCATCAACCGCTCCCTCGACCGTGAACTGCTGGCGCAAACCCTGCTCCTGCGCGCCAGCGTGCACCTGGATGACGTGACCGGCGAAGTCGACCTGCGCCTGAGCGGCAACAGCCAACCGAAAACCCTCGAACTGAACCTGATCTCGCCGACCCAGCCGGAGAAGGATCGCAAGATCACCCTCGCCCAAAGCGAAACCGAACAGGGCCGCTACATCGGCCAGTTGAGCGACAAGGTGGAAGGTCGTCGTTTTGTCGAATTGCTGGGTACTCAGGACGACCACATCTGGCGTATGTTCGAAGAAGAGCTGGTCAGCCATGACAAGGATCTGCTGCTGGGTGACGAACCGCTGCAGGGCGCCGAAGACCTGAAAAAGTAACAACCAGCGCTTCGCGCATCGCGAGCAGGCTCGCTCCCACATTAGATTTGTGGCGTTCACAAAACCCTGTGGGAGCTGGCTTGCCAGCGATGAGGCCCTTTCAGACGACATAGATCCAACATCATGACCACCCCAACCCCCTGCTACCACTGCGCCCTGCCCGTCCCGGCCGGCAGCCGCTTCACCGCGGCCGTCCTCGGTGAAACCCGCGAGTTCTGCTGCCCGGGTTGTCAGGCGGTGGCCGAAGCGATTGTCGCCGGTGGGCTGGAAAGCTATTACCAGCACCGCAGCGAAGCCTCGGCCAACCCCGAAGCGTTGCCGGTGCAGTTGGTGGATGAACTGGCGCTGTACGATCGCGCCGACGTGCAAAAACCCTTCGTGCGCCACGAAGGCGAACTCGCCGAGACCACGCTGCTGATGGAAGGCATCAGTTGCGCGGCCTGTGGCTGGCTGATCGAGAAACACCTGCGCGGCTTGCCGGCGGTGGCCGAAGCGCGCCTCAACCTGTCCAACCATCGCCTGCACGTACGCTGGGCCGATGCGCAATTGCCGCTGAGCCAGGTGCTCAGCGAGTTACGCCACATCGGTTACGCCGCCCATCCCTATCAAGCCGACCGCGCCAGCGAACAACTGGCCAGCGAAAACCGCCTGGCCCTGCGCCAACTCGGGGTTGCCGGGCTGCTGTGGTTCCAGGCGATGATGGCGACCATGGCCACCTGGCCGGAATTCAACATCGACCTCAGCCCCGAGCTGCACACCATCCTGCGCTGGGTCGCGCTGTTCCTCACCACGCCGATCGTGTTCTACAGCTGCGCGCCGTTCTTCAAAGGGGCGATGCGCGATTTGCGTACCCGCCACCTGACCATGGACGTCTCGGTGTCGCTGGCGATTGGCAGTGCCTACATCGCCGGGATCTGGACTTCGATCACCGGGGTCGGCGAATTGTATTTCGATGCCGTCGGCATGTTTGCGCTGTTCCTGCTGGCCGGGCGTTATCTGGAACGTCGCGCCCGCGAACGCACCGCCGCCGCCACCGCACAGCTGGTTAACCTGCTGCCCGCCTCGTGTTTGCGCCTGAGCGCCGATGGTCAGAGCGAGCGGATCCTGCTCAGCGAACTGCGTGTCGGCGATCAGGTTCTGGTGCATCCCGGCGCGATCCTGCCGGCCGACGGCAAGATCCTCGACGGTCAGTCGAGCATCGACGAATCCCTGCTGACTGGCGAATACCTGCCACAGCCGCGCACGCTTGGTGACGCCGTCACCGCCGGCACCCTGAACGTCGAGGGCGCGCTGACCGTGGAAGTCCTCGCCCTCGGCCAGGACACCCGACTGTCTGCCATCGTCCGCCTGCTCGACCGCGCCCAGGCCGAGAAGCCACGACTGGCGGAGATCGCCGACCGCGCCGCGCAATGGTTCCTGCTGCTGACGCTGATCGCATCCGCTTGCATTGGTCTGCTGTGGTGGGAGCTGGACTCATCGCGCGCCTTCTGGATTGTCCTGGCGATGCTCGTCGCGACCTGCCCGTGCGCCCTGTCCCTCGCCACACCGACCGCGCTCACTGCCGCCACCGGCACGCTGCACAAACTGGGTTTGTTGTTGACCCGCGGCCATGTGCTGGAAGGCCTGAACCAGATCGACACGGTGATTTTCGACAAGACCGGCACCCTCACCGAAGGGCGCCTGGCGCTGCGCTCGATCCGCCCGCTCGGCGCGCTCGACAGCGATCAATGCCTGGGCCTCGCCGCCGCCCTCGAAAACCGTTCCGAACACCCCATCGCCCGTGCGTTTGGCCGCGCGCCACTGGCCGCCGAAGAAGTCCACAGCACGCCGGGGCTGGGCCTGGAAGGCGTGGTCGGTAAGCAACGCCTGCGCATCGGCCAACCGGGTTTTGTCTGCGAACTCAGTGGCGCTGCCATCCCGTTGATGCCGGATGAAGCCGGCCAATGGCTGCTGCTCGGCGACAATGCCGGACCGCTGGCATGGTTCGTCCTCGACGACCGTTTGCGCGCCGATGCACCCGCGTTGCTGGAAGCCTGCCGGGCGCGCGGCTGGCGCACGTTGCTGCTGTCGGGTGACAGCTCGCCGATGGTCGCCAGCGTCGCCGCCGAGCTGGGCATCGACGAGGCCCGTGGCGGTTTGCGTCCGGACGACAAATTGCAGGTCCTGCAACAGCTGCACAAGGAAGGACGCAAGGTGTTGATGCTCGGTGACGGCGTGAATGACGTGCCGGTGCTGGCCGCCGCCGACATCAGCGTCGCCATGGGTTCGGCCACCGATCTGGCGAAAACCAGTGCGGATGCGGTGTTGTTGTCCAACCGCCTGGACGCGTTGGTGCAAGCCTTCAGCCTCGCTCGGCGCACCCGTCGGGTCATCATCGAGAACCTGCTGTGGGCCGGGCTGTACAATGGCCTCATGTTGCCGTTCGCCGCCCTCGGCTGGATTACGCCGGTGTGGGCGGCGGTCGGCATGTCCATCAGTTCGTTGACCGTGGTGCTGAACGCCCTGCGCCTGACTCGCCTGCCGAGCACGCCGGCCGCCAGCGCCACGCCAGAAACCCGCCCGCTGCCGGCCTGAGCCGCGCGGGCATGGAGCCTCACCATGCCAGCTCTCTACGTGATGATCCCGGCCGCACTGCTGATCGTCGCCATCGCGGTCTACATCTTCTTCTGGGCGGTCGACAGCGGTCAGTACGACGACCTCGACGGCCCGGCCCACAGCATCCTGTTCGACGACCAGGACCCGAACCACACCGCAGCGGTCGACGAGGCCAGCGGCCATCCGGCCAAACCGGACGACAAGGCGCCCCCGCATGTTTGAGCTGGCGCCCCTGCTGGTGTCGGCGGTCATCCTGGGCCTGCTCGGCGGCGGGCATTGCCTGGGCATGTGCGGCGGTTTGATGGGCGCGCTGACCCTGGCAATTCCCAAGGAACAGCGCAGCCGCCGGTTTCGATTGCTGCTGGCCTACAACCTCGGGCGGATTCTCAGTTACGCAGCGGCCGGCTTGCTGATCGGCCTGGCGGGTTGGGCGGTGGCGAACAGCCCGGCGGCGATGTTCATGCGTATCCTCGCCGGATTGCTGCTGATCGCCATGGGGCTTTATCTCGCTGGCTGGTGGAGCGGCCTGACCCGCATCGAAAGCCTCGGTCGCGGTCTGTGGCGGCATATTCAGCCCGTCGCGAACAAGCTGTTGCCAGTGTCGAGCCTGCCGCGAGCCTTGTTGCTCGGCGCGCTCTGGGGCTGGCTGCCGTGCGGGCTGGTTTACAGCACGTTGCTGTGGTCGGCGAGCCAGGGCAATGCGCTGGACAGTGCATTGCTGATGCTCGCGTTCGGGCTGGGCACCTGGCCGGTGTTGCTTGCCACGGGGCTGGCGGCCGAGCGGGTCACGGCGCTGTTGCGCAAACGGTACGTACGCATGACGGGCGGCTTGCTGGTGATGCTGTTTGGCATCTGGACCTTGCCGGGGCCGCATCAGCATTGGCTTATGGGGCATTGATCGGCGGCGCGGCCTTCGCGGGCAAGCCTCGCTCCTACAGTTGTGCGCGATCCACTGTAGGAGCGAGGCTTGCCCGCGAAGAGGCCCGCACCGAAAACACAAATCCTGACCGTTGATGCAAATCAAGATGCCCCAACGCCGCACCCCATAGACTTGCCGACACTGCCAGCCTATCCGGGGGAATGCCCGCATGATGCTCGACGCCATTCGTTGGGATACCGATCTGATCCGCCGTTATGACCTGGCGGGACCGCGTTACACCTCCTACCCGACCGCCGTGCAGTTCGATGGTCATGTCGGCACCTTCGACCTGTTCCATGCGCTGCGCGAAAGCCGCAAGGCCCTGCGGCCTTTGTCGCTGTATGTGCACGTGCCGTTCTGCGCGAACATCTGCTACTACTGCGCCTGCAACAAAGTCATCACCAAGGATCGCGGCCGCGCCCTGCCCTACTTGCAGCGCCTGGAGCAGGAAATCCAGCTGATCGCCTGCCATCTCGACCCGGCGCAGAAGGTCGAGCAATTGCATTTCGGTGGCGGCACACCGACCTTTCTCAGCCATGACGAACTGCGTCAACTGATGGCCCAGTTGCGTAAAAGCTTCAATTTGCTGGAGGACGATTCCGGCGACTACGGCATCGAGATCGACCCTCGCGAAGCCGATTGGTCGACCATGGGCCTGCTGCGCGAGCTGGGTTTCAACCGGGTCAGCATCGGCCTGCAAGACCTCGACCCGGCCGTGCAACGCGCGGTGAATCGCCTGCAAAGTCTGGAAGAAACCCGGGCGGTGATCGACGCCGCACGGACGCTGCAATTTCGCTCGATCAACATCGACCTGATCTACGGTTTGCCAAGGCAGACACCGGAGAACTTCGCCCGCACGGTCGACGAAGTGATCAACCTGCAACCGGACCGCCTGTCGGTGTTCAACTACGCGCACTTGCCGGAACGCTTCATGCCGCAACGGCGAATCAACAGCGACGAATTGCCGACACCGGCACAGAAGCTGGAAATGCTCCAGCGCACCATCGAACAACTGACCGCCGCCGGCTACCGTTACATCGGCATGGATCACTTCGCCCTGCCCGACGATGAGCTGGCAATTGCTCAAGAAGAATCAACCCTGCAACGCAACTTCCAGGGCTACACCACTCACGGCCATTGCGACCTGATCGGCCTCGGCGTCTCGGCCATCAGCCAGATTGGCGACTTGTACTGCCAGAACAGCAGCGACCTGAATCAGTACCAGAACGCCTTGGCCTCAGCACAACTGGCCACCAATCGCGGCCTGCTGTGCAATGCCGATGACCGCCTGCGGCGGGCGGTGATTCAACAATTGATTTGCAGTTTCAACCTGGAGTTCGCTGAGATCGAGAAGGCTTTCAACATCGATTTTCGCGGTTACTTCGGCGAATTGTGGCCGCAACTGCAACGCATGGCCGAAGACGGACTGATCGAACTGAACAATGAACGGATCACCGTATTGCCGGCCGGACGGTTGCTGGTGCGTTCGGTGTGCATGGTGTTCGACGCGTACCTGGAGCAACAGAATCGCCAGCGGTTTTCGCGGGTCATCTAACGCTCCAACAGCAGGGAAGTCGTCTTCAGCACTTGCTCAGGGGTCAGGCTCGCCTGCGAGATGGCTTTGGACAGCACCATATTGGCCGTGATCAGCCCGCCATTGAGGGTGGTGATGGTCGCTTGCAGCGCGCCGAGCTTGGCCCTGCGTTCTTCAGCTGAAAGTCGCTTGTCTGCCATTACCGCTTGCATGCTCGCGACTTTCTCGGCGATCTGCTTCTGTATTCGGCGAATCATTTTCAGGATCTGTTGAATGTTTTCCGGCAACCCGCTTTCTTCAATGTCCTTGTTGTCATCGTGGGAACTGGCAGCCTTGGTCAAACCGGCGCCAGACAACGTGACTTTGATGCCTTCAGCCATGGGCGAAGTGGCCGGGCCAATGGCGATTGCCGAGTCTTCGCCGGCCAGGCCGTTTGCGGGCTCATGCAGTGTTTGCACACCACTGTTGCCGGGGTTGAGCACGCCGATGGTGGCCATGAAACGAGTACCTGCGCATAGGTTGATGCCAGTTTATCGGCCACCGACAGCGGCGCTTTACCATGGCGTGACAAATCGGCACAGCGCTGGCCTGAACGTCTTCCGGTGAGGTACCCTTACGTCTTATGTGTGCTTTCCCACAAGGATTTAAGAAATGTCCGAGCCAGTAAAACTGCGCGCTCATAACCAGGCCCATTGCAAGGACTGCAGCCTGGCTCCCCTCTGCTTGCCACTTTCTCTGAATCTGGAAGACATGGATGCGCTGGACGAAATCGTTAAACGTGGCCGCCCACTGAAGAAGGGCGAGTTCCTGTTCCGTCAGGGCGACGTTTTCGACTCCGTTTATGCAGTACGTTCTGGCGCCCTGAAAACCTTCAGTCTCAGCGATGGCGGTGAAGAACAACTCACCGGTTTCCATCTGCCGAGCGAGCTGGTTGGCCTGTCGGGCATGGACACCGAAAAGCATCCGGTCTCGGCGCAGGCGCTGGAAACCACCTCGGTTTGCGAAATTCCGTTCGAACGCCTCGACGAACTGGCGCTGCAACTGCCACAACTGCGCCGTCAGTTGATGCGCGTGATGAGCCGTGAAATCCGCGACGATCAACAGATGATGTTGCTGCTGTCGAAAAAAACCGCTGACGAGCGCATCGCCACCTTCCTGGTCAACCTGTCGGCACGCTTCCGCGCTCGCGGCTTCTCGGCCAATCAGTTTCGCCTGAGCATGTCGCGCAATGAAATCGGCAACTACCTGGGCCTGGCGGTGGAAACCGTGTCGCGGGTGTTTACGCGCTTCCAGCAGAACGAGCTGATCGCCGCCGAAGGCAAGGAAATCCACATCCTCGACCCGATCCAGCTCTGCGCCCTCGCCGGCGGTTCGATCGAAGGCTGATTACGACCACGGCGGCTGAGCGAAACGGTTCAGCCGCCGTTATACTGCGACGTTTGCAGCCTGCCAGGACACCTAGACAATGGTCTTCGACTCCTTCGACATCAAATCCCTGATCCGCCCGGTGATCGACTTCCCGAAACCGGGCGTCATTTTTCGCGACATCACCCCGCTGTTCCAGTCGCCCACGGCTCTGCGCCTGGTGATGGACAGCTTTGCCCACCGTTATGTCGAGGCTGATTTCACCCACATCGGCGCCATGGATGCCCGTGGTTTCCTGATCGGTTCGGTGCTGGCCTATCAGTTGAACAAGCCGCTGGTGCTGTTCCGCAAGCAAGGCAAACTGCCGGCGGATGTGCTGGCCGAAGGTTATGCGACCGAGTACGGCGAAGCCTTCCTCGAAGTCCACGCCGACAGCTTGTGTGAAGGCGACTCGGTGGTGATGTTCGATGATTTGATCGCCACCGGCGGCACGCTGATTGCGGCGGCGAACCTGATTCGACGCATGGGCGCGCGGGTGCATGAAGCGGCGGCGATTATTGATCTGCCGGAGTTGGGTGGGTCACAACGCCTGGAAGACATGGGGATTCCGACGTTTTGCCTGACGCAGTTTGCCCTGAGCGATAAATAAGCGGCGCCTGTACCGGCCTATTCGCGGGCAAGCCTCGCTCCTACAGGATAATGCGACCCCTTGTAGGAGCGAGGCTTGCCCGCGAAGGCGTCAGCAGCAACACCACAACACTCAAAGCCCCATCTGCTTACTGATGATCTCGTTCATCACTTCCCGTGTCCCGCCACCAATCGACAAGATGCGATTGTCCCGGTACAGCCGCTCCACCAGGCTTTCACGCATATAACCCAAGCCCCCCAGAATCTGCACCGCATCCGTGGTAATCCGATCCGCCGTGTCCGTTGCGAAATTCTTCGCCATGGAAATCTCCTTGATCACACTCTGTCCCGCCGCCATTTTCGCCGCCTGGCGATAGGTGAACTCCCGTGACACTTCCAGCGCCGTGGCCATTTCGGCGAGGCGATGCTTGAGCACCTGAAACTTGCCGATGGGCTTGCCGAACGCTTCGCGCTGACGGGCCCATTTCAAGCTTTCCTCCAGCGCCAGTTGCGCGGTCATGTTGGCCATCAGCGCCAACGCCAGGCGTTCGCTCTGGAAGTTGCCCATGATGCAAGCGAAGCCCATGTTCTCCGCGCCGATCAGATGACCTACAGGTACGCGGCAATCGTCGAAGAACAACTCGGCGGTGTCCGACGCCCACCAGCCCATTTTCTTCAACTGACGGCCTACGGTGAACCCTGGCGTGCCCTTCTCGATCAGCAACAGGCTGATGCCACCGAAACCGGGCGCACCGGTGCGCACCGCGACGGTGTAGTAATCCGCACGCACGCCACTGGTGATAAAGGTTTTGCTGCCGCTGACCCGGTAGACGTCGCCGTCACGCACGGCGCGGGTTTGCAGGTTGGCCACGTCGGAGCCACCGCTAGGCTCGGTGACGGCCAGGGCGCTGATCTTCTCGCCAGCCAGTACGGCCGGCACGACGCGATCGCGAACGTCCGGCCTGGCCCATTTGAGAATGGGCGGCAGGCCGATGTCCAGCGAACCCAACCCGGCGACCAGACCGCCAGAACCGCAGCGCATCAACTCTTCGCTGGCGGCGATCTTGGCGAACAGATCACCTTCATGGCTGCCGCCCAGGGCTTCGGGGTAACCGATGCCCAGGATCCCCGCTGCACCGGCCTTGAGGTAGAGTTCGCGGGGAAAGCTTTCGGCTTCTTCCCACTGGTCGATGTCCGGAAGAATCTCGCGCTCGACGAAACGTCTGACGCTGTCGCGGACCAATTGGTGGCTGGGGTCGAAGTATTCCTGGAAGGCAGGCATCGGCGAACTCCATGGAAGGGTTCAGCGACGTTAACCGAGCGCTTGCTTGGTTTTCAACAGGATTGTGTGAATCAGATGGACCGAGGAGCCTGGATCGCCGGCAAGCCGGCTCCTACAGAGATATCACGCACCCTTGTAGGAGCCAGCTTGCTGGCGATAGCGTCGGTAAAACACTACAAAGCAATCGGCTTACGCCCCGCAAACGAATGCGCCAACGTCCCGCCATCCACCAGCTCCAGCTCGCCACCCAACGGCACGCCGTGGGCAATGCGCGAGGCGATCAGGCCTTTGTTGCTGAGCAACTGGGCGATGTAGTGCGCCGTGGCTTCACCCTCGACCGTCGGGTTGGTCGCAAGGATGACTTCGGTAAAAGTACCCGCCTCTTCGATCCGCGCCATCAATTGCGGAATCCCGATAGCTTCCGGCCCCAGCCCGTCGAGCGGCGACAGGTGGCCCTTGAGCACGAAGTATCGACCGCGGAAACCGGTCTGCTCCACCGCGTAGACGTCCATCGGCCCTTCCACCACGCACAGCAAGGTGTCGTCGCGGCGGTTATCGGCGCATTGCGGGCACAGGTCGTCTTCGGTCAGCGTGCGGCACAACCGGCAATGCCCCACCCCTTCCATCGCCTGGCTGAGTGCCAGGGCCAGTCGCGAGCCACCGCTGCGATCACGCTCGAGCAGCTGCAACGCCATGCGTTGGGCAGTTTTCTGACCCACACCTGGCAAAATTCGCAGGGCATCGATCAGTTGGCGAATCAAAGGGCTGAAGCTCATGGGGAAACGTCCGACAAAACAACGAGACGCGGTTTATACCCGCGCCTCTCTTTAGCGTCAAATACTCAGTCCTGCGCGACGCGCACCACCAGTTTGCCGAAGTTGCGTCCCTCCAGCAGACCGATGAACGCCTCGGGCGCATTCTCAAGACCCTCGACCACATCTTCGCGGAATTTCACCTTGCCGTCGCGCACCCACGGCGCCATGGCGCTGACGAATTCCGGCTGACGATCACCGTAGTCGTCGAACACGATGAAGCCCTGAATCCGCACACGCTTGGTCAGCAAGGTGCGCTGCAACTGCGGCAGGCGATCCGGACCGGTCGGCGCCTCGCTGGCGTTGTAGGAAGCGATCAGGCCGCACAGTGGAATCCGCGCCTTGGGGTTGAGCAACGGCACCACCGCGTCGAATACCTTGCCACCGACGTTCTCGTAATAAATGTCGATGCCCTGGGGACACGCCTGAGCCAGCTCATCGGCGAAGTCGGGACTCTTGTGGTCGATGCAGGCATCGAAACCCAACTCGTCCACCACATAGCGGCACTTGTCCGCGCCACCGGCCACACCGACCACACGCAGGCCTTTGATCTTCGCCACTTGCCCGACCACTGAGCCCACCGCGCCGGACGCCGCCGCGACCACAAGGGTTTCTCCAGAGGCTGGCTGGCCGATGTCCATCAAGCCCATGTAGGCGGTCATGCCCGGCATGCCGAGCACACCCAGCGCCATCGACGGGCTCGGCAGCCCGGACGGCACCGGAATGATATTGCGACCGTCGCTGATGCTGTGGCTCTGCCACCCGGTAGCGCCGACGACCAGGTCACCTTGCTGAAACTTCGGATTCAGCGAGCGCTCGACACGGCTGACGGCGCCACCGGTCATCACTTCGTCGATTGCCACCGGCGCCGCGTAGGACGGTGCGTCACTCATGCGGCCGCGCATGTAGGGATCCAGCGACAGGTACAGGGTTTTGAGCAATATCTGGCCATCCGCCAGGTCCGGCAGCGCTTCCCGTTCCAGGCGAAAATTCTCCGGCGTCGGTGCGCCCACCGGGCGAGACGCCAGGACGATACGTTGGTTGAGGGTCAATGCTTGTGGCATGTGAGCGTCTCCTTTGATCGATGAATTTGGCGGTATAGGGAAGCAGACCTTTGTGGCGGTCGGGTGTTCGATGTTTCTGTCGGGGACCGCGTCGCTTTCTTCGCGGGCAAGCCTCGCTCCTACAGGTATTGCATAGCACTTGTAGGAGCGAGGCTTGCCCGCGAAGGCGTCCCCACAGACACTACATCTCCAACAGACAGAAACAAAAATGCCAGGCGCAATGCCTGGCATTTTTTTGTAGCTCATCCGACGCGCTTTGGCGAATCAGAACGGCAGCTTCATCCCCGGTGGCAGTTGCATGCCAGCGGTCATGCCGGACATTTTGTCCTGGCTGTTGGCTTCGATCTTGCGCACGGCGTCGTTGACGGCGGCGGCGAATACGGCCTCCAGCATCTCTTTGTCGTCTTCACTCAGGCCTTCGACCAGGCTTGGATCGATGGTCACGCGCTTGACGTCGTGACGACCGGTCATCACCACGGTGACCATATCGCCACCGGCCTTGCCGGTGACTTCGGCGTTGGCCAGCTCTTCCTGCATCTTGGCCATTTTTTCCTGCATCTGCTGCGCCTGCTTCATCAGGCCGGCCATGCCACCTTTCATCATGGGAATCACCTCAAAGTACTTGGATAAAAACAGCGCCCGGCCCTTTCGGCCAAACGCCTTCAGTTATTAGCCCTGACTGACCAGGGCTTCGACAGGTTCAATAGTATCGTTACGGACCACCGCACCGAACTGCTGCATCATTTGCTGGATGAACGGATCACCGTGGATCGACTCTTCCGCCTCGCGCTGACGGTTGGCACGACGCCGGGATGCAGCCTGGGCCGGGGTCTCCTGCTCGGGCTTGATCAGCTCCATGCTCAGGGTCAGCGTGCGCCCGTGAAACTGGTTCAGCGCATCGTTGAGACGACGTTGCTGGGTCGCGTTGAACAAGGCGCTATGGGCCGGGTCCAGGTGCATCAGCCAATGGTCACCTTCCACGGAGATCAGCGTGCAGTTGGCGGCGATGCTGCCGGTCATGCCGGAAATCGGCAGTTTCGGGAACAGTTCCAGCCATTGCAGGGCCAGACCGGTGGCGGGCATCGCGGCCGGCTCAGGTTCAGGTTCCGGCGCGGGTTCGGCGGCGTGCTCACTGGCCAGTTCGTCGAGGTAGCTGTACGCCGAATCCATGTCCGGTTCGATGTAGTCCTCGTCCAGCGGCGGCTCGTCGTCGGAGTCGATGCCCCGTGTCGCGGCGTCGACGTCGGCCACGGAAGGTTCCGGGATCGGCGCAGCGGCCCATTCCGGCGCGTCTGGCACAACGCTGTCAGGCGTCGGCAACGGCATCGGGGGCAATTCGGGTTGTTCAGCGGCGGTTTCCAGCACCGGCTCGACGGCTGGCTGCTGGACGACTTCGGGTTCGACCGGATCATTCCACGGCAGGTCGACGACGGCTTCGACCGCTACCGGCGCAACAACGGGCTCCGGCACGATGACCGGTTCCGGCACGACAACGGCTGCAACCGGCTCAGGCTCGGGAGCAACCACCGGCGCGATCGGCGCGGCAACAACCGGTGCAACTGCCGCAGCGACTACCGGCGCAACAACCGGCGCGGCAGCCACTGAGTTTGCGGAATCAACTGTGGCCTGGCTGATCCCCACTGGCTTTAGCGGTTGCCTCGGCGCATCCGCGGTGTCTGCCGGGCGGAACGCGAGCATCCGCAGCAAGACCATTTCGAAGCCGCCGCGCGGGTCCGGCGCCAGCGGTAAATCGCGGCGGCCGATCAGGCCCATCTGGTAATAAAACTGCACGTCTTCGGCCGGCAAGGCCTGGGCCAGCGCCAGCACCCGATCACGGTCGCCGTGACCGTTGTCGACGCCTTCAGGCAAGGCCTGGGCGATGGCGACACGGTGCAGCACGTTGAGAATTTCCGAGAGCACGCCGTTCCAGTCCGGGCCCTGTTCCGCCAAATGGCGGACGGCCTCGAGCAACGCCTTGGCGTCGCCCTCGATCAGCGAGTGCAGAACGTCGTAAACCTGACCGTGATCGAGCGTGCCGAGCATCGCCCGCACATCGGCGGCCATGACCCGACCTTCACCGAAAGCAATCGCCTGGTCGGTCAGGCTCATGGCATCGCGCATCGAACCATCGGCGGCGCGGCCCAGCAGCCACAGCGCGTCGTCTTCGAACGGTACGTTTTCGACGCCCAGCACGTGGGTCAAATGCTCGACCACCCGTTCAGGGGTCATGTTCTTCAGCGAGAACTGCAGGCACCGCGAAAGAATCGTTGCAGGAAGTTTCTGCGGGTCGGTGGTCGCCAGGATGAACTTGACGTAGGGCGGCGGCTCTTCGAGGGTTTTCAACAGCGCATTAAAGGAATGGCTGGAGAGCATGTGCACTTCGTCGATCAGGTAGACCTTGAAGCGCCCGCGGCTCGGGGCGTACTGCACGTTGTCGAGCAGCTCGCGGGTGTCCTCGACCTTGGTCCGGCTCGCGGCGTCGATCTCGATCAGGTCGACGAAACGGCCTTCATCGATCTCGCGGCACACCGAACACTCGCCACACGGCGTCGAAGTGATACCCGTTTCACAGTTCAGGCATTTGGCGATGATCCGCGCGATGGTGGTCTTGCCGACCCCGCGCGTGCCCGTAAAGAGGTAAGCGTGGTGCAGCCGCTGGCTGTCCAAGGCATTGATCAGAGCCTTGAGCACATGGGTCTGGCCGACCATTTCGCGGAACGAGCGCGGACGCCATTTACGTGCAAGAACCTGATAACTCATCGAAAACCATCGCCACTGGGAAGCAGAAGCGGCTAATGCTAGCGGAGCAAGGCCAAAATTGCATCCGGCGCGCTCGTCTAATCTGGCTAAGCTGCACTTGCGGTGATTTTTATCGGCTCGATTTTCATCGATAGCGGAGCGTTTATGCGGCTGGCCTTGGGGGCACTGCTGTTGATGAGTCTGAACGTCATGGCTGCCAGCGCGCCGCTGCGCTTCGTGGTGCCCGACAGTTGGGCGATGCCGATGGTGCAGCTTTATCAAGGCCAGCCGACCCAGGGCATCCTGCATGACGTGATGGTCAGCCTCGCGACCCAGGTTGGCGTTCCGGCCGAGTTTCACGTACTGCCGCGGGCCCGAGTGCAAAATGCCATGGAGCACGGCGAGATCGATGTCCGCTGCTACGCCGCGCAAACGTGGTCGCCAAACCAGTCCGGGGACTACATCTGGAGCATTCCGCTCTGGACCCAGCCGGACGTGCTGATCAGCCGGCACGAGTTGCAGACCTCAATCGATCCAGCGAATTTGCCGCAACAATCCATCGGCACAGTGCTCGGCTACAGTTACCCCACCCTGCAACCGCTGTTCGACGCCGGGCGCCTGCTTCGCGAGGACGCGCGCAATCAGGAACAGGTCCTGGAAAAACTCATGGCCGGACGCTATCGCTACGCCGTGAGCAATCAATGGACACTGGACTGGTTCAATCAGCGTCTGCTACCTGAGCAGCAACTGCAAGGCGTTGCGGTGCTGCAAGTGCAGAGTGTCGGTTGTTACGTGCGCAATGACCCGAAAGTGCCCGTGCAACGCATCCTGCGCACGTTGCTGAGGATGAAAATGTCCGGGGAAATCGATGACATTATCCGCCTCTATGTCGGCAAACCCTGAACCTGTGGGAGTGAGCCTGCTCGCGATTGCGTACTTTCAGCCAGCACTTGCGTGATAGACACACCGTCATCGCGAGCAGGCTCGCTCCCACATTTGATCTTCATAGGTCTGATAGCCTCAGGCTGTTTGATCGAGCGCTCGCCACTGCGCCGGCGCGACAAAACCTTCGACCCAACCCGGCACATCAACCGCCGGCATCGGCCGGGCAATGAAATAGCCCTGGGCAACGTCGCACCCCAACTGCATCAACAGCTCGCCATGCTCGATACTTTCCAGCCCTTCGGCGATCACTTGTCGGCCAAACGCGCGGGCCAGGCCAATCACTGCGGTGGTGAGGGCCAAGTCGTCGCGGTCATGCAGAATGTCGCGGATAAACGACTTGTCGATCTTGATGGTCTGGGTGCGCAAGCGCTTGAGGTAGTTCAAGGACGAATAACCGGTGCCGAAGTCGCCCAGTGAAAACTGCACGCCGAGCGCCTGACAGGCCTGCAGACAGGCGCTGACATGCTGGATGTTTTCTATCGCCACCGACTCGACGATTTCCAGATCGAGCATCTGCGGCGCGACCCGGGCATGCCGGGCGAGCACCTGCCTGAGCCGGTCGACGAAATCCGCTCGCTGAAAATGCCGGGCGGCGATGTTGACGCTGATCGGCCAGCCCTGCCCCGCTTGCTGCCAACGGTCCAACTGCATCAACACCTGATCCATCACCCATTCACCGATATCGATGATCAGGTCCGTCTCCTCCACCATCGGCAAAAACTCTCGGGCCGGCACCATGCCATTTTGCGGATGCTCCCAACGCAAGAGCGCCTCGAAGCCGACGACGATACCGCGACGCATGTTCACTTTTGGCTGGAAATGCACACGCAGCTCGCCGGCGGCCAACGCCTGCCGAACCCGTTCGACGGTCTGGTGAGTGGCCTTGACCTCTCGATCCCGGAACACGTCGAATAAATGAAAGCGATTGCGCCCGCTCTGCTTGGCCACGTACATCGCCTGATCGGCGTGACGCAGCAAAGTTTCGGCATCTTGATTGTCATCGGGGAACAGGGTGACGCCGATGCTGGCAAATACATTCAGGGTCTTGCCCCGCAGCTGGTACGGCGCCGAAATCGCACCCAGCACACGGTTCAGTGCCGCGCGCAGCTCCGGCACATCACGCACGTAGCGCAACACCAGCACGAACTCGTCACCGGCCAGCCGCGCCACCACATCCTCGCCGCGAACAATGTCGCGCAAACGCTTGGCCACCTCCACCAGCAACAGATCGCCACTGGCATGCCCGTAGCCGTCGTTGACCGCCTTGAAGCCGTCGAGGTCGAGCATGCACACCGCCAGCGGGATGTTTTCCTCACGCGAGAACGCCAGCGCCTGATCCAGCAGGTCCGAGAGAAACGCGCGATTGGGCAGCCCGGTCAGCACGTCATGGCCGACCCGCCATTGCAGGGAATGCAGCAGTTGGCGTTTTTCGCTGATGTCGAAACGGATCGCCAGGTAACGATGAATCCGCCCGGTGGCGTCATCCAGCAGCGGCACCAACGTACTTTCGACCCAATACAGGCTGCCATTCTTGGCGCGATTGCAGATCTCGCCCTTCCAGACATTGCCCAGCGCAATGGTGCGCCACATGCCGGCGAAGAAATCAGCGGAGTGCAGGCCGGAATTGAGCAGGCGATGGTTCTGCCCGAGCAGTTCTTCGCGGCTGTAACCGGAGACGGCGCAGAACTGATCGTTGACGTAGGTAATCCGGCCGGTCAGATCGGTCTCGGAAAAAATTGCGGCGGCGTCCACGGCCCTGCGGTATTTCTCATCCATGAGTCAGGCTCACTGTCGCTAGCGGTGGTACCGCTCGACCAGCGCAAAATGCCCGGAAGAGATGTTTTGATTCGTACTGCGCAGAGCCACGTGATCACTCCAGGAACAGCGATTGATGGCCCTTTGGCCGCCGAAGATCAACTAGGCTCAAAGACCCGGACAAAGGGCAGCAACAACGATTTCGATAACATTTTGCAAGGCTTCAGGGAGGCTTCGGCACTCCACATATTGTTCAAGGGAGCACCGTACTGGCTCTTTCGCATCAGCCAAACTTACGCAAACAGGTCACAAAATACCCTTTGGAGGAGGCAATTCTACGAAATGCATCACATTTTGCAAAGCAAGGTGATGGATCATGCAGTTGTCTAATGCAAAAATCTATCGTTAAGTTCTTGATTCTAAATGGGAATTGAGCGATGCAAATTTCAAGTTTGGGTTCAGCCATTCGGCGTTACCGCAAGGTCGCGGGGCTTACTCAGGCTGAACTCGGCGAAAAAACCGGTTTTGACCCGAAAACCATCAGCCGTTTTGAAACCGGCACCTACACCCCCAGCGTGGAAGCCCTGTTCCTGCTTGCCGGCGTGCTGGGGGTGAAACTGAAAGCCTTCTTCGCAGATTTGGGCGATGAGGATGAACAGCGGGCGTACCTGTTCGGAGTCATCCACAAAGCCACCCCGAAGGATCTGGGAAAGCTGATTGCAGCGGTTGACCAGGCCATGTCCAAGCCTTAGTGGCAGAAATGAAAAAAGGAGGCCGACTTGTCGTGATTCGACAGGTCGGCCTCCTTTTTTGCGCCTGTTTTCAAAACGGAAACGACGAAAAATCCGCCCTGGACGAAATCCATGGCAGAGCAACAAGACGGTATTTTTTGATGAAAAACGCGAGAGAAGGCTCGCGGTGCGTTATGGAGGCAACCCCACCAGCCACACCCCGGCACACAATGTTCCCGCTGTGGCTGCTTCCTTCCGGATCTGACCAGGTTCACGGGTAATCGTTGCGGGGGGACCGATGGGGTCACCATAACGACGCTCACCTGACGGCGAGCCGCGCCATTGTACCTATCTGAGGCGAAGTTACAACCGTTCGGACGGATTAAAAAATATGAGCGGCTTCAAGGACATGCGCAGTCCTGAAAAGAGCGCAGGCGCCTACAGGTCCTGCACCACTTCATCCGCCCTGCCGCCCTCCTGCTGGATCACCAGATGAATGAAGTGCAACTTGGCAATCACCGCCGGCGGCAATACGAACGGGTAGAAATCCGGCTGGCCCATGCTGCGCGACAGTTCGTTGAGCATGCCGGCGAGTTCGATCCACGCATTGACGAATGACAGGAACGCCGCGCCGCCGGGATGCTGCGGATCATAGAGGGTGCTGGACGGGAATGGCTGGTAGTCGAAATCCATTTCCCGCGCACTCATGCCGAAGCCGAGGGCGGTGTCCACCGCGTCCATCATGTGCAGGTAATGCGCCCAGGTTTCGGCCCAGTCTTCCCAGGGATGCATCGTGGCGTAGGCGCTGACGAAATGTTGCTGCCAGTCGAGCGGCGCGCCTTGCTGGTAACGCCGGTCGAGCGCCTCGGCGTAACTCGCGCGCTCGTCGCCGAACACGTCGCGAAACGGTTCCAGCCACTGGCTGTTGGCGATCAGCCGGTCCCAATAATAATGCCCGACCTCATGACGGAAGTGGCCGAGCAACGTGCGATACGGTTCGTGCATCTGCACCCGCACCTGCTCGCGGTGCGCGTCGTCGGCTTCTTTGATATCGAGGGTGATCAGGCCGTTGGCATGGCCCGTGGTCGGTGGCTTGCCTTCGAGGTCGACGCCGATGAAATCGAAGGCCAGCCCGCTCTCTTCGTCCACGGTTTTGGGGATGACCTGCAAACCCAGGCTGACCAGTTGCGCAACCAACCGACGCTTGGCGATTTCGACCTTGCGCCAGCGATCGTGATTCTCGGGAAGCGATAAATCAGGAATGGTGTGATTCAGGCTACAGGCGATGCACAAGGTTTCGTGATCGTTGGCCGGCAACAGCCAGTTGCAGGCGGCCGGGGTGTCGAGATTGGCGCAGCGCCGGAAGATACCCGCGCCGGGTTCGGCATCGAGAATCCAGGTATCGGCCTGCGAAGCGGGCTGTAACGACGATAAGCGACTCTGTTCAGGCTGATAACCCAAGGCCGCCGAACAGGCCAGGCACTGGCTGTTGCGAAAGAACAGCGACTGCCCGCAGCGACAATGCCAGACCTTGCTGTTGCGCGAGCTTTCGCCAATGAAAGGCGCGGCGATGCGTGAACTGAGCTGTTCGAAGAAGCGGTGCATGGCGATCTCTCCCTGGGCTTGCCAAGACTAGATCATGATTGGTTACCGATCGTTCCCGGATTTTGCGTGATGGCGAATATCGCCTTCGCGAGCAGGCTCGCTCCTACAGGTAACCGCGTTCTTCCAGTAGGAATGCGGTCAAATGTGGGAGCGAGCCTGCTCGCGATTGGCATCACACAGAAATACCGTGCTTGCTCAAAAACCCGACAAACGCCTCTTCATCCAGCACCTTCAACCCCAGCTCATTGGCCTTGGCCAACTTCGAACCGGCGCCCGGCCCGGCCACCACGCAATGGGTCTTGGCCGACACCGAACCGGCCACTTTGGCGCCGAGGCTTTCGAGCTTGTCCTTGGCAACATCGCGGCTCATCAATTCCAGCGAGCCGGTCAGCACCCAGGTCTGCCCTGCCAGCGGCAAGCCTTCGACGACCTTCTTCTCGCTCTGCCAATGCATGCCGAAATCGCGCAGCTGCTTTTCAGCGGCCTCAGCGATCTGACGATTTTCGGCGACGGCAAAGAACTCGCGAACCGAATTGGCCTGTTTCTCTGGCAAGGCCTGGCGCATGTCCAGCCAATCAGCGCCGAACACACCTTCCAGCGAACCGAATTTTTCCGCCAGCTTCTGCGCCCCGCCCGGCCCGACCGAAGGAATGTGCAGCTTGTCGAGGAAACCGCCCAGCGTGGTGCTCGCCGCAAACTCGGCGCCCAACTCGCCCTGATCCTGAATCTGCAGGCCATGCTTGAGCAGATCGGCGATCACCTGCTGGTTATGCGCATCCTCGAAGAAGCTGTGAATCTCGTGAGCCACTTCCAGGCCGACATCCGGCAAGTACGTGAGCACTTGCGGCAATGCCTGCTGAACCCGCTCCAGCGAGCCGAGGGAGCGTGCCAGCACCTTGGCGGTCTCTTCGCCGACATCGGGAATGCCGAGGGCGTAGATGAAGCGCGCCAGGCCCGGCTTTTTGCTGTCTTCGATGGCGCTTAGCAGGTTCTTGCTCGACAGCTCGGCAAAGCCTTCGAGATCGACGACTTGCTCGAACGTCAGGGCGTACAGATCGGCCGGCGAACTCACCAGACCTTCGTCCACCAACTGCTCGACGCTCTTCTCGCCCAAACCTTCGATGTCCATGGCTCGACGGGAAACGAAGTGAATGATCGCCTGCTTGAGTTGCGCACCGCAGGCCAGGCGACCGACACAGCGATACACCGCGCCCTCGCTGATGGTCTCGCGACCCTTGCTGCGCTTGACCAATTGTGTGCGTTCGACATGCGAACCGCAGACCGGGCACTGTTCAGGGATCTGCACTGGCCGTGCGTTTTCCGGGCGGCGCTCCATGACCACTTGCACCACCTGCGGAATCACGTCACCCGCGCGGCGGATGATCACGGTGTCGCCGATCATCAGCCCCAGACGCGCCACTTCGTCCATGTTGTGCAGCGTCGCGTTGGCCACGGTGACGCCCGCCACCTTGACCGGTTTCAAGCGCGCCACCGGCGTTACGGCACCGGTTCGCCCGACCTGGAATTCCACGTCGAGCAATTCGGTGAGTTCTTCCATCGCCGGGAATTTATGGGCAATCGCCCAGCGCGGTTCGCGGGCGCGGAAGCCCAATTCACGTTGGGAGGCGATGCTGTTGACCTTGAACACCACGCCGTCGATTTCATAGGCCAGACTGTTGCGACGCTCACCGATGTCGCGGTAGTAATCCAGGCATTCATCGATGCCGTGCGCCAGTTTCAGCTCGCGACTGATCGGCATGCCCCATGCCTGAAGCTGCTTCAGATTGCCGATGTGAGTGTCGGCAATCTCCGCCGAAACCTGGCCGATGCCGTAGCAGCAGAATTCCAGCGGACGGTTGGCAGTGATCTTCGAATCCAGCTGCCGCAAGCTGCCAGCCGCCGCGTTGCGCGGGTTGGCGAAGGTCTTGCCGCCGACTTCCAGTTGCGTGGCGTTGAGCCGCTCGAAACCGGCCTTGGACATGAACACTTCGCCGCGCACTTCCAGGGTCGCCGGCCAGCCGGTGCCTTGCAGTTTGAGCGGAATATTACGCACGGTGCGCACGTTGACACTGATGTCTTCACCGGTGGTGCCGTCACCACGCGTTGCACCGCGCACCAACACACCGTCCTGATAAAGCAGGCTGACCGCCAGGCCATCGAGCTTCGGTTCGCAGCTGTACTCCACCGCCGCCCCGCCGCCAAACAAGTCGCCGGCTGGCAGGTCGAGGCCTTCAGTCACCCGACGATCGAACTCGCGCATGTCGGTTTCTTCGAAGGCGTTGCCGAGGCTGAGCATCGGCACTTCGTGACGCACCTGGGTGAACGCCGACAGCGCCGCGCTGCCGACGCGCTGGGTTGGCGAGTCGCTGGTGATAAGGTCAGGGTTGGCCGCTTCGAGGGCCTTGAGCTCAT
This sequence comes from Pseudomonas sp. FW300-N2A2, assembly GCF_017351735.1. Lineage (NCBI taxonomy): Bacteria > Pseudomonadati > Pseudomonadota > Gammaproteobacteria > Pseudomonadales > Pseudomonadaceae > Pseudomonas > Pseudomonas sp. FW300-N2A2. The sequence continues at coordinate 54,794 of NZ_JACNDU010000005.1, read as the reverse complement.
GGAACAACCGGTCGTACTCGGCGTCCGGAATGCTCGGCTCGTCCATCACGTGGTAGCGATAGTTGTGCTGATCCAGCTCAGCGCGCAGCTCTAGAATGCGGGTTTTGGCGGCGGTCATGGGTGTTCTCTCATAAAGCAAAAGAGCAGCCGAGGCTGCTCAATCTGTAAATACGGCGGTGATTTAGTTGTAGGAGCCAGGCTTGCCGGCGAAGGCGTATTTGAAATCGCCTTCGCCGGCAAGCCTGGCTCCTACAAAGTGCGGGAGTCGCGTCATAAACGTCCGCACATTGCCAATATCAGCGCTTCTGGGTCAGGGCGCGGCGTTCGAATTCGACGATGCGCTGACGGTAATGCTCGATCGTCTGGGCGGTCAGTACGCTGCGCTGGTCGTCTTTCAGTTCGCCGTTCAGCTCCTGGGACAGTTTGCGCGCCGCAGCCACCATCACGTCGAAGGCCTGCTTCGGATGACGCGGGCCTGGCAGGCCGAGGAAGAAGCTCACGGCCGGTGTGCTGAAGTGGTCGATGTCGTCCAGGTCGAAAACGCCCGGCTTGACCGCATTGGCCATCGAGAACAGGACTTCGCCGTTGCCAGCCATGCTTTCGTGGCGGTGGAAAATGTCCATCTCGCCGAAGCGCAAGCCGCTTTCCAGAATGTTCTGCAACAGCGCCGGGCCTTTGAAGCCAGCGGCGTCGCGGCAGATCACGCTGATCACCAGCACTTCTTCGGCTTGCGGTTGTTCTTTGTCGCTGACCGAAGGCGAAGACTTGGCGTCAACCGGGAAATCGTCGTCACGGCTGCTGAAGCTCGGGCCGCCGTCCAGGTCCAGGCTGAGGTTCATGTCGCCTTGCGACGGCTCGCCATGGCCACGCTTGCCGCGCTTGGAACCCGACTCACGGGGCTCACGGGCAGGCATGCTCACCGACGGCAGATCGTGCTCGTCCAGTTGCGGTTCTTTGTGGGTATCCAGAACGCGCGGCGGGCCCAACAGCTCGGCGCTGGTGTCCTCGTCCGGCAAATTGGACAGACTTCGATCAAGACGGAACTTCAGTTTTCCCTTGCCGCCGCGCATACGGCGCCAGCCATCGAAAAGAATACCGGCAATGACAATAATGCCGATGACGATCAGCCACTCGCGCAGACCGATTTCCATGTAATCCCGTGCCTCTATAAAAAATGCTGAAAAATAAGGGGTTTACAACTCGTAAACCGCTTTAAAACGTGGCGCCAACTCTATGTTCTGACAGGCGTTTTGCCCACGTATACGAAAAATTGACATTAAACTAGCACGACCAAAGGCAACTTTACACCGTCTGTCACAATGGCTTGCGCGAATATGTCGATTGGCCAGCAAGTCAAGGAAGGTAAATAAGTCCTACGGACAAAAAATACTCAACCTACAGACGCCGACTCAGGCATCCACCATCGCCATCGCCTCCTCGACATCCACTGCCACCAGACGCGAGCAACCCGGTTCGTGCATCGTCACCCCCATCAATTGATCGGCCATTTCCATGGCGATCTTGTTGTGGGTGATATAGATGAACTGCACCGTCTGCGACATCTCTTTCACCAGCCGGGCGTAGCGTCCAACGTTAGCGTCATCCAGCGGCGCGTCAACTTCATCGAGCATGCAGAACGGCGCCGGATTCAACTTGAAGATCGCAAAAACCAGAGCCAGTGCGGTCAGGGCTTTTTCGCCACCGGAGAGCAAATGGATGGTGCTGTTCTTCTTTCCGGGCGGCTGCGCCATGATCGTCACCCCTGTATCGAGTAGATCTTCGCCCGTCAGTTCCAAATACGCGCGTCCTCCACCGAAAACTTTTGGGAAAAGCGCCTGTAAACCGCCATTGATCTGATCAAAGGTATCCTTGAAGCGGTTGCGTGTTTCCTTGTCGATCTTGCGGATCACGTTCTCGAGGGTGTCCAGCGCTTCGACCAGATCGTCGTTCTGCGCATCCAGATAACGTTTACGCTCGGATTGTTGCTGATATTCGTCGATGGCCGCGAGATTGATCGCGCCGAGGCGCTGAATGCGTGCGGCAATGCGTTCGAGTTCCTCTTCGGCGTCCTTCTCGCTGGCTTCGGTCGTCAGCGTGGCGAGTACGCCGTGCAGGTCGTAACCGTCTTCCAGCAACTGATCTTCCAGGGTCTTGCGGCGCACGGTCAGGGCTTGCCATTCCATGCGCTGGGTTTCCATCTGGCCACGAATCAACTGCGATTGCTGCTCGGCCTGGTGGCGGCGTTTTTCGGCGTCACGCAATTCGCGGTCGGCGTCTTCGAGGGCAATCTGTGCGGTCTTGAGTTCTTCGTCGACGGTCATGCGCTTGTCGAGCAACTCTTCAAGCTTCAGACGCAGCTCTTCCAGCGGCGCCTCGCCCTCCTCCAGATTGAGGCTGAGCTGTTCGCGTTTTTCGGTAAGGCGCTCGGACTGCATTTCCAGCCGCTCCAGCGCCTGACGCGTCGAGTCGTGTTGCGCCTTGAGCGAACCCAGGCGCACCGCCAATTGATGCGCGTGATCCTTGTGCTGCCGGGCTTCCTGACGCACGCGATCAAGGCGCTCGCGCAAGCTGTCGCGCTGGGCCAGCAGCAGCTCACGCTGCTCGGTGTCCAGCGCCATAGCGTCGAGGGCTTCCTGCAATTGCAGGCGCGCTTCGCCGATGTTTTCGTGTTCCAGCGCGCGCTGCTCGGCCAGTTCGGTGAGCTCTTCATCGAGCCGCGTACGGCGCAAGGTCAGTTGCTCGACCTTGGCTTTGCCGGCGGACAACTGGGCTTTCAATTCACCTTGCTGACGCGCTTCGTCCTGCAGCAAACGGCGCAAATGTTCGCGACCGTTTTCCTGCTGACGCTGCTGCGCCCGCAGATTCTGAAGTTGGGTTTCGAGGGTTTCGACCGTGGCCTCGCGCTCTTCGCGCTCGCTGCTCAGACGCTGGATTTCCTGACCGCGAGCCAGCACGCCACTTTCCGCCTCGCTGGCGCGGCGCACCCGTAAAAAGTGCCGGCCGACCCAGTAACCATCACGGCTGATCAGGCTCTGACCGGCGCTCAACTGACTGCGCATTGCCAAGGCCTGTTCGAGGTTTTCAACCGGCTTGACTTGCCCCAGCCACGGCGACAGATCGATCTGCGCCTCGACCTTGTCGAGCAAGCTGCCGGGCACGCGCACGCCATCGCTGGCGGGGCTGAGCAATCGCAAATCACCCTGGGCAAAACCGGCCAGGTCGAAACCGCCGAAATCGTCCACCAGCACCGCTTGCAGATCGGCACCGAGCACGGTTTCCACCGCCAGCTCCCAACCGGCTTCAACCTTGAGGCCTTCGGCCAGGCGTGGACGGTCCGCCAAGTGTTGCTCGCGCAACCATTCAGCGGTGCCGGTGCCCGGATCGAGCGCGGCTTGCTGCAAGGCTTCAAGCGAGGCGAGACGCCCGTTGAGACGCTGCAAATCACCCTGCGCCTGTTGCTGCGCCGACAACGCTTGCTGCAATTCCTGACGCAGTTGCTCGAGTCGCTCGACCTGCGCTTCTTCGCTGGCCTGCAAGTCTTCGAGCGTGGCCTCGGAAGCGGCCAACTGCTCGCTGAGCTCCATGATCGCCGCGTCTTCCGGGTCCGCCGAAAGCAAGGCGCGTTCTTCGCCGAGACGCTTCTGGCGATCAGCCAAACGCTCCATGCTGGTTTCCAGCTGCTGGATGCGCGACTGCTGGACTTCGGACTGGCGACGCGGTTCGGCGGCGGTCAGGTTGAACGTGTCCCACTGCTCCTGCCAGCCGTGCATGGTGGTTTCGGATTCTTCCAGCGCGGCGGCAGCTTCTTCGGCGGCGGCGCTGGTGACTTCCTGCTCCGGCGTGAGCATGTCCAGCTCTTCGCCGAGGGTCAGCAGCAACGTGCGGTCGTGACCCAGGTGAGATTCGGTTTCCAAGCGTGCGCGCTCGGCTTCTTTCAGATCGTCCTGCAGCTGACGCAAGCGCTGCTGCCCGTGCTGGATGCTCTGCTCGACCCGGGCGATGTCGCCACCGACCGAATAGAAACGCCCCTGCACCAGATTGAAGCGCTCCGACAGGTCATGGTGCCCGTCGCGAAAGCGTTCGATGCTTGCGTCGGCGTTGCGCTGCTCGGCCACCAACGCTTCGAACGTGACTTCCTGGGTGCCAATGATCGCTTCGCGCTGACCGACCTGTTCGTTCAAGGCCTGCCAGCGCAGGGCCGACAGTTGCGCCTTGAGTTGACGCTCCTCGCCCTTGTATTCCTGATACTTCTTGGCCGCTTCCGCCTGGCGGTGCAGGCGTTCAAGCTGACGCGTCAGCTCTTCGCGCAGGTCCGTCAGGCGCTCCAGGTTTTCGTGGGTGCGACGAATGCGGTTTTCGGTCTCGCGCCGGCGCTCCTTGTACTTGGAGATGCCCGCCGCTTCTTCAATGAAGTTGCGCAAGTCTTCGGGCTTGGACTCGATCAGCTTGGAGATCATCCCCTGCTCGATGATCGAGTAGCTGCGCGGGCCCAGGCCGGTACCGAGGAAGATGTCGGTGATATCGCGGCGACGGCACTTGGTGCCGTTGAGGTAATAGGTGGTCTGGCTGTCGCGGGTCACTTTGCGGCGAATGGAAATTTCCGCATAGGCGGCGTATTCGCCGAGCAGGGTGCCGTCGGTGTTGTCGAACACCAGCTCGATGCTGGCCTGGCTCACCGGTTTGCGGCTGGTCGAACCGTTGAAGATGACGTCGGTCATCGACTCGCCGCGCAAGTTCTTGGCCGAGCTCTCGCCCATCACCCAGCGCACGGCGTCGATGATGTTCGATTTGCCGCAGCCATTGGGCCCGACCACCGCCGCCATGTTACTGGGGAAGTTCACCGTGGTCGGATCGACGAAGGATTTGAACCCCGCCAGCTTGATGCACTTGAGCCGCACGCTTAAGCGTCCGTCAGGGCAGAAATCACCAGATCGCAACTGCGCTGGCAATACGCGGTCAGCACGGTGCGAATCAGCGCATGGTCACGGGCGATCACGGCCGCGAGCAAGCGTTCGAACAGCTCCAGATACTCGCTCATCGAGGCCTTGCGCTGCTCCAGGGCAAGGAAATACGCACGGCTCATGGCCGGTTGCAGATTCTCGACGGTTTCCTGCAAGTACGGGTTGTTGGCAAACCCGTACGTGGCGCGCATCACATTGAAACTGTCGTCGACGAAGGCGTGGATGTCCTGGCGCTCGTAGCTCGCGGTCAGGCGCTGCTGGATCTGCACGAACGGCGCCAGGTCGGCCTGGACTTGCCAGCCAGTGGCCACGGCATTGGCGAGCAGGATGTACATCTCGCCCATCAGCGTGCACAGGCTCTGCACCTTGTGCACGGTGAGTTCGGTCACATGGGCGCCGCGTCGCGGCAGGATCGCGATCAGGTGGCGACGCTCAAGGATCAGCAAGGCTTCGCGGACCGAGCCGCGGCTGACATTGAGGGCCAGCGTGACCTTCTGTTCCTGGATGCGCTCCCCGGGCTTCATTTCGCCACGAATGATGCGTTCGGCGAGGTGGTGAGCAATTTGCTCGGCGAGGCTGTCCGGCGCCTTGAACGTCATGGGTTTCCTTCAAATTCTTCGATCTGTACAAGCGGCGCAGTGTAGCGCACATGAGGGGTCATGGCGGAGTGCCCACTCGGCGGTTTTTGGCACGAATCCCGCAAAAAGCAGGCTAACCCGCAAGGGTCAATAATGAAGGAACGAGTCGTTGATCGACAAAATGCTATTTCCTGACCTTTAAGTCAGAAAATCATTGACCGCAAAGTCAGACCTGATAAATTCGGTCCAAGTCGGTTAACAACAATAATGAGTCTGCGAGGCCTTCCGTGATCCAGTTTTTACTTAACCAGGAACTCCGTAGCGAGCACGCCCTGGACCCAAACCTGACCGTGCTCAATTATCTGCGCGACCATGTGGGCAAACCCGGCACCAAAGAAGGCTGCGCCAGCGGTGACTGCGGCGCCTGCACCGTGGTGGTCGGCGAGTTGCAAACGGATGACGATGGCCGCGAACACATTCGCTATCGCAGCCTCAACTCGTGCCTGACGTTCGTTTCGTCGCTGCATGGCAAACAACTGATCAGCGTCGAAGACCTCAAGCACCAAGGCGAACTGCACAGCGTGCAGAAAGCCATGGTCGAGTGCCACGGCTCGCAATGCGGCTTCTGCACCCCCGGTTTCGTGATGTCGCTGTTCGCGCTGCAAAAGAACAGCGAACAACCGGACTCGCATAAAGCGCACGAAGCACTGGCCGGCAACCTCTGCCGCTGCACCGGCTATCGGCCGATTCTGCAAGCTGCCGAGCAATCCTGCTGCGGCAAGCAACCCGATCAATTCGACGCTCGCGAAGCCGAGACCATTGCACGTCTGAAGGCCATCGCGCCGACCGATATCGGCGAACTCAACAGCGGCGACAAGCGCTGCCTGGTGCCGCTGACCGTCGCCGACCTGGCCGACCTCTACGACGCTTATCCACAGGCCCGGCTGCTGGCTGGCGGTACGGACCTGGCGCTGGAAGTCACGCAGTTCCACCGCACGCTGCCGGTGATGATTTACGTCGGCAACGTCGCCGAGATGAAGCGCATCGAACGCTTTGACGATCGCCTGGAAATCGGCGCCGCCACTGCCCTCTCCGATTGCTATGAAGCCTTGAACGCCGAGTACCCGGACTTCGGCGAATTGCTGCATCGCTTCGCTTCGTTGCAGATCCGCAACCAGGGCACCCTCGGCGGCAACATTGGCAACGCCTCGCCGATCGGTGACTCGCCACCGCTGCTGATCGCCTTGGGCGCGCAAATTGTGCTGTGCAAGGGCGAAACCCGCCGCACCCTGGCCCTGGAAGATTACTTCATCGATTACCGCGTCACCGCGCGTCAGGAAAGCGAGTTCATCGAGAAGATCATCGTGCCCCGTGCCAGCGCCGAACAACTGTTCCGTGCGTACAAGGTTTCCAAGCGTCTGGACGATGACATTTCCGCCGTTTGCGCCGCCTTCAACATCCGCCTGGAAAACGGTGTGATCGCCGACGCACGCGTTGCCTTCGGCGGTATGGCTGCCATCCCGAAACGCGCCGCCAACTGCGAAGCCGTGTTACTCGGTTCACCGTTCAACAACGCCACCGTCGAACGCGCCTGCGCCGCACTGGCCGAAGATTTCACGCCGCTCTCGGACTTCCGCGCCAGCAAGGAATACCGCCTGCTCAGTGCACAAAACCTGCTGCGCAAATACTTCATTGAACTGCAAACGCCGCACATCGAGACTCGGGTGACCGCTTATGTCTAATCATCACGCTGTAGAGAAGACCCAAGCCGAATTGGCTGAACTGTTCGCCAAGGACCTGACCACCGGCGTCGGCCGCAGCGTCAAGCACGACAGCGCCGCCAAGCATGTGTCCGGTGAGGCGCAGTACATCGACGACCGTCTGGAATTTCCGAACCAGCTGCACGTTTACGCACGGCTGTCGGACCGCGCCCACGCGAAAATCATCAGCATCGACACCAAGCCTTGCTACGCCTTCGAAGGCGTGCGCATCGCCATCACCCACGAAGACGTGCCGGGGCTGAAAGACATCGGCCCGCTGATGCCCGGTGACCCGTTGCTGGCCATCGACACCGTGCAGTTCGTCGGTCAGGTGGTACTGGCCGTTGCCGCTCGTGACCTGGAGACCGCACGCAAAGCCGCCATGGCCGCAGTGATCGAATACGAAGACCTGGAACCGGTGCTGGACGTGGTCGAGGCCTTTCGCAAGAAGCATTTCGTGCTGGACAGTCACACCCATGAACGTGGTGATTCAGCGGGCGCGTTGACGACAGCGAAAAATCGTATCCAGGGCACGCTGCACATTGGCGGCCAGGAGCACTTCTACCTCGAAACGCAGATCTCGTCGGTGATGCCCACTGAAGACGGCGGGATGATCGTCTACTGCTCCACGCAAAACCCCACCGAAGTACAGAAACTGGTGGCGGAAGTGCTGGACGTGTCGATGAACAAAATCGTCGTCGACATGCGCCGCATGGGCGGTGGTTTCGGCGGCAAGGAAACCCAGGCGGCGAGCCCGGCATGTTTGTGCGCCGTCATCGCGCACCTCACCGGCCAGCCAACCAAAATGCGCCTGCCGCGCGTTGAAGACATGCTGATGACCGGCAAGCGTCACCCGTTCTATGTCGAGTACGACGTGGGCTTTGACGACAGCGGGCGCCTGCACGGCATCCAGCTGGAACTGGCGGGTAACTGCGGCTGCTCGCCGGACCTGTCGAACTCGATTGTCGACCGTGCGATGTTCCACGCCGACAACTCGTACTACCTCGGCGATGCAACCATCAACGGTCACCGCTGCAAGACCAACACCGCATCGAACACCGCTTACCGTGGCTTCGGCGGCCCGCAAGGCATGGTCGCCATCGAAGAAGTGATGGACGCGATTGCCCGGCATCTGGCCCTCGACCCGCTGGCGGTGCGCAAGGCCAACTACTACGGCAAGACCGAGCGCAACGTCACCCATTACTACCAGACCGTCGAGCACAACATGCTCGAGGAAATGACCGCCGAACTGGAAGAAAGCAGCCAGTACGCCGAGCGCCGCGAAGCGATCCGCCGCTACAACGCCAACAGCCCGATCCTGAAAAAAGGCCTGGCGCTGACCCCGGTGAAATTCGGTATTTCCTTCACCGCCAGTTTCCTCAACCAGGCCGGTGCGCTGGTGCACGTCTACACCGACGGCAGCATCCACCTGAACCATGGCGGCACGGAAATGGGCCAGGGCTTGAACACCAAAGTCGCGCAGGTCGTGGCCGAAGTGTTCCAGGTGGAAATGGACCGCGTGCAGATCACCGCGACCAACACCGACAAGGTGCCGAACACCTCGCCGACCGCCGCCTCCAGCGGTGCTGACTTGAACGGCAAAGCTGCGCAAAACGCGGCGGAAATCATCAAGAAACGCTTGGTGGAATTCGCCGCACGGCAATACAAGGTCAGCGAAGAAGACGTGGAATTCCACAACGGTCACGTACGGGTTCGCGATCACATCCTGACGTTCGAAGCGCTGATTCAGCAGGCGTATTTCGCTCAGGTGTCGCTGTCGAGCACCGGTTTCTACAAGACCCCGAAAATCTTCTACGACCGCAGCCAGGCACGTGGTCGGCCGTTCTACTACTACGCGTTCGGCGCGGCGTGCTGCGAAGTGATCGTCGATACGCTGACCGGCGAGTACAAAATGCTGCGCACCGACATCCTCCACGACGTCGGCGCCTCGCTGAACCCGGCCATCGACATCGGTCAGGTCGAGGGCGGTTTCATCCAGGGCATGGGCTGGCTGACCATGGAAGAACTGGTCTGGAATGCCAAGGGCAAACTGATGACCAACGGCCCGGCGAGCTACAAGATTCCGGCGGTGGCCGACATGCCGCTGGACCTGCGGGTGAAGCTGGTGGAAAACCGCAAGAACCCGGAAGACACGGTGTTCCATTCCAAGGCTGTGGGCGAGCCGCCGTTCATGCTCGGCATCGCGTCGTGGTGTGCGATCAAGGACGCCGTGGCGAGTCTGGGTGATTACAAACATCAACCGAAAATCGATGCGCCGGCGACGCCGGAGCGGGTGTTGTGGGGCTGTGAGCAGATGCGGCAGTTGAAGGCGGCGAAGGCCGTTGAAACCGAAACCGAGTTGGCTTCGCTCTAAGACCGAGGCGCGGCCAATCGCTAGCAGGCTAGCTCCCACAGGGGAATGCGATCAACTGTGGGAGCTAGCCTGCTAGCGATTAGGCCCGGATAGACAACAGAAATGTTGAGGTGAATATGTACAACTGGATCGACGCCCTCGCCGACCTGCAAAACCGCGGTGAACCCTGCGTGTTGGTGACCATCATCGAAGAGCTCGGCTCGACGCCGCGCAATGCCGGTTCGAAAATGGTCATCAGCGCCAGCCAGACCTTCGACACCATCGGTGGCGGGCATCTGGAATACAAGGCCATGCAGATCGGCCGCGAAATGCTCGCCAGCGGCAAACAGGACACGCACCTGGAGCGCTTCAGCCTCGGCGCCAGCCTCGGCCAGTGCTGCGGCGGCGTGACCGTATTGCTGTTCGAACCGATGGGCCAGGTCCAGGCGCAGATCGCCGTGTTCGGCGCCGGCCATGTCGGTCGCGCACTGGTGCCGCTGCTCGCCAGCCTGCCCTGCCGGGTGCGCTGGATCGACTCGCGGGAAGATGAATTCCCTGAACAGATCCCCCACGGCGTGCGCAAAATCGTCGCCGAAGAGCCGGTGGATGAAATCGACGACCTGCCCGCCGGCAGCTACTGCATCGTCATGACCCACAATCATCAGCTCGACCTTGAACTCACCGCTGCGATCCTCAAGCGCAACGACTTCGCCTACTTCGGCCTGATCGGTTCGAAAACCAAACGGGTGAAGTTCGAACACCGCCTGCGCGACCGTGGTTTTGACAGCAGCGTGCTGCAACGCATGCGCTGCCCGATGGGCATCGGCGAAGTCAAAGGCAAATTGCCTGTGGAAATCGCCATCTCCATCGCCGGCGAAATCATCGCCACCTATAACGCGAATTTCGGCCAGCACACCGCCAGCGCCGGATCGTCGATTGCCAAATTGCTGCCTGCTTCACGCCGCAGCCAAGCCTCTAATTGAGAACGCCCATGCCTCTGACTCGCAAAGCCTACCGCGCCGCCATCCTGCACAGCATCGCCGACCCCGCTGAAGTGGGGATCGAAGCCTCGTACGAGTATTTCGAAGACGGTTTGCTGGTGGTCGATAACGGCCAGATCAGCGCGCTCGGTCACGCCAGCGAATTGCTGCCAACCCTGCCCGCCGATATCGAGATCACTCATTATCAGGACGCGCTGATCACCCCCGGTTTCATCGACACCCACATCCACTTGCCGCAAACCGGCATGGTCGGTGCCTACGGCGAGCAATTGCTGGACTGGCTCAACACTTACACCTTCCCGTGTGAAAGCCAGTTCGCCGACAAGACTCACGCCGACGAAGTCGCAGACATTTTCATCAAGGAACTGCTGCGCAACGGCACCACCACTGCGCTGGTGTTCGGCAGCGTGCACCCGCAATCGGTGAACTCGTTCTTCGAAGCGGCTGAACAGCTGGACCTGCGGATGATCGCCGGCAAGGTGATGATGGACCGCAACGCGCCGGACTACCTGACCGACACCGCCGAATCCAGTTTCGTCGAAAGCAAGGCGCTGATCGAGCGCTGGCACGGCAAGGGTCGCTTGCACTACGCCGTCACGCCGCGTTTCGCCCCGACCAGCACCCCGGAACAACTGACCCTCGCCGGCCAGTTGCTGAGTGAATATCCGGACCTGTACATGCAGACCCACATCAGCGAAAACCTCAAGGAAATCGAGTGGGTCAAGGAACTGTTCCCGGAGCGCAAAGGCTACCTGGACGTCTACGATCACTACCAGTTGCTCGGCGAGCGCTCGGTCTTCGCCCACGGCGTGCACCTGTGCGATGACGAATGCGCGCGATTGGCAGAAACCGGCTCGGCCATCTCGTTCTGCCCGACCTCGAACTTCTTCCTCGGCAGTGGCCTGTTCAACCTGCCGATGGCCGAGAAGCACAAACTCAATGTCGGCATCGGCACCGATGTGGGTGGCGGCACCAGTTTCTCGCTGCTGCAAACGTTGAACGAGGCGTACAAGGTCATGCAACTGCAAGGGGCGCGACTGAGCCCGTTCAAATCGTTGTACCTGGCGACGCTGGGCGGCGCACGGGCACTGAGGCTTGAGGACAAGATCGGCACACTGCAACCGGGCACCGACGCCGACTTCCTGGTGCTGGATTACAACGCCACGCCGTTGCTGAGCTACCGCTTGAAGCAGGCGAACAACATTGCCGAGACGTTGTTTGTGTTGATGACGCTGGGGGATGACCGGACGGTGTTGCAGACGTATGCGGCGGGGAATCAGGTGCATCAGCGCTAAGGATTTTCGGGCATAAAAAAATCCCCCATCGCCGTAGAGCCTGGGGGATTTTTATTGCCTGTCAGATTGCTATCGCGAGCAGGCTCGCTCCCACAGGGAAATGCATTCCAATGTGGGAGCGAGCCTGCTCGCGATGGGCGCGACGCGGTCTATCAGATTTTCGCCGGCGAACGCCCTGGCTTCTTGGTCTGCAACAAATGCGAGAACACCGCGTGCAAATCATCCGACGCGCTTTCTTCGTCGAGGTTGAGCTTGCTGTCGATGTGGTCCATGTGATGCATCATCAGGTTCACCGCCAGCTCACCGTTGCGCGCTTCGATCGCGTCGATCAGTTGGGTGTGTTCGTCATAGGAACAGTGCGAACGGTTGCCGCTTTCGTATTGCGCGATGATCAACGAAGTCTGGGACACCAGGCTGCGCTGGAAGCTGATCAGCGGTGCATTCTTCGCTGCTTCGGCCAGTTTCAGGTGGAATTCGCCCGACAGACGAATGCCGGCACCGCGATCGCCACGGGAAAAGCTGTCACGCTCGTCGTTGACCATCTGCCGCAATTCGGCGATCTGCTCGGCGGTGGCGTGCTGCACGGCCAGTTCAGTGATCGCACGCTCGACCAGACGGCGGGCGAGGAACACCTGGCGCGCTTCTTCGACACTCGGGCTGGCAACCACGGCGCCGCGATTCGGCCGCAACAGCACGACGCCTTCATGGGCCAGGCGCGACAGCGCGCGGCGAATGATGGTGCGACTGACCCCGAAAATTTCCCCCAGCGCTTCTTCGCTCAACTTGGTGCCGGGCGCCAGGCGCTGTTCGAGGATGGCCTCGAAGATATGCGCGTAGACAATATCGTCCTGGGTACCGCTGCGGCCGGCTTTGCCTGCTCGCGGTTGTTTCTTGAGGGGTTGCAACTGTTCGTTCATGGGCACTCGAGTCGGGAGAACTGCGGCGAATTGACCGTGACTGTAATACGGCACAGTGGGTCGCTGGCAAGTATCGCGTAAAAAACACCGCGATTGTACACAATGGATGGTGGCAACACGACTGTACGGCTGTTTGTCGCCTTTGCTGTATCGCAACGATTGCTTACGTTTGAGTTTAGGCTTATCCGCAGAATCCGCAGCGAATACGATCCCCTTGTAGGAGCGAGGCTTGCCCGCGAAGGCGTCGTGTCAGTTGACATCAATGTTGAATGATATGACGCCTTCGCGGGCAAGTCGGAACGCCGCACCGCTCGCTCCTACAAGGGGTTTGTGTTGCTTTGGGTATTTTCGTACGTATTAAGGAACACCGTTGTCATGAACGACGCCACGCACACGCAGCTCCGCCCATTGGCGGACACGTCCCCTTCCGCCATCGTCGCCGGGTTCATCGCGATGATGACCGGCTACACCAGCTCCCTGGTGCTGATGTTCCAGGCCGGGCAAGCGGCAGGCCTGACCAGCGGGCAGATTTCGTCGTGGATCTGGGCGATTTCCATTGGCATGGCGGTGTGTTCGATTGGCCTGTCACTGCGTTATCGCACGCCGATCACCATCGCGTGGTCGACACCCGGCGCGGCGTTGCTGATCACCAGCCTGGGCGGTGTGAGTTACGGCGAAGCCATTGGCGCCTACATGACCTGTGCGGTGCTGGTCACCGTGTGTGGCTTGACCGGCAGCTTCGAACGCCTGGTGAAGAAGATTCCTGCCTCATTGGCTGCCGCGTTGCTGGCCGGGATTCTGTTCAAGATCGGCAGCGAAATCTTCGTCGCCGCCCAACATCGCACCGCGCTGGTGCTGGGGATGTTTTTCACCTACCTGGTGGTCAAGCGCCTGACGCCGCGCTACGCGGTACTCGCTGCGCTGCTGATCGGTACGGCGCTGTCAGGGTTCATGGGGCTGCTGGATTTCAGCGCGTTTCACCTGGAAGTGGCGACGCCGGTCTGGACCACGCCGCACTTCTCCCTGGCCGCGACCATCAGCATCGGCATTCCATTGTTCGTGGTGGCGATGACCTCGCAGAACATGCCAGGCATTGCGGTGCTGCGCGCCGACGGCTACACCGTGCCGGCCTCGCCGCTGATTACTACGACGGGCATCGCCTCGCTGCTGCTGGCGCCGTTCGGTTCCCACGGGATCAACCTGGCCGCCATCAGCGCGGCGATCTGCACCGGGCCGCATGCCCACGAAGACCGCAACAAGCGTTACACGGCCGCCGTGTGGTGCGGGGTTTTCTACGGGATTGCCGGGGTATTCGGCGCAACGCTGGCGGCGCTGTTTGCCGCGCTGCCCAAAGAACTGGTGCTGTCGATTGCGGCACTGGCGTTGTTCGGCTCGATCATCAATGGCTTGAGCATTTCGATGGCCGAAGTGAAGGAACGCGAAGCGGCGCTGATCACCTTTATGGTCACGGCGTCGGGGTTGACGCTGTTTTCCGTGGGTTCGGCGTTCTGGGGGATTGTGGCGGGGGTGTTGACGCTGGTGATCCTGAATTGGCGCAAGGCTGCTTGATACACACCGTCCCCTGTAGGAGCGAGCCTGCTCGCGATGGACGTTAACGATTACGCGGGGAATCTGATACCCCGCGGTGCTCTGAAGTCCATCGCGAGCAGGCTCGCTCCCACAGGGGAGCGGGCGGTGGTTTCTGACAGGCATAAAAAAACGGCGACCCTTGGGTCGCCGTTTTTTATGACATCAAGCTACCGGATTGATCGGCTTTTCCGGGTACCAGACGTCGATCAGCGGGCTGACGGTGACTTCAGTCAGTTCGCTGCGGCCTTTGAGCCAGGCTTCAACAGCTGCACGCTGCTCTTCGGACACCGAGCCACGTTTCTGCAGGCAAACCAGACCGAAGTCGTCGCCGCCAACATAGCCCAGACCGTTGGCTTCCATGGCTTCTTTCAGGAACGCGTCGAGGAAAGCATCAATGGCTTCATCAGCCAAATCTTCTTTGAAATCCAGGTTCAGTTCGAAACCCAGCTCTTGAAATTCATCGACGCACAGTTTTTTGCGCAGACGCTGGGAACGGTTAGTCGCCATTGGAACAATCCTCATAAGTAATAACGGGCGGCACTTTAGCAGTTTAAGCCGCCAATTGCCCGACTCTCTGGGCGCAACGCGTTACCGCCGGTAAAAAAATAGCGGATTAGAAGGCGCGGGCACGGCACAAGCCGCTACACCTTGGGGCATAATGCCGACACTTTCATGACCACTGAGGGAAATTATCTTCATGCCCTCGTCTTTTTTCCCCTCGGCTGTAGGGTTTTATTTCAGATGATCAAATCTTTGCGTCCACTGCTGCTGGCCAGTCTTCTTCTCCCGCTGGCCCTCCCCGTTTCCGCCGCCACCATCAACACCGCGCTGTCGCCCAACGTCGAAAAAGCCCTCAAGGCCAGCAAGCTGCAGGACAACGCCCTGTCGCTGGTGATGATCCCGCTCAACGGTCCTGGCACCCCGACCATTTTCAACGCTGACGTCTCGGTCAACCCGGCGTCCACCATGAAACTGGTGACCACCTATGCAGCGCTGGAAATGCTCGGCCCGAACCACCAATGGAAAACCGAGTTCTACACCGACGGCACCCTCAGCGGCGGCATTCTCAACGGCAACCTCTACCTCAAGGGTGGCGGCGATCCGAAGCTGAACATGGAAAAACTCTGGCTGCTGATGCGCGATCTGCGGGCCAACGGCGTGACGCAAGTCACCGGCGACCTGGTGCTGGATCGTGGCTTCTTCGTGCAACCGCAACTGCCGGAGTTCAACGATGACGGCAATGACGAGAACAAACCGTTCCTGGTCAAACCCGATTCGCTGCTGGTCAACCTCAAGGCCCTGCGCTTCGTCGCGCGCAACGACAACGGCCGAGTGCTGATCTCGGTAGAGCCGCCGATTGCCAGCATCCGCATCGAAAACCAGGTCAAGGCCGTCAACGGCAAGCAATGCACCGGTGGCGTGCGTTACAACCCGGTGACCCAGGCCGACGGCAGCGTCACCGTGACCGTTGGCGGGCAGTTGGGCGAAGGCTGCAGCTCGCAGACTTACCTGTCGCTGCTCGACCACGCGACGTACACCGCCGGTGCCGTCCGGGCGATCTGGAAGGAACTGGGCGGCAGCATTCAGGGCAGGGACGTTCTGGCGCCTACGCCGAAAGACGCCAAGGTCCTGGCTCGCGCCTTCTCGCCGGACCTGGCGGAAGTCATCCGCGACATCAATAAATACAGTAACAACACCATGGCGCAGCAGCTGTTCCTGAGCCTGGGCCAGAAATTCCGCACCGACGCCGACGCCGATGACGCCAAAGCGGCCCAGCGCGTGGTGCGTCAGTGGCTGGCGAAGAAAGGCATTACCGCGCCGCACCTGGTGATGGAAAACGGTTCCGGCCTGTCCCGCGCAGAACGCGTGAGCGCCCGTGAAATGGCGGCGATGCTGCAAGCCGCGTGGCATAGCCCGTACGCTGCCGAGTTCATCAGTTCGATGCCGATTGCCGGCACCGACGGCACCATGCGCAAACGCCTGAAGACCACCGCGATGCGCGGCGAAGCCCACGTCAAGACCGGCACCCTGAACACCGTGCGCGCGATCTCCGGCTTCAGCCGCGACGTCAATGGCAACACCTGGGCGGTGGTGGCGATCCTCAACGACAAGGCCCCGTTTGGAGCATCGTCGGTGCTGGATCAGGTGCTGCTGGACCTGTATCGCCAGCCGAAACTGCCGGATACCGCTTCAGTGTTGTAAGCACACCTCAAATCCAATGTGGGAGCTAGCCTGCTAGCGATAGCGGTGTGTCAGTCGGCACATGTATTGACTGACACACCGCTATCGCTAGCAGGCTAGCTCCCACAGGGGGTTGTGTGTAGCCCCGACTTAACCCAACTCGCCCTGAACCCGATCCCGCCCCGCCTGTTTCGCCGCATACACCCCCGAGTCCGCCCGCAGCAGCAGCGCATCCGCGCCCTCGTCGACACGCCAACTGGCAATGCCGAAACTCGCTGTGACGACCCCGACATCGTCGATCGGTGAACTGCGCAAGCCCTGCCACAACTCCAGCGCCAGCCCATAGGCTTGTTCGCCATCGATGTCCGGGCAGAGCACCATGAACTCTTCACCGCCCAGGCGACAGAACACATCGGTGCGACGCAGGCGATTGCCGATGCGCTCGCACACCGCCTGCAACACCCGATCACCCACGGCGTGGCCATGCTGGTCATTGATGCGTTTGAAATGGTCGATGTCGAGCATGATCACCGACAACTCGCCGCCACCGCGCTCCACACGAACCATCTCGGTGGTCAGGCGCTCCTGGAAGTAGCGACGGTTGTGGATCCCGGTCAGCGAGTCGGTGATCGACAGCGCCCGCAGCTCTTCTTCGACGCGCTTGAGGTCGGAGATGTCCGAGATATAGCCATGCCAGAGCACGCCGCCGCCGGGCAGTTCCTCCGGGGTCGCTTCGCCACGGACCCAGCGCACCCCCCGCACCGGCAACTGCACGCGGTACTCTTCGCGCCACGGGCTGAGCGTGTCCGCCGACGCCCGGATCGAAGCGCGGACCCGGGTGGTGTCCTGGGGGTGAATCCGGGTGAAAATCGCTTCGGCGTTGAGCAACAAGACATCCGGCTCAAGCTCGTAGATATCGCGGATGCCGTCGCTGGCGTAGATCACACTGAAGCGCCCGTCGAATTCCATCTTGAACTGGTAAATCCCGCCGGGCACATGGGCGCTGAGTTTCTTCAAGAGCAAATCCCGTGCGGCGAGCGCTTCGTACACCCGTTTGCGCTCGGTGACGTCGATGCAGATCGCCAGGTGCCCGACCCACAAACCTTGCTCGTCGAGCACCGGGGTCGCCAGCATGTTCACCGTCAAATGGCTGCCATCGCCACGCACCAGCGTCCACTCCCGCGCCTCGTGACCGCCCTCCTCGCCGCCCTCGACCAACATCGCCTGGCAGGTCGGAATCGGTTTGCCATAACGTGCACTCAACTCGGCCGAACGCGCGGCAAGCTCCCGGGGCAGGTGCAGGTTTTCCAGGGTCATGTGCCCCACCACTTCCACGCTTGAATAGCCGAGCATCTGCTCCGCCCCGGCGTTGAACGTGCTGATGACGCCGCGCAGGTCGGTGGCGATGATCGCCACCTGGGTCGCGGCATTCAATACGCCACGCAGTTGACCATGGGTACCGCGCAGCTCCTGCTCTCGGGCGCGCAACTCCTGGGTCCGCTGCTCGACCATTTTCAGCGCACGTTGCCGCTGACTGACCAACACATAAAGCAGTGAGCTGAGCAACAGACTGAGCAACCCACCCAGCACCACCAGGCTGCTGACCGAAGAGTGGTTGGCTTGCAGGAAAGCCTCGCTGGGCTGGATGTCGACCTGATAGTCATGGTCGGCCAGCCGCAGCAGCCGGGTCGCGGACAACTCACTGACGGCAGGGCCGTTGGGCGATTCGTAAAGCACTTCGTGCTGATCGTCGATGGACAGGTCGAGGATTCGCACTGACAGATAATCACGGCCCGCTTCCGGCAAGCCATCGGCCAGCAACTGCCGCATGCTGATCACCGCCATCACATAACCGTAAGGTTTCGTGTCTGGACTTTTGCGTGGCATGACCGGCGCCACCAGCAACACGCCCCGTGCATAAGCCGGCTCGATAGCGACAAGATGCATCGGCTGCGACACCGCCATCTGGCCATGCTGGTCCGCCCGGTCCAGGGTGGCACGGCGCAGGGGCTGCGCGGCCAGATCGTAGCCCAACGGTGAGCCGAGCTTGCTCTGGGTCTGGCTGTACAGCACCGCGACATACTCATCGCGCTCCGCCGCCAATTGCAGCTGACCGTCGGCATTGAGCTCACGAATGTTGAAATCGGGTACCCCCTCTTTCCGCACCCGACGCTCAAACTCCGCCCGCTCGGCACGGCTGACCCGCAGGGCGAACGAATAGGCCTGAGTCCGGTGCAGCAAAGGTTGGGTGTAACCGTCGAATTCCTCGCGGGCAACCGAATCGGAATTGACAAAGAACCGGCGCAGGCCATCGAGGCGCTGCTCCTGATCTTCGAAGCGTTCTTCGATACGGCTGTAACGTTCACTGGCCAGCAGTTGGAAACGTTGCCGTAATTGTTGGTGAAACAGATTCAGGGTCGACCAGGCGAGCAACCCGGTGAGTACCCCGCCGACGACCAATACAAACAGCGCGACCAGCCAGGCCGAGACGTCTTCACTGATAAAACCCAGGATCTTTGGGCGCACGGCGTGCAACGACATAGAGGCAACTCAAAACGCCAGGTGCCGGAAAAGCCCATTGGCCATGCGATGAGTTATAGCTATTAGCCATCAATTTGACCAGCACTGAAAGAAGCCAAGAGCCTTTAAAAATCAAGGCTCTGTGGATCCAATGCAAAAAACTGTCAACGCGCAGTGATTTTCCAGGCCCGGTGGATCTTGCCGTTGCGGGCGAAGTCCGGATCGATGGTCTGGGTCGTGATCTCCTCGACCGCGTAACGCTCGGTGAGGTTTTCCTCGAGCGCGAACTTGCGGAAGTTGTTGGAGAAGTACAACACGCCACCCGGCGCCAGTCGCGCCATGGCCAGGTCGATCAACTGCACCTGATCGCGCTGCACGTCGAAGATCCCTTCCATGCGCTTGGAGTTGGAGAAGGTCGGCGGGTCGATGAAGATCAGGTCGAACTCGTCACGGCAGGCATCCAGCCAGACCATCACGTCGCTCTGCTCCAGACGGTTCTTGTCGGAGAAACCGTTCAGCGACAGGTTGCGACGCGCCCAGTCGAGGTAGGTTTTCGACAAGTCGACGCTGGTCGTACTACGCGCGCCGCCCTTGGCTGCGTGGACGCTGGCCGTCGCGGTGTAGCAATACAGATTGAGGAAGCGCTTGCCGGCCGCCTCTTTCTGGATGCGCATGCGCATTGGCCGGTGGTCGAGGAACAGCCCGGTGTCGAGGTAGTCGGTGAGGTTGACCAGCAGCTTCACGCCACCTTCGTTGACCTCGACGAATTTGCCTTGCGCCGCCTGGCGCTCGTACTGCTTGGTGCCGCTCTGACGCTCGCGACGCTTGACCACTACGCGGTTCTTGTCGATGTTCAATGCCTGCGGAATGGCTGCCAGTGCATCGAACATGCGCGCCGAGGCTTTTTCCGGGTCGATGGATTTCGGCGCGGCGTATTCCTGGACGTGGACCCAATCCTGATACAGGTCGATGGCCATCGAGTATTCCGGCATGTCGGCATCGTAGACGCGATAGCAGTCGATGCCTTCACGCTTGACCCACTTGCCCAGCGCCTTGAGGTTCTTTTGCAGGCGGTTGGCAAACATTTGCCCGCCTTCGCTCAAACGCGGTTGCTCGATCACCGGAGCGGGTGCCGCGGCCGGTTTGATCGGGTTACCGTTTTTGTTGTACTGGCGTTCCTGCGGCTCGTTCGGCGCCTGATCGTATTCCGCCTGTTCGCGCTCGACTTGACGCTGTTCCGGGGTGCGACGCTCGCCGGTGACGAACTGATCCGGTGTGACCTTGATCAGCAGCAGCTTGCACGGCAACGCGCCGTTCCAGAACGAATACTGTTTGTGGCT
Organism: Pseudomonas sp. FW300-N2A2; assembly: GCF_017351735.1. NCBI lineage: Bacteria > Pseudomonadati > Pseudomonadota > Gammaproteobacteria > Pseudomonadales > Pseudomonadaceae > Pseudomonas > Pseudomonas sp. FW300-N2A2. Next base: position 34,298 of record NZ_JACNDU010000005.1, on the reverse strand, counting down.
GCGGATGCCCATGCGCTTGCCCAGGTCCGGCGCGCCGGTGAACACCGCCGCTTCCCAGTTCAGGCAGGCCTGACGCAGACGCTCGCCGAGGTTCTGGTAGAGGTAGAGCAAGCTCGCCTCGTCGCCCAGACGCTCGCCGTACGGTGGGTTGCAGATCACCAGGCCTTTCTGGTTCTGGTCCGGACGCGGCTCGAAGGTGCCGACTTCGCCCTGGTAGATCTTGATCCACTCGCTCAGGCCGGCACGCTCGACGTTGTTGCGGCCCGGTTGAATCAGGCGCGGGTCGGCTTCGTAGCCACGAATCCACAGCGGTGGCTTGGCCAGACCGGCCGCAGCGCGCTCGGTGGCTTCTTCGTGAAGCTTTTTCCACAGCGCCGGCACGTGGCCAAGCCACGCGGTGAAACCCCACTGCTCGCGACGCAGGTTCGGTGCCATATCGGTGGCGATCATCGCCGCTTCGACGAGGAACGTACCAACACCGCACATCGGGTCAGCCAGCGCGCCGCCGTCGGCAGCAATGCGCGGCCAGCCGGAACGGATCAGGATGGCGGCCGCGAGGTTTTCCTTCAGCGGCGCCGCGCCTTGCTGCAGGCGATAGCCACGCTGGTGCAGGCTGTGGCCGGAGAGGTCGAGGGACAGGATCGCTTCGCCACGGTCCAGGCGCAGGTGAATGCGCAGGTCCGGGTTGAGTTTGTCGATGGACGGACGGTCGCCCTGCGGAGTGCGCAGTTTGTCGACGATGGCGTCTTTGACTTTCAGGGCGCCGAAGTGCGTGTTATCGATGCCCGAACCGTGACCGCTGAACTCGACGGCCAGGGTGCCGTCGTTGAGCATGTGGTCTTGCCACTCTATATCGAGCACGCCGTGATACAGGTCTTCGGCGTCCTTCATCGGGAAACGCTTGAGCACCAGCAGCACCCGGTTCGCCAGACGCGACCACAGGCACAGGCGATAAGCGGTTTCCATGGTCGCCATGCCGCGCACGGCAGAGGTGTGCTCACGCGCTTCTTCAAGGCCAAGCCCGACGGCTTCCTCGATGAGCAGGCCTTCGAGGCCTTTGGGGCAAGTGAGGAAGATTTCGAATTGATCGGACATTGGAATTTCAGAGCCTTTGGCTAAGTGAACCGACAACGCATTGCCGGCCCGGTTTTCAATCAGGCGCTTTTCTAAAAGAGCGCCCGCGTGGCACGAAGGTGTGCCGTCCCACCCGTGCTGCTCAGGTTAGAAGAGCTTAGATGCACGGGCAGATAAAAAAGTTGATGCAACAAAATGTCATAACTCGACCCTTCGTCGAATAATGCCCGAGACCAACGCGAGGCATTCTCACTAAAGGATTAACCCCATCATCCTGCGGGGGGCCGATCATACAGGGCTTTGGCTAATAAACACGGGACAAACATCGTGTTACTTATGGCCATAGCATCTTTATGGTTACGTCCTTATGACAAAACGATCATTCCCTCGATGTGACGCATTGGTTAGAACTCAATACAGGTTGGCGCCACAACGGACGTCAACACCTTGGCTCGCCACGCCGGCAGCGAGCCCCCCAACGGCAGACATTTCTGCCAGACCTCGATTGAGGTCAACGCGATACATACAGTCAACAAGTGAGGGCAACACCCTATGAGAAGACTTAAGCGTGATCCGTTGGAAAGAGCATTTTTGCGCGGATATCAATATGGCGTTGGTGGCAAATCCCGTGAGCTTTGCCCATTTACTCTACCGTCAGTACGCCAAGCCTGGATTAACGGCTGGCGAGAAGGACGCGGCGACAACTGGGACGGTATGACCGGCACTGCGGGAATCCATAGACTCAACGAACTTCACGCCGTCGGCTAACACAGGGCACACACTCCGACACGACAACCTGATTACGTAACGACTTACCACGCACGCCCCATCCGGGCGGCGGGCTTCGGCCCAGGGGCTCCTTCAAGGGGCCCTTTTTTATGCCTGCTCTTCGGCCAGACACAACCCCTGTAGGAGCCGGCTTGCCGGCGATGGCGTCCTATCAGGCGATACATGTGTCGCTGACCCACCGCCATCGCCGGCAAGCCGGCTCCTACAAGGGTTATGCAATGCTGCGAAAGCGATCTCGAGGACGCCAAAGTCACTGTAGGAGCCGGCTTGCCGGCGATGGCGATCTTGAGGACGCTATCGCCGGCAAACGGAACGCCGCCCGGCCGCTCCTACAGATACGGGGTTTAGCGCAGGGCGGCGATGGCGTCCACGGACTCGCGAATCAGCGCCGGGCCTTTGTAGATGAAGCCGGAATAGAGCTGCACAAGGCTCGCACCCGCCGCGATTTTCTCGGCGGCATGCTTGCCTTCGGTGATGCCGCCCACGGCGATGATCGGCAAACGACCCGCCAACTCGGCCGCCAGCACCTTCACGGTGTGGGTGCTCTTGTCACGAACCGGCGCCCCGGACAGACCGCCCGCCTCGTCACCGTATTCCATGCCTTCGACGCCAACGCGGCTCAGGGTGGTGTTGGTGGCGATCACCGCGTCCATCCCGGTTTCGATCAGCGCTTGAGCGACTTGTGCGGTTTCTTCGTCGGTCATGTCCGGTGCGATCTTGATCGCCAACGGAACATGTTTACCGTGACGCAACGCCAGCTCGGCACGACGAGTCGCCAGGTCAGCCAGCAATTGCTTGAGCGAATCACCGAACTGCAGGCTGCGCAGGCCCGGGGTGTTCGGCGAGCTGACGTTGACCGTCACATAGCTGGCGTGGGCGTAGACCTTGTCCAGGCAGATCAGGTAATCGTCGACCGCACGCTCGACCGGGGTATCGAAGTTCTTGCCGATGTTGATGCCCAGCACGCCCTTGTACTTGGCCGCAGCCACGCGGGCCAGCAGGTGATCGACGCCGAGGTTGTTGAAGCCCATGCGGTTGATGATCGCTTCAGCTTCCGGCAAACGGAAAATCCGTGGTTTCGGATTGCCCGGCTGTGGACGCGGCGTGATGGTGCCGATTTCGACAAAACCAAAACCCAACTGGGCAAAACCGTCGATGGCCGCGCCGTTCTTGTCCAGACCGGCGGCCAGACCCACGGGGTTCGGGAAGTCCAGGCCCATGACGCTTACCGGCATTTTTGCCGGCGCCTTGCACAGCAAGCCGTTGAGGCCCAAACGCCCGCCCGCGCCGATCAGGTCCAGGGACAGATCGTGGGAGGTTTCCGGGGAAAGTTTGAACAACAGCTGACGGGCCAGGGTGTACATGGGCGGCGTTGACTCGAATGGCGGCGAAATGAGGCGGCGATTATAGCCGGGCATCGGGGTCGCAAGCGAGGCGCGCGACAAAATCAGCAAGCGATGGCATATGCCTTGCACCAACACAGGCATCAGCACTCATGCCAACGACGGGATGAGTGGAAGGACAATGGCGTCGTCACCCGGCTTTGCTTGCGCGAAGGCCTGGGACGACGTTTTTTTTGGAAGGTGTTTTGCGATGAATGAAACCACAGCGGGCCCTCTGGCCTGGGTCAACGGCAGCGATGCCCCGGAAAAGACCGACATCAACCTCGGTTTCATGGCCTTGAGCGATTGCGCCTCGGTGGTGGTCGCCGCCACTCAGGGCTTCGCCCAGCCCTACGGCCTGACCTTGAATCTCAAGCGCCAGTCTTCCTGGGCCAACCTGCGGGACAAACTGGTCAGCGGCGAACTCGATGCCGCCCACAGCCTGTACGGTTTGATCTACGCCGTGCACCTGGGCATCGGCGGCGTGGCGCCGACCGAGATGGCGGTGCTCATGGGCCTGAACCAGAACGGCCAGAGCATCAACCTTTCCCACGGCTTGCAGGCGTTGGGCGTGACCGGTCCTGAAGCACTGGACCGCCACGTGCACCAAACTCGCCCAAAACTCACCTTCGCCCAGACTTTTCCGACCGGCACCCACGCCATGTGGCTGTATTACTGGCTGGCGAGCCAGGGCATTCATCCGTTGCACGACGTCGACAGTGTGGTGGTGCCGCCGCCGCAAATGGTCGCGCACCTGCAAGCCGGGCGAATCGACGGTTTCTGCGTCGGTGAACCCTGGTCCGCCAGCGCCGTGAAACACAATCTCGGCTTCACCATGGCAACGACCCAGACCATCTGGCCCGATCATCCGGAAAAAGTCCTCGGCTGCACCCGCGCCTTCGTCGAGCAATACCCCAACACCGCCCGGGCGCTGGTGAAGGCGATTCTGGAGGCCAGCCGCTTCATTGAAGAAAGCGTCGAGAATCGCCGCAGCACCGCGCAGTTGCTGAGCGCCCCCCAATACCTGGACGCGCCGCTCGACTGCATCGAACCGCGCCTGCTCGGCGACTACGCCGACGGCCTCGGCAACCGCTGGCAAGACCTGCACGCGCTGCGCTTCCATGGCGCTGGCGAGGTCAATCAGCCTTACCTGTCCGACGGCATGTGGTTCATGACCCAGTTCCGTCGCTGGGGTTTGCTGCGCGACGACCCGGACTACCTCGCCGTGGCCCGTCAGGTCCAGCAACTAGACTTGTATCGAGAGGCAGCCAGCGCGGTCGATGTCGATTCTTCGGCCAGGGAAATGCGCAGCAGCCAGTTGATCGACGGCAAAATCTGGGACGGCTCGGACCCGGCCGGATATGCCCGCAGCTTCAAACTGCACGCCATGAGCGACAGCTCGCCCCTACTCGCCAGCCGCTGACAGGAGACTACGAACATGCTGCGTATCCTGCTGATCAACGACACCGCGAAGAAAGTCGGCCGCTTGAAGGCCGCCCTGACCGAAGCCGGATTCGAGGTCATCGACGAGTCCGGCCTGACCATCGACCTGCCCGCGCGCGTCGAAACGGTGCGTCCGGATGTGATTTTGATCGATACCGAGTCACCGAGCCGCGATGTGATGGAGCAAGTGGTGCTGGTGAGTCGAGACCAGCCACGGCCGATTGTGATGTTTACCGACGAACATGACCCCGACGTGATGCGTCAGGCGATCAAGTCCGGGGTCAGCGCCTACATCGTCGAAGGCATCCACGCACAACGCTTGCAGCCGATTCTCGACGTAGCCATGGCACGCTTCGAAAGCGACCAGGCCCTGCGTGCGCAACTGCACGCCCGCGACCAGCAACTGGCCGAGCGCAAGCGCATCGAGCTGGCCAAGGGGCTGCTGATGAAGATGAAGGACTGCAACGAAGAAGAGGCCTACACGCTGATGCGCCGCCAGGCCATGAGCCGGCAGCAGAAGCTGATTCAGGTGGCGGAGCAGATCATTGCGATGAGTGAGCTGCTCGGCTGAAGGCCCCTTCGCGGGCAAGCCTCGCTCCTACAGAGGAATTGCGTTCGAACTGTAGGAGCGAGGCTTGCCCGCGAAAGGGTCGACCCGGTCTCGGACTGTTGGCACAAATCTCGCTAAGCAATCACTACAGGTAACCAACGGCGGTTGCCCCACCTACGACAAAGACGTCGCTCACCTCATTTGCCCATGGCGAATCGGGTGGCGGCGTTTTTTTGTTTTGGCCCCACAGACCGGGGCCGGTGGTGCGGCCGTTGCGGCCCCCCACCTGCAAGCTCATGACTCCTTCTCGAGACGACTCACAGCTGAGGTGCGCGATGAATTCAAGCTTCTGGAAATCCGGCCATACCCCGACCCTGTTCGCGGCCTTCCTCTATTTCGACCTGAGTTTCATGGTCTGGTACCTGCTCGGCCCTCTGGCGGTGCAGATCGCCGCCGACCTGCACCTGACCACCCAACAACGCGGGCTGGTGGTGGCCACGCCGATTCTGGCCGGGGCCGTACTGCGCTTTATCATGGGCATGCTGGCGGATCGCCTGTCGCCAAAAACCGCCGGGCTGATCGGCCAGGTGATCGTCATCTGCGCCCTGTTCGTCGCCTGGAAGCACGGCATCCAAAGTTACGAACAAGCGCTGCTGCTGGGCCTGTTCCTCGGCATGGCGGGCGCGTCGTTCGCCGTGGCCCTGCCGCTGGCGTCGCAGTGGTATCCGCCGCAGCATCAAGGCAAGGCCATGGGCATCGCCGGGGCCGGTAACTCGGGCACCGTGCTGGCCGCGCTGATCGCTCCGGTGCTGGCCGCCGCGTTCGGCTGGAGCAACGTGTTCGGCTTCGCGCTGATCCCGCTGATCCTGACCATCATCGTCTTCGCCTGGCTGGCCAAAAACGCGCCTGAACGGCCGAAAGCCAAGTCGGTGTCCGACTATTTCAAAGCCCTGGGCGACCGCGACAGCTGGTGGTTCATGTTTTTCTACAGCGTGACCTTTGGCGGCTTCATCGGCCTGGCCAGCGCCCTGCCCGGCTACTTCAACGACCAATACGGCCTGAGCCCGGTGACTGCCGGTTACTACACGGCGGCCTGCGTGTTTGGCGGCAGTTTGATGCGGCCTCTGGGCGGTGCACTGGCCGACCGCTTCGGCGGGATCCGCACATTGCTGGCGATGTACACGGTGGCGGCGATCTGCATTGCGGCGGTGGGTTTCAACTTGCCGAGTTCCTACGCGGCGCTGGCACTTTTCGTCTGCACGATGCTCGGCCTGGGTGCCGGTAACGGCGCGGTTTTCCAATTGGTCCCGCAACGTTTTCGTCGCGAGATCGGTGTGATGACCGGCTTGATCGGCATGGCCGGTGGCATCGGCGGCTTCGCCCTCGCGGCAGGCATGGGCGCGATCAAGCAAAGCACCGGCAGTTATCAACTGGCGCTGTGGTTGTTCGCCAGCCTCGGCGTCCTCGCCTGGTTCGGTCTGCACGGTGTGAAGCGTCGCTGGAGAACCACTTGGGGTTCCGCGGCCGTCACTGCTGCGCGGGTGTGAGGGCTGAATGAGCCTGCAACTGAGTTTTGCCGAAGCCAGCGCCATCGGTCCGCGCGAGGAGAACCAGGACGCCCTGCGCCTGGTGACGCCGGCCCCGGCACTGGCGGCGAGCAAGGGTTACCTGTTCGCCATCGCCGACGGCGTCAGCCAGTGCGCCGATGGCGGCCTCGCGGCACGTTCGACCTTGCAGGCGCTGGCGCTGGACTACTACGCCACCCCGGAAACCTGGGGTGTCGCCCAGGCACTGGATCGTTTGCTGCTGGCACAAAATCGCTGGTTGCAGGCCAATGGCGGTGGGCAACCGCTGCTGACCACGGTCAGTGCCCTGGTCGTGCGCGGCAGGCGTTTTACCTTGGCGCATGTCGGTGACTGCAGGGTTTATCGCTGGCACGCCGATCAATTGCAGCGGGTCACGGAGGACCACGTCTGGGATCAACCGGGCATGCAGCATGTGCTCAAACGGGCGCTCGGCCTCGATCAGCATCTGGTGCTGGATTTTCTCGATGGCGAACTGCGGCTGAATGAGCATTTCGTGCTGCTCAGCGACGGCATCTGGGCTGTGCTGGGCGACACCGCGATTGCGGCGATTCTGCGCGATCAACCGGATCTGCACAGCGCCGCGCAAACCCTGGTGAATGCGGCGCATCTGGCGGGCAGTCAGGACAACGCCAGCGCGTTATTGGTGCGGGTCGATGCCCTCGGTGAAACGAGCATCGGCGATGCGTTGATTCATGTGCAGCAATGGCCACTGCCGCCAGCGCTGAAACCGGGCCAGACGTTTGAGGGCTGGCACGTCGAAGGAATACTCGGCCAAAGCCAGCAGTCGCTGCTCTATCGGGTGCGCGACGCTCAGCAACAACCCTGGCTGCTGAAAACCCTGCCCGGCGCGTTGCGCGACGATCACCTGGCCGGGCAAGCCTTGCTGTCGGAGGAATGGTTTCTCAAGCGCGTGGCCGGTCGGCATTTCCCTGAAGTCCATGCCGCCAGTCAGCGTCAGCATTTGTACTACGTGATGCGTGAATATTCCGGCTCGACGTTGGCGCAACTGGCCGAGCGAACCACAACGCTGCCGCTGGCCCAATGGCAGGATCTGGCGGAACGTTTGCTGCGTGCGGTCGGTATGTTGCATCGACGGCAGATTCTGCATCGCGACATCAAACCGGAGAATCTGCTGCTGGGGGATGACGGCGAGCTGCGGTTGCTGGATTTCGGCCTGGCCTACTGCCCTGGCCTGTCTGAAGATCAGGCATCGACCCTGCCCGGAACACCCAGCTACATTGCGCCGGAAGCTTTTCGCGGTGACGCGCCGAGCCCGCAACAGGATCTGTATGCGACCGGCGTGACCTTGTATTTCCTGCTCACCGGGCATTATCCCTACGGCGAAATCGAAGCGTTCCAGCGTCCACGGTTTGGTGTACCGGTCAGCGCCAGTCGCTACCGCCCGGACCTGCCCGAGTGGATCGCACAAAGCCTGGAGCGCGCGGTGGCAGCGGACCCGGCGGAGCGATTCGAAACCGCGGAAGAATGGTTATTGGTGCTGGAACAGGGTGAACGACGCAGCTTGAGCGTACGGCCCCGGCCACTGCTGGAGCGCGAGCCGGTGAAGGTCTGGCGGACGTTGGCGTTGGTGGCGCTGCTGGTGAATATGGTGCTGCTGGTTTTGCTGTTTCGCGGCTAGACCGAGTCGCGCCTTTCGCGAGCAAGCTTCGCTCCTACAGGTTGCGGGTTGATCGACCTGTAGGAGCTGAGCTTGCTCGCGAAGGCGGACTGACAGCCAACACAAATCCATCAGCAACCCGCTCCATTAGCGGGCACCACGCTTCGATTCGGTGCAGAAGCCCCCTTTGATTAAGCACTCCGAGCCAACAAAACCGGGTGTAGGTCAACTTGGCACAACCACTGCATTACCTCTCTCAACAGACATAAAGCCCAGCCTTCAACGACGAAGGATGCGCTTCCCGAGAGAACGGGACCAGGACAAAGGCGTCCTCGCTAGGCAACTAGCGGGACGCCTTTTTTTGTTTGCGCAAAATTTGTCGAGCACGACCTGAACGCCCTGTCGAGGCGGGGCCGAGCTCCCCGGAGAACCTGATGAAAAAACTAAAACTGGTGATGATCGGCAACGGCATGGCCGGGGTTCGTACCCTGGAAGAGCTGCTCAAGCTGAGCAACGAGCTGTACGACATCACGGTCTTCGGTGCCGAACCCCATACCAACTACAACCGCATCCTGCTGTCGCCGGTACTGGCCGGCGAGCAAACCTTCGAAGAGATCGCGCTCAACGACCTGGACTGGTACCTGGACAACAACATCAAGTTGCTGCTCAACCGCAGAGTCGTAGAAATCGACCGGATCAAACGTCGGGTCATCGCCGACGACGGCACCGAGGCCGAATACGACCGCCTGCTGATCGCCACCGGCTCGACCCCGTTCATCCTGCCGATCCCGGGCAACACGTTGCACGGCGTGATCGGCTACCGCGACATCGCCGACACCCAAGCCATGATCAACACCGCCAAAACCCACAAGCACGCGGTGGTCATCGGTGGCGGCCTGCTCGGCCTGGAAGCGGCCAATGGCCTGATGCTGCGCGGCATGCACGTCACCGTGGTGCACAACGGTGAATGGTTGCTGGAACGGCAACTGGACAGCGTCAGCGGCCGCCTGCTGCAAACCGCGCTTGAGGACCGTGGCCTGCACTTTCGCCTGCGCGAGCAAACCCAAGCCCTGCACGATGCCGGCAATGGCCGGGTCGGCTCGGTCGAGTTCAAGAACGGCGACCGCATCCCCGCCGACCTGGTGGTGATGGCCGCCGGCATCCGCCCCGCGACCGAACTCGCGGAACGCTCCGGGCTCCCGTGCAACCGCGGGATTCTGGTCAACGACACCCTGCAAACCTACGACCCACGGGTTTACGCCATCGGCGAATGCGCCAGCCATCGCGGCATCGCCTATGGTCTGGTGGCGCCGCTGTTCGAACAGGCCAAGGTCTGCGCCAACCATCTCGCACAGCTTGGCTTCGCCAGCTACAAAGGCTCGGTGACCTCGACCAAATTGAAAGTCACCGGCATTGACCTGTTCTCCGCCGGCGATTTCATGGGCGGCGAAGGCACCGAAACCATCACCCTTTCCGACCCGATCGGCGGGATCTACAAAAAACTGGTGATCAAGGACGACGTGCTGGTCGGGGCCTGCCTGTACGGCGACACGGCCGATGGCGGTTGGTATTTCCGGCAGATTCGCGAGAACCGGAATATCGACGAAATCCGCAATCACCTGATGTTTGGTGAAACCATGCGGGAAGCCAGCTGATGAACCGCCAGATCACCGCCTCCACCTGTTGCTATTGCGGGGTCGGCTGCGGCGTGCTGATCGAGCATGACGGCGAGCGCATCCTCGGCGTCAGCGGCGATCCGGCCCACCCGGCCAACTTCGGCAAGCTGTGCAGCAAGGGCTCGACCCTGCACTTGACCGGCGACCTCGCAGCCCGAGCGCTGTACCCGGAACTGCGCCTGGGCAAAGGCCTGGCCCGCAGCCGCACCGACTGGGACACCGCCCTCGATCACGCCGCCAGCGTGTTCGCCGAAACCATCGCCGAACATGGTCCGGACAGCGTGGCGTTTTACATCTCCGGGCAGTTGCTGACCGAGGATTACTACAGCTTCAACAAACTGGCGCGAGCGTTGGTCGGCACCAACAACATCGACAGCAATTCGCGCCTGTGCATGTCATCGGCGGTGGTCGGCTACAAGCGCAGCCTCGGTGCCGACGCACCGCCATGCAGTTACGAAGACCTTGAGACAAGCGACTGCGTGATGATCGTCGGCAGTAACATGGCCTACGCCCACCCGGTCCTGTTTCGCCGCCTGGAAGAGGCCAAATCCCGCCGACCACAGATGAAAGTCATCGTCATCGACCCGCGTCGTACGGATACCTGCGACTTGGCTGACCTGCATCTGGCAATTCTTCCGGGCACCGATGTCGCCTTGTTCCATGGGATTTTGTACCTGCTGCTGTGGGAAGGCTGGATCGACCGCGACTTCATCGAGGCCCACACCGAAGGCCTGGCTGAACTGAAAAACCTGGTGCGCGATTACACGCCGCCAATGGTCTCGCAGCTGTGCGGGATCAGCGTTGAGCAACTGCAGCAATGCGCCGAGTGGGTCGGCACCTCGCCAAGCTTTCTGTCGCTGTGGTGCATGGGACTGAACCAGTCCACCGCCGGCAGTGCGAAAAACAGTGCGCTGATCAACCTGCACCTGGCCACCGGGCAGATCGGCCGTCCCGGCGCAGGACCTTTCTCCCTGACCGGTCAGCCGAATGCCATGGGTGGCCGCGAAACCGGCAGCCTGTCGAACCTGCTGCCAGGCCATCGCGAAGCGGCCAATGCCGAGCATCGCGCAGAAGTCGCAGCCTACTGGGGCGTGGATCAACTGCCGGCAAACACCGGGCTCACTGCGATCGAATTGTTTGAGCAGGTTCGTAACGGAACCATCAAAGCCCTGTGGATCGCCTGCACCAACCCCGCGCAATCGATGCCGGACCAGAGCGCCGTGCGCGAGGCGCTGCAAGCCTGCCCGTTCGTGGTGTTGCAGGAAGCCTTTCGCACCACTGAAACCGCCGCGTTCGCCGACTTGCTGCTGCCTGCCGCCAGTTGGGGCGAAAAAGACGGCACGGTGACCAACTCCGAACGGCGGATTTCCCACGTTCGCCGGGCGATTGTCGCTCCCGGAGAAACGCGTTCCGACTGGGCAATTACAGTGGATTTCGCACAGCGCCTGGAAAAATACCTGCGTCCCGGACAACCCAGTCTGTTTGCATTCGACACCCCGGCGCAGGTCTTCGATGAGTACAAACTCCTGACGCGCGACCGGGATCTGGATTTGTCCGGTATCAGTCATGAGCTGATTGATCGTCTCGGTCCACAGCAATGGCCGTTTCCCGCCGGCGCCCGTGAAGGTACGGCCCGACTGTATCGGGACGGAATTTTCCCGACCGCCAACGGGCGTGCCCGGTTCGTGGCCGATCCGTACCTTGCCGCCAAGGAACAACGCGATGGGCAATTCCCGCTGACCCTGATCACCGGCCGCCTGCGCGATCAATGGCACGGCATGAGCCGCACCGGCACTGCCGCGCAGTTGTTCGGTCATGTCAGCGAGGCCGTGCTGAGCCTGCACCCGGATGAATTGCATCGCCATGGGCTGCAACCGGGAGAACTGGTCAGTTTGAAAAGCCGTCGCGGCGCGGTGATTGTCGCCGTCGGCAGCGATGACAGCGTGCGTCCGGGCCAGGCGTTTCTGCCGATGCACTGGGGCGACCGGTTCCTGAAGGGCGGGGTCAATGCGCTCACCCAACCGGCATTCGATCCGTTGTCGAAACAACCGGAACTCAAACACAGCGGCGTACGAATCGACCCCGTGCATTTGCCCTGGAACCTTTTCGTACTGATTGAGGGCGATGTTCAACAGCATTTTGAGACGCTACGACCACTCTGTGAGGCGTTTTCCTACGTCAGCCTCAGCCTCACTGGTCGTGAGCGCCCTGCGCTGCTCATACGCGCTGCCAGCGCCACAGCGCCAGATCCGCAATTGTTATGCGAAATCGACCGCTGCCTTGGGCTCAATGAAGGGCCGGTCCTGGCGTACGACGACCCACGGCGCGCCATCGGCAAACGGGTGCGGATCGAGCATGGCCGGATCACCGCGATTCGCCTGGCCGGTGAAACCCTCGCACAGCACTGGCTGCAGGACCTTTGGCAAGAAGGTCGCGCCGATGAACAACTGCGGCGCTGGCTGCTTGCACCGCTGAGCGCACCACCAGGCAACTCCGCCACATCGGTTGCCGGCACTAAAACCTTGTGCAACTGCAAAAACGTCAGCCAAGGCGCGGTCTGTGCCGGTATCCGTCGAGGCCTGGATTTGCAGGGGTTGAAACAGGAATTGGGCTGCGGCACGCAATGCGGCTCGTGCGTCCCGGAAATCAAGCGTTTGCTGGCCGCCACGGCGCAGCCGATCGCCGTCATCTCGTGAGGAAAACACTATGAACGCAAAAGTCTGGCTGGTGGGTGCGGGTCCTGGTGATCCGGAATTGCTGACCCTCAAAGCCGTCAGGGCGCTGAGCGAAGCGGATGTGGTGCTGATCGACGACCTGGTGAATGGCGCCGTGCTGGAACATTGCCCGCAGGCGCGGATCATTCCGGTGGGCAAGCGCGGAGGTTGTCGCTCGACGCCTCAGGCGTTCATTCATCGATTGATGCTGCGTTATGCCCGCCACGGTAAATGCGTGGTGCGGCTCAAGGGTGGCGATCCGTGCATTTTTGGGCGGGGCGGTGAAGAAGCGCAGTGGCTGCGCGAACGCGGGGTCGATGTGGAGCTGGTCAATGGCATCACCGCCGGGCTGGCCGGTGCGACGCAATGCGATATTCCATTGACCCTGCGGGGCGTTGCGCGTGGCGTGACACTGGTCACCGCCCACACTCAGGATGGCAGCAGCCTGAATTGGCAAGCCCTGGCGCAAAGTGGCACAACGCTGGTGGTGTACATGGGCGTGGCGAAGCTCAGTGAAATTCGCGAGCAACTGCTGGCCGGAGGGATGGCGGCGGATACGCCAGTGGCGATGATTGAAAACGCTTCCCTGCCGCATCAACGGGAATGTCGGAGCGATCTGACAGCGATGGAGGAAGATGCCTGCGCCTTTGAGTTGAAAAGCCCGGCGATTCTGGTGATCGGTGTTGTAGCGGCACACCCCGAAACCTGTAGGAGCCAGCTCGCTGGCGAAGAATTTGAGATCACCGCAGCGTGTCAGGCTTAAAGCGTCATCGTTGACGACCATCGCCGGCAAGCCGGCTCCTACAGGGGGCCGGTGATTCGAAAACCCAAATCGCAGACAAAGAAAAGCCCGGCCTAAGCCGGGCTTTTCTCAGAGCTGCGGGCTAATTACTTAGCTTGAGCTTCAACCTGCGCTTCTACGCGACGGTTTACAGCGCGGCCAGCGTCAGTTTTGTTGTCAGCAACTGGGCGGGATTCGCCGTAGCCAACAGACTGAACGCGGGACGATTCAACACCGTACTGGTTGGTCAGAACTTGCTTAACGGCGTTTGCACGACGCTCAGACAGTTTCTGGTTGTAAGCGTCAGGACCGACGTTGTCAGTGTGACCTTCAACAGTTGTGGTGGTGGATGGGTACTGCTTCATGAAGTCAGCCAGGTTCTTGATGTCGCCGTAGCTGTTGGTTTTAACAACAGATTTGTCGAAATCGAACTTAACGTCCAGCTCAACACGAACGACTTCGGCAACTGCTGGGCAGCCATCAGCGTCAACAGTTACGTTGGCTGGGGTGTCCGGGCACTTGTCAACGTTGTCGCAAACGCCATCGTTGTCGCTGTCGGAGCAGACTTCAGCTGGTGCTGGAACTGGAGCAGCTGCAGGCTTGGAGCCGCCACCGAAGTTCACACCGATACCGACGCTTGGAGCCCACTCGGTGTCACCTTGGTCGATGTTGTACTGAGCTTCAACGCCGGCACGGGCGTAGAAATTGTCAGTGAAGTACAGCTTGGCACCGCCGCCAACGTTGGCGAAGGTGGAACCGTTACGACCACCGCGATCGTTCTGACCGATGCTCTGATCGGAGAAGCCGGCCGAAACGTACGGACGCAGCATGTCGCCTGGGTTGTTGAAGTGGTACAGAGCGTCCAGGGCAGTGTTGGAGCCCTTGATGTTCTTGCCCGACTCGCTACGAACGTTGTGCACTTCGTCGTAGCCCAGACGCAGTTCAACGTCGTCGGTCAGGAAGTAACCAACCGAACCACCGAACAGGTTGCCGTCGTTTTTGAAATCGCGCTGGCTATCGTAATACTCTTTCTTTGCAAAGCCTTCGATTTCAACTGCGCCTTGGCCTTGTGCCAATGCGCCGAACGAAGTGGCCGCAATAAGAGAACCAATGGCCAAGCCCAAGGTGTTTTTCAGTTTCATCCGTTAAATCCCCATCTGGTGATTGTGAAGCAGTCCCGCAAACCGGGGGACAACTCGGCGGCAAGTCTATCAGAACTTGCCTACACGTAAGAGATATTTGCGCCGAACTAAGTTTCAGCAATGCCTGCAAATTTCTCACGCAATTTGTCTAGAGCGCGTTTGTAACGCATTTTTGTCGCACTCAAACCCATGTGCATGATGTCTGCGATCTCCTGAAACTCTAGCTCTGCGACAAATCGTAGCACCAGAATTTCACGGTCAATCGGGTTCACATACACTAGCCAGCGATCAAGCCCGCCCTTCTCCTCGGGTTTCGGCGCCTTTTCTTCAGACGCTTCCTCGAGGGGGTCCAGACTCAATGCGTCCATCAAGCGACGCTTTCGCCGTTCTTTCCGATACTGTGTGATGCACTCGTTGTACGTGATGCTATATAGCCATGTCTTGAACTTCGATTTACCTTCGAAGTTCTTCAAGCCATACAACACCTTCAACATCACTTCCTGACAGACATCGTCTGCATCGCGATCGTTCCCAAGATATCGTGCACAAACGTTAAATAATGTTCGTTGGTAACGGCGCATCAATTCTTCATAGGCGCGCGTTACGTGAAACAGCTCGGTATGCGAGCGCGCGACCAACTCCTCATCAGAGAGCTCGCGGGGGTCGTAGCGCGTGGAGAGCGATTGAGCTTTATTCAAAACAAGTCTGGCCGACAGTCAGGTCAATGTCCGCCGCAGCCCTTCAGGGCATTTTGCGGCGGCATACATTAGCAGGGTTTGCCGGGTTAGCGGCTACTCACATGCTGCTCCAGGAGAATCCGATTAGAGAGAGAGACTAGCTCACCCTCATCGGTCAGCAATGTGGTCTTAACCGTGCCGATCTCTTCGATCTGACCTTCGACCTCGCCAACACGCACTTGTTGCCCAACCTGATACAACTCACGCACATAGATTCCCGCAAGAATCTGACCGGCAATTTCCCGGCTTCCCAACCCCATGGCCAGCGCTACCGCCAGACCAACGGTAATCAAAACAATCACAATCACATGGTTGAGCAGGTCAGTCTTGACCTCCAACTGGCTGATTGCGACCGAAATACTGATGATAATCACCAGGCCCTGGGCAATTCGCCCCAGCCCGGCGGCGTAATCCAGCCCTACGCCCTCTGCCGCACCTCGCACCAGCCCATTGGCCAGTTGTGCCAGCAAAACACCTACCAGCAGCACCAGCGCGGCGCCAAACACTTTCGGCAAATACAGCGCAAGCATGTCCAGCGTAGCCGAAACTCGTTCAAGTCCAAGCGATTCTGCTGCAGAAACCAGAAAAATCAGCAAAACGAACCAATAGACAATTTTGCCTATCAGCGTCGAAATCGGCACTTGAAGGCCGGCCCGGGACAGCAATTTTGTCAGACCGGTGCCGCCCATCAAGCGGTCGAGACCGAGCTTGGCGAGCAACTTGGACAGCAAAGTATCCAAAAGTTTCGCCACGACGAAACCCAACAGCAGCACGACCAGTGCGCCGAACAGGTTCGGAATGAAATTCGCAACCTTGGTCCATAACGCAGTCATTGCAGTGACGAGGCTCTGAGTCCAGAGATCAAGTTCCATATTCAATCAGCCTTATCAGCAGTGCGAACGGTAGGTTTACGGTGACGGGAAACCGGCGAGACGTGAGCCGATCCGTTGTTCAAGGCAATCATCAGCGCGGGCAACCAGCGGCCCAGCAGGCTGAACAGATCGCCCGCGCCGACCTGGCGGTTGGCGGTTTTCAGGACGCGCCCAAGACACGCATCGTCGTCGCGGGTAGACGGCGAAGCGTTCAGCATGTCACGCAAAGACTGTTCAAACGGATCGTGCATACGCACCTCTCGTGATGTCTGTGAAAGACGCGGTCAAATTTACCCGGGTCACATGGCGCATCGTCATACCCAGCGCAAACGTCGGAATAACCACCACTGCCCCAGTGCCACCGAGATCATCATCAGGCAGGCAATCAGGAAGCCATACGGGCTGGCAGAGAACGGAATACCGCCGACGTTGATACCCAAAAGACCGGTCAGAAAACTCATCGGCAAAAAGATTCCGGTGATGATCCCGAAGCGGTACATCGTGCGATTCATACGCACGCTCAAACGTCTGTCCTCGGCCTCGAGGACCAGCCCCACCCGCTCCCGGGTCAATTCCAGCTCTTCGAGATAGCGGGTCAGGCTGTTGTTCAATTCGTTCCAGTAGTCGCCGTCATCTTCGACAAACCAGGGTAGTTTTATCCGGGTCAGTTGTCCGAAAATATCCCGCTGCGGTGCCAGGAAACGTTTCAGCGCAGCAGCCCTGCGACGGATCTGCAAAATGGAGTCATGCTCGGGTGAATACCGTTCGTCGGCATCCAGTTTTTCTTCTTCCTCATCGACCACTTCCGAGAGGCAACTGACCAGATCCTGCACTTTGTTGGTGAGGTACTGGGCCATATAAAGAATCAGTTCGGAGGCAGTCTTCGGCCCCTTGCCTTCCGCGAGCTGCACCAGCAACTCGTCGGTGGCGCGCAATGGACGCAGGCGCAGGGAAATAACCCGCTGTGCCGAGGCGAAGATCCGCACCGAGACCATGTCTTCCGGCTCGGCCCCGGGGTTGAGGTTGACCCCACGCAAAAATAGCAGCAGTTCGCTGTCGGAAAGCTGTAGAAGACGCGGACGGGTGTTCTCTTCAAGCAGCAGATCACAGCTGAATTCGCTCAGACCGCTGGATTTGCGCAGCCAGGTCTGGGTTTGCGGGTGACTGCGATCCCAGTGCAGCCACAGGCTTTCATGGGCCTGAAGCTGCAAGTCATCGAGTTCAGTCCGGGCTATCGAACGCGCGCCGCCTTTACCATCCAGCACCAGGGCATGCACCAGCCCCCACTGCGCGTTTTCTTCCTCGAACATCCTCACCCCTTCGGTTGGCGCAACGCTTATTCAGGCATCTTCAGCGGGCTTGGCGAGATGATCACGCCATTATTGTCCGCATAAATGTATTCGCCTGGACGGAACGTCACACCGGCAAACGTCACCACAACGTTGAGATCGCCAATGCCACGCTTGTCGGTTTTCATCGGGTGACTGGCCAGGGCCTGAACGCCCAGATCAGTCTGCGCGATGACATCGACGTCGCGGATGCACCCGTAGATCACCATCCCTTCCCAACCGTTTTTAGCGGCTTTCTCGGCGATCATGTCGCCCAGCAGCGCGCGACGCAGGGAACCGCCACCATCGACCACCAACACCTTGCCATTACCCTTGAGTTCGGCTTGCTCCTTGACCAGCGAGTTGTCTTCGAAGCACTTGATGGTCACGATTTCGCCGCCGAAGGAATCACGGCCGCCGAAATTGCTGAACATCGGTTCCAGCACCTGTACCAGTTCCGGATAGGCGTCGCACAGGTCAGGCGTGAGGTAATGGTTCATCGAGAAACTCCTGTAAAGAGGAAGACAATCGAGGATGTCGCAAAGTGACCAGAAAAGCTCAATGCGTCATATCTTAGCCGCAAGCCGATCAGAGCGGAATGCCCTTGATAGAGCATCGGGCTCAGACTGCCGAGGCCAAATCCGCTTTTTCACCGAGCAAAGGCGTGTGCTGGTCCGACAGCCAACGCGCCACCAACGGCCAGACTTCGGCTTGAGCGGCTTTGCTGACCAACATTTCCACGTGACCGAAATTGTCGCCAAAGCCCTGCTCACGGCCAAGGTTGATGAATTGCTTGTGCTCTGAACCGATCTGATCAAACAACTTGCGGCACGCCCACGCTGGATCCTGATGATCGCTGACGGCACTCACGGCCAACACAGGGCTCTGAACGTCAGCCAGCCCGGCCCACCAATCCTTGTCGGCATCACCAAAACGCCCGAACAGGCCATACCAACGCATGCTTTCCAGGGCCAGGCCAATCGGCTCGTCCTCCGGGCCGCGCTTGAGCCGTGAACCGGACAGCTGCGCAAAACGCTTGAGAATGAAGCGCCCGCTCCACTCCACCGGCGGAATTTTCAACGGCCAATAGGTGCGGCTGACTTGCGTACCGAAGAATGCCGCAGACGCGACGACCGGTTCACCGATGTACCCGCCACCCAAGGCTGCCGCCAGGGTAATGCCACCCAGCGAGTGACCGATCCAGTGCGGAACCTGGCCGCTCTGCTCGCGCACGAACGCGCCAATGGCCGGCAGATCGTAACGAGCGTAGTCGGCGACGCGGTTCTTGCGATAGTTCTGATTGCGCTGGGACAGGCCATGACCGCGCATTTCCGCGATCCACACATCAAATCCCAGACGCGCCAGATAGGCGCCCAGCCCCAGACCTTTAGGGGAGAACCAGAAGCGCCGATTGGAAAAACTGCCGTGCAACAGAATCACCGGCACACCACCGTGCGCGGGCGCGTCCGCCATGCCCAGACGGGTCACGGCCAGTTCCACGGTGCCGTCAGGGCTGTTGCCGGGTTTCAAACGATAGACGTCTTCGCTCAGATCGCCGCGCCGCTCGGCGCTGATCAGGGCGACAGGAAATAGGTTGCTGCTGCTTTGCATAGTCTCTTGCACAAAAAAGGGCGGCATCCAGAGGAGCCCGCCCTACTTCAATCTCTTAAAACGGCCACCCCCTGTAGGAGCACAGCTTGCTGGCGATAGCGATTTTGAAGACGCCATCGCGGGCAAGCCTTGCTCCTACAGTGAGCGAGCCGTTCCCACACCATCAAGCCGAAGCTTGACCTTCAGCCAGGAAGAACCAGGTTTCCAGTACGGAGTCGGGGTTCAACGAAACGCTTTCGATGCCCTGCTCCATCAGCCACTTGGCCAGATCAGGGTGGTCCGAAGGACCCTGACCGCAGATACCGATGTACTTGCCCGCCTTGTTGCACGCGGCAATGGCGTTCGCCAGCAGCTTCTTGACCGCAGGGTTACGCTCGTCGAACAGGTGAGCGATGATCCCGGAGTCACGGTCCAGGCCCAGCGTCAGCTGAGTCAGGTCGTTGGAGCCGATGGAGAAACCGTCGAAGAACTCAAGGAATTCTTCCGCCAGAATCGCGTTGGACGGCAGTTCGCACATCATGATCACGCGCAGACCGTTGTCGCCACGGGCCAGACCGTTTTCGGCCAGCAGGTCGACGACCTGGCTCGCTTCGCCCAGGGTACGGACGAACGGCACCATGATTTCAACGTTGGTCAGGCCCATCTCGTTGCGCACACGCTTGAGGGCGCGGCACTCGAGTTCGAAGCAGTCACGGAACGATTCGCTGATGTAACGCGAGGCGCCACGGAAGCCCAGCATCGGGTTTTCTTCTTCCGGCTCGTAAAGCTTGCCGCCGATCAGGTTCGCGTATTCGTTGGACTTGAAGTCCGACAGACGCACGATGACCTTTTTCGGATAAAACGCAGCCGCCAGCGTGCTGATGCCTTCGACCAGTTTCTCGACGTAGAAGCCGACTGGATCGTTGTAACCGGCGATGCGCTTGTCGACGCTGTCCTTGATTTCCTGCGGCAGGCCGTCGTAGTTCAACAGCGCTTTAGGGTGCACACCGATCATGCGGTTGATGATGAATTCCAGACGGGCCAGGCCCACACCGGCGTTCGGCAGTTGCGCGAAATCGAAGGCGCGGTCCGGGTTGCCGACGTTCATCATGATCTTGAACGGCAGATCCGGCATGGCATCCACGGAGTTTTTCTTGATGTCGAAGCCCAGCTCACCTTCGAAGATGTAACCGGTGTCGCCTTCCGCGCAGGAAACGGTCACGCCCTGGCCGTCTTTCAGCAGTTGGGTGGCGTTGCCGCAACCGACTACGGCCGGAATGCCCAGTTCGCGAGCGATGATCGCCGCGTGGCAGGTACGACCGCCACGGTTGGTGACGATGGCGCTGGCGCGCTTCATGACCGGTTCCCAGTCCGGGTCAGTCATGTCGGAAACCAGCACGTCGCCCGGCTGGACTTTGTCCATCTCGGACACGTCCTTGATGATACGGACTTTGCCGGCGCCGATGCGCTGGCCGATGGCGCGACCTTCAACCAGCACGGTGCCGGTTTCTTTCAACAGGTAACGTTCCATGACGTTGGCCTGGGTGCGGCTCTTCACGGTTTCAGGACGGGCCTGAACGATGTAGAGCTTGCCGTCGTCGCCGTCTTTGGCCCATTCGATGTCCATCGGGCACTGGTAGTGCTTCTCGATGATCATCGCTTGTTTGGCCAGTTCGCTGACTTCGGCGTCGCTCAGGCAGAAACGTGCGCGATCGGCCTTGTCGACGTCGATGGTCTTGACCGACTTGCCGGCCGTGGCGACTTCGCCGTAGATCATCTTGATGGCTTTGCTGCCCAGGTTGCGACGCAGGATCGCCGGACGACCGGCGGCCAGCGTGCCTTTGTGGACGTAGAACTCATCCGGGTTCACCGCGCCTTGTACGACGGTTTCACCCAGGCCGTAGGCGCCGGTGATGAACACCACGTCACGGAAGCCCGATTCGGTATCGAGGGTGAACATCACGCCGGCGGTGCCGGTTTCAGAGCGGACCATGCGCTGCACGCCAGCCGACAGGGCGACCAGCTTGTGGTCGAAGCCCTGGTGCACGCGGTAGGAAATCGCACGGTCGTTGAACAGCGAAGCGAACACCTCTTTGGCGGCGCGAATGACGTTTTCGACACCACGGATGTTCAGGAAGGTTTCCTGCTGACCGGCGAAGGAAGCGTCCGGCAGGTCTTCGGCAGTAGCGGAAGAGCGCACGGCCACGGCCATGTCAGGGTTACCGGCCGACAGCGTGGCGAACGCGGTGCGGATCTCGGTGTTGAGCTTCTCGGGGAACTCGGCTTCCATGATCCATTGACGGATCTGGGCGCCGGTCTTGGCCAGGGCGTTGACATCATCGACGTCCAGGGCGTCGAGGGCGGCGTGGATCTGATCGTTCAGGCCGCTCAGTTCCAGAAAATCACGATAAGCCTGAGCTGTCGTGGCGAAGCCACCGGGCACCGATACACCGGCACCTGCAAGGTTACTGATCATCTCGCCCAGGGATGCGTTCTTGCCCCCCACATGCTCAACATCGTGTTTGCCGAGCTTATCGAGGGAAACTACGTACTCTACCAAGGTGATCTCTCCACTAACTGTGTTGGAAAAGCTCAGAAGCCGGCGCTCGAAAGGAGCATTTGCCGGCTATATGGCCTGGACCTGGAAAATAAGTGAGAATGCGGGCCACTCGAGGCCGGCAAACCGCGCCTATCATATCCAAGATTCGTCACTAGCTTAAGGCCCAAGGTGCAAATGAAACGATCTGCTTTCTTTATCTCCGATGGCACCGGCATTACCGCCGAAACCCTGGGTCAAAGCCTCCTGGCGCAGTTCGAAAACATTACCTTCAGCAAATTCACGCGGCCGTACATCGACAACGTGGATAAAGCGCGGGCCATGGTACAACAAATCAACAAGGCCGCCGAAACCGACGGCTTCCGGCCGATCATATTCGACACCATCGTCAACCAGGACATTCGTGAGATCCTCGCGACGTCCAATGGTTTCATGATCGACATTTTCTCGACTTTCCTGGCACCGCTTGAACAGGAACTGACCGAGCATTCTTCCTACACTGTCGGCAAGTCTCACTCTATCGGTGGCAACTCCAATTACATGGAACGCATCGAGGCGGTGAACTTTGCCCTCGACAACGACGACGGTGCGCGCACGCATTATTACGACAAGGCCGACCTGATCCTAGTGGGGGTGTCGCGTTGTGGTAAGACGCCGACGTGCCTGTACATGGCGATGCAATTCGGCATCCGCGCGGCCAACTATCCGTTGACCGAAGACGACATGGAGCGCCTGACGCTGCCAAACGCCCTGCGCGCCCACCAGCACAAGTTGTTCGGACTGACCATCGACCCGGACCGCCTGACCGCGATCCGCAACGAGCGCAAGCCCAACAGCCGCTATTCGAGCTACGCGCAGTGCGAGTTTGAAGTGCGCGAGGTGGAGAACCTGTTCCGCCGCGAGAATATTGCGCACATCAACTCCACGCATTTTTCGGTGGAAGAGATTTCGGCGAAGATTCTGGTGGAGAAAGGTGTGGAGCGGCGGTTCAAGTAGTTATTCAGCGTCTGCCAGGCCGCCATCGCGAGCAGGCTCGCTCCCACAGGGGTTTTGTGAACGCCGCAAATCCACTGTGGGAGCGAGCCTGCTCGCGATGAACGATTACACGGTCTCTGTTAATGCTCCGACCAACACTTCAAACCCTCGAATCAACAACCGATCATCCCCCGCCGAATTACACACACTCGCCCGAATGAACTGCGGCACCGCCCCATGCCCGACCGCAAACGCCTCGGCGGTGGCGACCAGGTAATTGTTTTCCTTGAGTTCTGCCGCAATCTGCGACGCCCGCCACGGCTCGGGCACTTCGATCCAGAAGTGCGGGCTGTCGGGATGGGTTTTGTACACCACGCCCTCCAACACCCCACTGACCAACGCCTTGCGCCGACCGATCTCGATAATCTGTTGAGCCAGCAACTGCGCCGCACTACCGTTTCCGATCCAAAGGCTCGCCACCTCCAGCGCCAACGGACTGGCCATCCAGCACGTTCCGCGTACCGCCGCGCTCAAGCGTCCGATCAACGGTTGCGGCGCATGCAGATAACCGACGCGCAACCCCGCCGAAACCGCTTTGCTCAGGCTGCCGATCAACACCGAGCGCTCCGGGGCGAAATAACTCAAGGGCAACGGTCGCTGCCGAGCCAACACCGCGTGGGCTTCATCCTCAAAGATCAGCAGATTGTGCTGCCGACAGACCTCGGCAATCGCCTCACGCCGTGAGACAGACATCACCGCCGCCGTAGGATTCTGGATCGTCGGCGTGCAGTACAGCGCCGACACACGATGGTTGCGGCAAACGTCTTCCAGCGCATCGGGCATCAGCCCTTCGTCATCCATCGCGACGCCGATCAGTTTGATCCCAAGCATGCGTGCAACGCTGATCAACCCCGGGTAAGTCAGGTGTTCCGTGACCACGGTATCGCCCGCCTTGAGCAACCCCATCAAGGCACATAACAGACCGTGCTGGCCGCCGTTCACGCATACGACCTGCTCGGCATCCGGCACAAATTGCAGGTGCCGCAACCAGTGCGCACCCGCTGCACGATGGCGTAGCGATCCGGCATCGGCGGTGTAGCCGCTGATGCTCTGCAAGGCATCGGGATCGAGTGCCAACGCCTGCAAGCTCTGGCTTAAAAACAGTGCTTCCTGCCCCGGAATCGGTTGATTACGGCTCATGTCGAAACATGCCTGCGGCTCGTCGCTGACGTTGCGAAAACCAGCATCGCGCTGACGTTCCATCCCGTGCTGACGCACGTAAGTGCCATCTCCTACGCGAGCGACCACCCGTCCTACGCGTTCGAGTTCGCCGTAAGCACGGCTGACGGTGCCAATGGTCACGCCGAGGCTGTCGGCCAACAGCCGATGCGGCGGCAGTTTGCAGCCGGGCTCGATCACGCCTTCAACGATCGCTTTTTCCACGGCGTCCGCCAGGCGCTTGTACTTCACGCCCAGTCCGTTGACGAGCCCGTCGCGCAGGATTGACACCATGGCAATACTTACTTTGACACCCATTTAAGTCCCGAATAGCGTGCTTTGAGCAGGTTCAATCAGGGATAGACCTTTTGCAGATGCAGGTCAATTCCGACAACAAAAAAGGAACTCGATCATGTCCATCGCTCTCAGCGCGAATTCAAGCACTGGAAAACCCTGGTTAGCCGCGCTGATCACCAGCGTCCTGTTTCTGATCGTGTGCCTGAGCTGGGGAACGACATGGCTCGGGATCAAGATTGCGGTTGAAACGGTGCCACCGCTGACGGCCGCCGGGCTGCGGTTCCTGATCGCCTTTCCGTTGTTCCTTGTTTTCGCCCTCATCCGTCGTGAACCGTTGGTGTTCCCCAGGGAAAGCCGCTGGTTTTTCCTGTTCGTGACGCTGTCGTATTTCAGCCTGCCGTATTACTTGCTCAATTACGGCGAGATGCATGTTTCGTCCGGGCTCACGGCCCTGTTGTTCAGTTGCATGCCGGTGTTCATCCTGGTGTTTTCCGCGCTGTTTCTGCGAGAAAAAATCTACCCGTCACAAGTGCTCGGCATTGCCATCGGCTTCGGCAGTCTGTTCATGATTATTCGCAGCCAGGGATTGCATCTGGACCACGCTGAACTGTTCGGCGTGCTGGCGATTCTCTGTGCGGCGGTGATGCATGCGTTGTGTTACGTGGTGACCAAGAAACACGGCTCGGCGATCAGCGTCATTACCTACAACACGCTGCCGATCGGCATTGCGGGCTTGATGCTGTTTGTCGCGGGGCTGAATGTCGAAGCGCCGGTGTTCGATGGGATCAGCCTGCGTTCCTGGGGCGCCCTGCTCTATCTTGGGCTGGTGGCGTCGGTGGGTGGGTTTATCGTTTATTTTTTGCTGCTCAAGCGCTTGAGCCCGATCATTTTGTCGTTTGTGTTCATCATTTTTCCGGTGTTCGCGGTGGTGATCGGCGCTTGGTATGAGGGGCAAAGCCTTTCGCGAGAGTTGATGATCTATTCGGCGATTTTGTTGACCGGGTTTGCGATCACCAAACTGCCGCTGGAAAAATGGCTAACACGGAACCTGTAGGAGCCAGGCTTGCCGGCGAAGGCGTATTCAAGGACGCCTTCGCCGGCAAGCCTGGCTCCTACAGGTCTGTGCATGCAATCAGATGACGAACAGGTCCATGAAGCGGTTCACCGGTGTGGCTTCAAGCGCTGCCTGGTCCTTGCACAAGGCAAAAATCTCGGCACTGCGCTGGCCGGTGAAGCGTGTCGCCAGGTTGGCTTTGAACTTGTCTTCCAGCAACGGAATGCCGTCGGTGCGGCGCCGGCGATGGCCGATCGGGTATTCCACCACCACGTTCTCGGTGCTGGAGCCGTCCTTGAAAAACACCTGAATCGCGTTGGCGATCGAGCGTTTGTCAGCCTCCAGGTATTCGCGGGTGAAGCGCGGGTCTTCGACGATGACCATTTTCTCGCGCAGCACATCGATGATCGGGTGCGCCGCGTGGAATTCGTCTTCGTATTGCTCGGCCACCAGATTGCCGAACGCCAGCGGCACCGCGGCCATGTATTGCAGACAATGATCGCGGTCCGCCGCATTGGCCAGCGGGCCGACCTTGGAAATGATGCGGATCGCCGACTCATGGGTGGTGATGACGATTTTGTCGATTTCGTGCAGGCGATTCCGGACTTTCGGATGCAAGGTGACGGCGGCTTCGCAGGCGGTTTGTGCGTGGAATTCGGCCGGGAAGCTGATCTTGAACAGCACATTTTCCATCACGTAACTGCCGTACGGGCGGGAGAAACTGAACACACGTTTGCCTTCAGGCTTGAGCGCCAGGTCGTTGTTGCTGTGGCTGAACAATACGTCGTAGAAGCCCCACTGTTTGGCGGTCAATACGCCGGGGATGCCCATCTCGCCACGCATCGCGATGTCGGCCAGACGCACGCCCCGGCTGGTGGCATCGCCCGCCGCCCAGGATTTGCGCGACCCGGCATTCGGTGCATGCCGATACGTGCGCAACGCCTGACCATCAGCGAAAGCATGGGACAACGCCGACAGCATCTGCTCGCGATTGGCGCCCATGAGTTTGGCGGTGACGGCGGTCGAGGCGACTTTCACCAGGATGACGTGATCGAGGCCAACACGGTTGAAGGAGTTTTCCAGCGCAATCACGCCTTGAATCTCATGAGCCATGATCATCGCTTCGAGTACGGCGCGAACGGTCAGCGGCGCATCGCCATTGGCCAGGCGCTTCTGCGACAGGTGATCGGCCACCGCAAGAATGCCCCCGAGGTTATCGGAGGGATGTCCCCATTCGGCGGCGAGCCAGGTGTCGTTGTAGTCGAGCCAGCGCACGATGCAGCCGATGTCCCAGGCTGCCTTGACCGGATCGAGACGGTAGTTGGTGCCCGGCACGCGAGCGCCGAACGGGACGACGGTGCCTTCGACAATCGGGCCAAGGTGCTTGGTGCACTCGGGGAAGCGCAGGGCCAGGAGGCCGCAGCCCAAAGTATCCATCAGACAATTGCGGGCAGTGTCGAGGGCTTCTCTGGATTCGATTTTGAAGTTGAGGACGTAGTCGGCAATGTCCTGCAGGACCGTGTCGTAGTCGGGGCGGTTGTTCAGGTCGACGTTGGTGCTCATGTTCGATTCACTCGTAAAGTGGTTCGTTGATGGGACCTCGGTTCAGGTAAATCACATTCTTATAATTGAAATGCGGTCCCCTGTAGGAGCCGGCTTGCCGGCGATAGCGGTGGGTCAGCGATACATGTATCGCCTGAAAGGACGCCATCGCCGGCAAGCCGGCTCCTACAGGGGTTGTGTCGGGTTAGAAGGCGTCGCCAGGTATGCGCACGAAGCCTTCCATCAGCACCCGCGCACTGCGGCTCATGATGGCTTTGTTGACTGTCCACTCGCCGTTCACCTGGCTGGCTTCAGCGCCTACGCGCAACGTGCCGGACGGATGACCGAAGCGCACGGCGTTGCGTTCGATACCGCCCGCTGCGAGGTTTACCAACGTGCCGGAAATGGCGGCAGCAGTGCCGATAGCCACCGCAGCAGTCCCCATCATCGCGTGGTGCAACTTGCCCATCGACAACGCACGCACCAGCAAGTCGACGTCACCCGCAGCAATCGCTTTACCGCTGGAGGCAACGTAATCCGCCGGTTTGGCCACGAAGGCAACCTTGGGCGTGTGCTGACGCTTGACCGCTTCGTCCAGCGACTTGATCAGCCCCATGCGCAACGCGCCATACGCACGAATGGTCTCGAACATCGCCAGCGCTTTCGGATCACCGTTGATGGCGCCCTGCAACTCGGTGCCGGTGTAACCGATGTCTTCGGCATTGACGAAGATGGTCGGAATGCCCGCATTGATCATGGTCGCCTTGAAGGTCCCGACGCCGGGCACTTCGAGGTCATCCACCAGGTTGCCGGTCGGAAACATCGAACCACCGCCGCCCTCTTCTTCTGCCGCCGGGTCCATGAATTCGACTTGTACTTCGGCCGCCGGAAAGGTCACGCCGTCGAGTTCGAAATCACCGGTTTCCTGCACTTCACCGTTGGTGATCGGCACGTGGGCGATGATGGTCTTGCCGATATTGGCCTGCCACACGCGCACCACCGCCACACCGTTGTGCGGAATGCGGCTGGCATCGACCAGACCGTTGCTGATGGCGAACGAACCGACCGCTGCGGACAGGTTGCCGCAGTTGCCGCTCCAGTCGACGAAAGGTTTGTCGATGGAGACTTGGCCGAACAGGTAATCGACATCGTGATCAGCCTTGATGCTTTTCGACAGGATCACGGTTTTGCTGGTGCTGGAGGTCGCGCCGCCCATGCCGTCGATTTGCTTGTCGTACGGGTCGGGACTGCCGATCACCCGCAACAACAAGGCATCGCGTGCCGGGCCTGGAACCTGTGCGGCTTCGGGCAAGTCTTTCAGGCTGAAAAACACGCCTTTGCTGGTGCCGCCACGCATGTAGGTGGCGGGGATTTTGATTTGAGGTGCGTGAGCCATTGGTGCTCCTTCAAAGCGGACACGGAATTTGAAACTCCGTGCCCGCACAGCATGTTTTAGACGGCGACGGCCGATTCTTCGAGGAAGTCCTGGGCGAAGCGTTGCAGCACGCCACCGGCCTCGTAGATCGACACCTCTTCGGCGGTGTCGAGACGGCAGGTGACCGGCACCTCGACGCGTTCACCGTTCTTGCGATGGATCACCAGCGTCAGCTCGGCACGCGGCGTACGCTCACCGATCACGTCGTAGGTTTCGCTGCCGTCGATGGCCAGGGTGTGACGGTTGGTGCCCGGTTTGAACTCCAGCGGCAACACGCCCATGCCCACCAGGTTGGTGCGGTGGATGCGCTCGAAACCTTCGGCGGCAATCGCTTCCACACCGGCCAGACGCACGCCTTTGGCCGCCCAGTCGCGGGACGAACCCTGACCGTAGTCGGCGCCGGCAATGATGATCAGCGGCTGCTTGCGCTCCATGTAGGTTTCGATGGCTTCCCACATGCGCATGACCTTGCCTTCCGGCTCGACGCGGGCCAGCGAACCCTGCTTGACCTTGCCGTTTTCCTGGACCATTTCATTGAACAGTTTCGGGTTGGCAAAGGTGGCGCGTTGCGCGGTCAGGTGGTCACCGCGGTGCGTGGCGTAGGAGTTGAAGTCCTCTTCCGGCAGGCCCATTTTCGCCAGGTATTCGCCGGCGGCGCTGTCGAGCATGATCGCGTTCGACGGCGACAGGTGATCGGTGGTGATGTTGTCCGGCAGCACCGCCAGCGGGCGCATGCCCTTGAGCGGACGCGCGCCGGCCAGCGCACCTTCCCAGTACGGCGGACGGCGGATGTAGGTGCTCATCTCGCGCCAGTCGTACAGCGGCGCGACTTTCGGGCCGGTGTCTTCGTGGATGGCGAACATCGGAATGTAGACCTGACGGAACTGCTCCGGCTTCACCGAGGCTTTCACCACCGCATCGATTTCTTCATCGCTCGGCCAGATGTCTTTCAGGCGGATTTCCTTGCCGTTCGCATCCAGGCCCAACACATCTTTTTCGATGTCGAAACGGATGGTGCCGGCGATGGCGTACGCGACCACCAACGGCGGCGACGCGAGGAACGCTTGCTTGGCGTACGGGTGAATCCGGCCATCGAAGTTACGGTTGCCGGAGAGTACGGCCGTGGCGTACAGGTCGCGGTCGATGATCTCTTGCTGGATCACCGGATCGAGCGCGCCGGACATGCCGTTGCAGGTGGTGCAAGCGAAAGCCACGACGCCGAAACCGAGCTGTTCCAGTTCGTCAGTCAGGCCCGCTTCATCGAGGTACAAGGCCACGGTTTTCGAGCCCGGTGCCAGGGACGATTTGACCCATGGCTTGCGGGTCAACCCGAGCTTGTTGGCGTTGCGCGCCAACAGGCCGGCAGCGATCACGTTGCGCGGGTTGCTGGTGTTGGTGCAGCTGGTGATGGCGGCGATGATCACCGCGCCGTCCGGCATCTGGCCGGGCACGTCGTCCCACTGGCCGGAAATGCCTTTGGCCGCCAGATCCGACACCGCTACACGGGCGTGCGGGTTGCTCGGGCCGGCCATGTTGCGCACCACCGAGGACAGGTTGAAGGTCAAGCCGCGCTCATATTGCGCGCCCTTCAGGCTGTCGGCCCACAGGCCCGTGGTCTTGGCGTAGTTCTCGACCAACTGCACCTGCTCGTCTTCGCGGCCGGTGAGTTTCAGGTAGTCGATGGTCTGCTGGTCGATGTAGAACATCGCCGCCGTGGCGCCGTATTCCGGGGCCATGTTGGAGATGGTTGCGCGGTCGCCGAGGGTCAGCGCGGAAGCGCCTTCGCCGAAGAATTCCAGCCATGCGCCGACGACTTTTTGCTTGCGCAGGAACTCGGTCAGCGCCAGCACCATGTCGGTGGCGGTGATGCCCGGTTGCAGCTTGCCGGTCAGTTCAACGCCGACGCTTTCCGGCAGGCGCATCCACGATGCGCGGCCGAGCATTACGCTTTCCGCTTCGAGGCCACCGACGCCGATGGCGATCACGCCCAGCGCATCGACGTGCGGGGTGTGGCTGTCGGTGCCGACGCAGGTGTCGGGGAACGCCACGCCGTCGCGCACCTGAATCACCGGCGACATTTTCTCCAGGTTGATCTGGTGCATGATCCCGTTGCCCGGCGGGATCACGTCAACGTTCTTGAAGGCTTTTTTGGTCCAGTTGATGAAGTGGAAACGGTCTTCGTTGCGACGGTCCTCGATGGCGCGGTTCTTCTCGAACGCCTGTGGATCGAAGCCACCGCGCTCAACGGCCAGCGAGTGATCGACGATCAATTGCGTCGGCACCACCGGGTTCACTTGCGCCGGGTCGCCACCTTGCAAAGCGATGGCGTCACGCAGGCCGGCGAGGTCGACCAATGCGGTCTGGCCAAGGATGTCGTGGCACACCACACGGGCCGGGAACCATGGGAAATCGAGGTCGCGTTTGCGCTCGATGAATTGCTTCAGGGATTCGGTGAGCGTGGCCGGGTCGCAGCGACGCACCAGGTTTTCCGCCAGCACGCGGGAGGTGTACGGCAGAGTGTCGTAGGCGCCGGGCTGGATGGCTTCGACTGCCGCACGGACGTCGAAATAATCCAGATGGCTGCCGGGCAGCGGTTTACGGAATTCAGTGTTCATCGTCAGGACTCGGTCACGGTAATAACAAAAGGCGGGGCGGCACCAGAATTTGATTGGAAAACCGCCCCCCTGTAGGAGCGAAGCTTGCTCGCGAAAGCGGTGTACCAGTCGACATTGATTTGGAATGTCAGACCGCCTTCGCGAGCAAGCTTCGCTCCTACAAGGTTCACGGCTCGGTGCCCGCCCCCACCATTCAGCGTTGTTCGATTGGCACGAACTTGCGCTGTTCGACGCCGGTGTATTCGGCGCTCGGGCGGATGATGCGGTTGTTGGCACGTTGTTCGAACACATGCGCCGCCCAGCCGGTCAGGCGCGAGCAGACGAAAATCGGTGTGAACAACTTGGTCGGGATACCCATGAAGTGGTACGTCGACGCATGGTAGAAGTCGGCGTTGGGGAACAGTTTTTTCTGCTCCCACATGGTCTTGTCGATGGCTTCGGAAACCGGGAACAAGACAGTGTCACCCACCTCTTCAGCGAGCTTTTTCGACCAACCCTTGATCACCTCGTTGCGCGGATCGTTGTCCTTATAGATCGCGTGGCCGAAGCCCATGATCTTGTCCTTGCGCTCAAGCATGCCGAGGGTGCCTTTGATCGCCTCTTCCGGCGATTTGAAGCGCTCGATCATTTCCATCGCCGCTTCGTTGGCGCCGCCGTGCAGCGGACCGCGCAGGGAACCGATGGCGGCGGTGATGCAGGAGAACAGGTCGGACAAAGTCGATGCACACACCCGTGCGGTGAAGGTCGAGGCGTTGAATTCGTGTTCCGCGTAGAGGATCAGCGAAACGTTCATCACTTTGACGTGCAGCTCGCTCGGTTTCTTGTCGTGCAGCAGGTGCAGGAAGTGGCCGCCGATGGAGGGCTCGTCGCTCACGCAGCTGATGCGTTTGCCGTCGTGGCTGAAGCGATACCAGTAGCACATGATCGCCGGAAACGCGGCCAGCAGGCGGTCGGTTTTGTCATGCTGCTCGGAGAAATCCTTCTCCGGCTCGATGTTGCCCAGGAACGAGCAACCGGTGCGCATCACGTCCATCGGGTGGGCGTCGGCGGGGATGCGTTCCAGCACTTCTTTCAGCGCTTGCGGCAGGTCGCGCAGCTTGCCGAGTTTGCTCACGTAAGCGGCGAGTTGCGCCAGGGTCGGCAGTTCGCCGTACAGCAGCAGGTAAGCCACTTCTTCAAATTGGGCGTCAGCCGCCAGTTCGCGAACGTCGTAGCCGCGATAGGTCAGGCCTGCGCCCGACTGGCCCACGGTGGACAGTGCGGTTTGCCCGGCAACCTGGCCACGGAGCCCGGCGCCACTGAGTACTTTTGCTTCGGCCATTGCTGTCTCCAGTTTTTGAATTTGTTAGGGAAACTTGTGGGAGCGAAGCTTGCTCGCGAAAGCGGTGTCTCAGACGACATTGATTTTGAATGTCAGTCCGTCTTCGCGAGCAAGCTTCGCTCCTACAGGGCTTTCATTACTTTTTAGCAGCGAACAACGCATCGAGCTTCTGCTCGAACGTGTGGTAGTCGATGCGATCGTAAAGCTCCATGCGCGTCTGCATGGTGTCGATCACGTTCTGTTGCGTACCGTCGCGGCGGATCGCGGTGTAGACGTTTTCTGCGGCCTTGTTCATGGCGCGGAACGCGGACAATGGGTATAGCACCAGCGACACATCGGCACCGGCCAACTGCTCGGTGGTGTACAGCGGCGTCGCGCCGAATTCGGTGATGTTGGCCAGGATCGGCGCTTTCACACGGCTGGCGAACAGCTTGTACATCTCCAGTTCGGTGATGGCTTCCGGGAAGATCATGTCGGCGCCGGCCTCGATGCACGCCGCAGCGCGATCCAGTGCGGATTCCAGGCCTTCAACAGCCAGGGCGTCGGTGCGAGCCATGATCACGAAGCTGTCATCGGTGCGCGCATCAACAGCGGCCTTGATGCGGTCGACCATTTCCTGCTGCGAGACGATTTCTTTATTAGGGCGGTGACCGCAGCGCTTGGCGCCAACCTGGTCTTCGATGTGAATCGCTGCCGCGCCGAACTTGATCATCGACTTCACGGTACGGGCGACATTGAACGCCGAGGAACCGAAACCGGTGTCCACGTCCACCAGCAACGGCAGGTCGCAGACGTCGGTGATGCGACGTACGTCGGTCAGCACGTCGTCCAGGCCGGTGATGCCCAGGTCCGGCACGCCGAGGGAGCCGGCAGCAACGCCGCCGCCCGACAGGTAAATAGCCTTGAAACCGGCGCGCTTGGCCAGCAACGCGTGGTTGGCGTTGATCGCGCCGACCACTTGCAGCGGATGTTCGCTGGCGACCGCATCGCGGAAACGCTGGCCTGGAGTGCTCTTGTTGGAACTCATGACTCACCTCGTTCAGTGGCTGTCGGGTTAGCGCCGTCCTGGTAGTGACGGGCGATATTGCGTTTGGAGGCGCCGATGTGACGGCGCATCAACAACTCGGCCAGTTCACCGTCACGGTCGGCGATGGCATCGAGAATCCGGTGGTGCTCGGCAAAGGCCTGGCGCGGGCGATTGGGCGTGGTGGAAAACTGGATGCGGTACATGCGCACCAGTTGATAAAGCTCGCCGCAAAGCATCTGCGTCAGGGTGCGGTTGCCGCTGCCCTGGATGATTCGGTAGTGGAAGTCGAAATCGCCTTCCTGCTGGTAGTAGCCGACACCGGCTTGAAACGCGGCATCACGCTCGTGGGTTTCGAGGACCCGGCGCAGTTCGTCGATTTCTTCGACCGTCATGCGTTCGGCGGCCAGGCGACAGGCCATGCCTTCGAGGGATTCGCGGATTTCGTAGAGTTCCAGCAGCTCGGCATGGCTCAGGGAAACCACTCGTGCGCCGACGTGCGGCACGCGAACCAGCAGGCGCTGGCCCTCCAGACGGTGGATCGCTTCGCGCAGCGGGCCGCGGCTGATGCCGTAGGTGCGCGCCAGTTCCGGTTCGGAGATTTTGCTGCCCGGGGCGATCTCGCCTTTGACGATGGCCGCCTGAATGCGCCGGAAGACGTTCTCGGAAAGTGTTTCCGAATCGTCCTGGGCAATGACTGGGGGATCGAGTTGATCCAGCATATTGTCGACACCTTGAAAGCTAATGCGGCAAAAACTAGCGAATAGCGGGGTAATAGTCAAAGGATAAATAGGTATTGTCGACAATCGTCTAATAACCTATCTGCTTTTTGTAGGAGCGAAGCTTGCTCGCGAAGGCTTTGTGTCAGGCGGTCGGTTTTTTGAGGGTGTACATATCCGTTACTGCGGTCACGGCTGCTTATGGTTTCGCTTTTACAGCGAGTCACTTTCGAAAAGCGCGAAAGTAACCAAAGCGCTT
>NZ_JACNDU010000049.1:0-22399 GCF_017351735.1 Pseudomonas sp. FW300-N2A2 | reverse complement strand
AAAATCAAAAGCAAACTCGATTCCCTGTAGGAGCCGGCTTGCCGGCGAAAATCGTCTGGACAACGCGTTCATTCAGACACCCCGCGTTATCGTTGACGTCCATCGCTGGCAAGCCAGCTCCTACAATTTTGAATCGTGTGAACCCAATCCCTTGTAGGAGCCGGCTTGCCGGCGAAAAGCGTTTGGGCGACGCGTTCATTCAGACAGCCCGCGTTATCGTTGACGTCCATCGCCAGCAAGCTGGCTCCTACAAAGGAAATGCAGATGCGTTTGGATAAATACGATCAACTGTAGGAGCCGGCTTGCTGGCGATAGCGGTGGGTCAGTCGACGCATTTGTCGCCTAAAAGGACGTCATCGCCAGCAAGCCGGCTCCTACAGGGGGATGTGCAAACATCCAAAATTAGTGCAGCCACCACAATGCGGAAGTGTGCGCACGACCGTAAAGCCAGGTCGGCTTTCAGGCCGCCTCGGCGGCTGTGGCGGTAGTCGCCCCCTCGAGAGGCCGAGTGGAGGTTCTGCGCAGTGGGCAACCCGGCAGGATGCCGGGTTAGCCGCCCCCGGCCATGGATGGCCGATGGCGGCGTGCCCACGGAGCAGGACCGGAGCGAGGGTATGGCGAGCCTTAGCGAGCCACCGAACGAAAGGGGCAAGAGCGCTTTGGTTACTTTCGCGCTTTTCGAAAGTGACCCGCTGTAAGAGCGGAACCAATACCAGCCATCACCAAAAAAATGGATATTCACACCAAGCCAAGCCACACCAAATCGCAGACAAACAAAAACGCCCGGCAAAAGCCGGGC
Organism: Pseudomonas sp. FW300-N2A2; assembly: GCF_017351735.1. Taxonomy (NCBI): domain Bacteria; kingdom Pseudomonadati; phylum Pseudomonadota; class Gammaproteobacteria; order Pseudomonadales; family Pseudomonadaceae; genus Pseudomonas; species Pseudomonas sp. FW300-N2A2. The sequence continues at coordinate 21,600 of NZ_JACNDU010000049.1, read as the reverse complement.
GTCTTGTATTGACTTGATTAGCGAGCGCGGTAAGTGATGCGCCCTTTGCTCAAGTCATAGGGCGTCAGCTCGACGCGCACTTTGTCACCGGTAAGAATACGAATGTAGTTCTTGCGCATCTTGCCGGAGATATGCGCGGTTACGACGTGCCCATTTTCCAACTCCACGCGAAACATGGTGTTGGGCAGGGTGTCGACGACAGTGCCTTCCATTTCGAAGCTGTCTTCTTTCGACATGCAGTAAAGCCCTCGGTGTCCAATGAATGGCCCGGTGCAACTGCGCCAGGCAAAAGCGGCGTGCATTGTGCCCGAAAAATGGGGTTTAAGCCAAGGGGTTCTAGTTCAGGATGACCCAGCGCTGATTAATCAACAGTTCGATCGGGCGATATTGGGTCTTGTAGCTCATTTTTTTGCAGTTCTTGATCCAGTATCCGAGGTAGACCGCTTCAAGCCCCAGGCGCTGGGCCTCGGCGATTTGCCAGAGAATCGCATAGCGCCCCAGGCTGCGGCGTTCTTCAGAGGGTTCGTAGAAGGTGTAGACCGCCGACAGACCGTTCGGCAGCAAGTCAGTGACCGCCACCGCCAACAGCTGGCCCTCCAGGCGAAATTCGTAGAAACGCGAAAATGGCAGGTCACGCACCAGGAAGGTCGAGAACTGGTCACGACTCGGCGGGTACATGTCGCCATCGGCATGACGCTGTTCGATGTAGCGCTGATACAGGTCGAAGTACTCTTCGCTGAACTTCGGCTTGGTCGGGCGCACCTGCACGTCGGCATTGCGCTTGAAAATGCGTTTCTGCTGACGATTCGGCGAAAATTGCGCTACCGGAATGCGCGCAGGCACGCACGCATTGCAATTCTGGCAATGTGGCCGATAAAGATGATCGCCGCTGCGACGAAAACCCATTTCAGACAGGTCTGCATAGACATGCACATCCATGGGCTGGCTAGGGTCGAGGAACAGCGTTGTGGCCTGCTCCTCGGGCAGATAACTGCAAGAGTGGGGCTGAGTGGCATAAAACTTCAAACGCGCCAACTCGGTCATGATCAACCCTCGGTATAAGCTTTGAATTAAGTGTAAGCCACGCGCGCGAAAGTCGCTCAGCAAACCCAGGTGGCACGGCTGGGTTGGTCCAGATGCTGCGCAAGATAGCGGGCAAACTCGCGACGAGGAATGGCGCGGGCGCCCAGGCTGTGCAAATGGTCGGTGGGCATCTGGCAGTCGATCAGCACGAAACCCGAGTCTTTCAGATGTTTGACCAGGGTGGCAAAGCCGAATTTGGAGGCGTTGTCGGCGCGGCTGAACATGGATTCGCCGAAGAACAACTGCCCCATTGCCAGGCCATAGAGCCCGCCGACCAGTTCACCCTGATCCCAGACCTCTACCGAATGCGCGTAGCCCCGCTGGTGCAGCGCGAGGTAGGCGTTCTGCATCGCTTCGGTGATCCAGGTCCCGTCGGCATATTCGCGCGGTGCAGCGCACGCGCGAATGACCGCAGCAAAATCCTGATCAAAGGTCACTTGATAGCGTTGCTGACGCAGCAGCTTGCTGAGGCTGCGCGAGACATGCAGTTCGTCGGGAAACAGCACGGTACGCGGATCCGGCGACCACCAGAGAATCGGCTGGCCTTCCGAAAACCACGGAAAGCAGCCATGGCGATAGGCCTGAATCAGACGATCGGCGGACAGATCGCCGCCCGCAGCCAGCAATCCGTTGGGATCGCGCATGGCTTTTTCCAGCGGCGGGAAGGTCAGGGTGTTGCGTTGTAACCAAGTCAGCATGGCATCCGGGCTTACAGAAGGGGAGGGCAGTGGTGGGCGGTTGGGCCCACCGTGAAGTTTGCCGTCAAACGGCCGGAATGTCGTCGAGGTATTTCTCGGCGTCGAGTGCGGCCATGCAGCCGGCGCCGGCGGAAGTGACGGCCTGGCGATAAACGTGGTCGGCCACATCACCGGCGGCGAACACGCCGGGGATCTCGGTGGCGGTGGCATCGCCTTCGCTGCCGCCTCTGATCAGCAGATAACCGTCACGCATTTTCAGCTGGCCTTCGAACAGTCCGGTATTGGGCTTGTGGCCAATGGCGATGAACACGCCGGCCACCGACAGCTCGCTGGTTTCGCCGCTGTGGCTTTCGCGCAGGCGGGCGCCGGTCACGCCGCTGGCATCGCCCAGCACTTCATCGAGATTCTGGTTCCAGTGCAAACGGATATTACCGTTGGCAGCTTTTTCGAAGAGTTTGTCCTGAAGGATTTTCTCCGAGCGCAACTTGTCGCGTCGGTGGATCAAGTGGACTTCCTTGGCGATGTTGGACAAATACAACGCTTCTTCAACAGCGGTATTGCCGCCACCGACTACGGCGACTACCTGGTTGCGGTAGAAGAAGCCGTCGCACGTTGCGCAGGCCGAAACCCCTCTGCCGGCGAAGGCCTCTTCCGAGGGCAGACCCAGATACTGCGCCGAAGCGCCGGTGGCAATAATCAGTGCGTCGCACGTATAAGTGCCGCCGTCGCCGATAAGTTCGAACGGGCGCTGTTGCAACTTGGCTGTGTGGATGTGGTCGTAAACGATCTCTGTGTCAAAGCGCTCGGCGTGTTTTTGCATGCGTTCCATCAGTACCGGGCCGGTCAGGCCTTCGACGTCACCGGGCCAGTTGTCGACTTCGACGGTGGTGGTGAGCTGGCCACCTGCCTGTATGCCGGTAATGACCACAGGTTTGAGGTTGGCGCGGGCGGCATAAACCGCTGCGCTGTAACCGGCAGGGCCGGAACCCAGAATGATCAGGCGGCAATGCTTGGATTCGCTCATAAAACACCTCATAAGCCTTTGTCACGAAAGAGAATGCGTGCTCAAATTGAATCGCAATCGGTGCGCCGTTAGCTATGCTGATCCATGGCCTGCCAGCATGGCATCGTACGAACAAACCCGTACAATGCGTGCCGGTCACTTGAATATTCAGTGTGCCCCGTGTTTATAAAAACCGGAGTGCAGTGTTAAAAGTAGTCCCAGTTGCGCCGGTTAACTTTTTTACCTGCCTGGATTGGGCAGTTTTTTATAGTCATTCAACAGATGGACGCGCCATAGGCGCAGGAAAAGAAGCGTTTTGAAGAAATCCACCGCAGCACCTAAACCAGCCGTCGTTCCGCTCTGGCGCCAGCATTTGCACTACCGGCTCAAGGAAGGTGCATTGATCGCCATCGGCGGTCTGTGCCTGTTCCTGATGATGGCCTTGTTGACTTACGGCAAGGACGATCCGGGCTGGAGCCATAACAGCAAGATTGACGATGTTCAAAACTTTGGCGGACCGGTCGGCTCCTACAGTGCCGACATCCTGTTCATGGTGCTGGGTTACTTCGCCTACATTTTCCCGCTGTTGCTGGCGGTCAAGACCTACCAGATCTTCCGTCAACGCCACGAGCCGTGGCAGTGGAGCGGTTGGCTGTTTTCCTGGCGCCTGATCGGCCTGGTGTTCCTGGTGCTGTCGGGCGCGGCCCTGGCCCACATCCATTTCCATGCACCGACCGGTCTGCCGGCCGGCGCGGGCGGCGCGTTGGGCGAAAGCCTTGGCGATCTGGCCCGCAATGCACTGAATATCCAGGGCAGCACCTTGCTGTTCATCGCGTTGTTCCTGTTCGGCCTGACGGTGTTCACCGACCTGTCGTGGTTCAAGGTGATGGACGTTACCGGCAAGATCACCCTCGACCTGTTCGAGGTGTTCCAGGGCGCGGCCAACCGCTGGTGGGCTGCCCGTGTCGAACGCAAGCAGCTGGTTGCGCAGTTGCGTGAAGTCGATGATCGCGTGCATGAGGTGGTCGCACCGACCGTTACCGACAAGCGCGAGCAAGCCAAGGTCAAGGAACGCCTGATCGAGCGCGAGCAAGCCCTGAGCAAACACATGTCGGACCGCGAGAAGCAGGTCCCGCCGGTGATTGCCCCCGCGCCGCCAAAACCCGCCGCGCCAAGCCAGCGCGTGGAAAAAGAGAAACAGGCGCCGCTGTTCGTCGACAGCGCCGTCGAAGGCACCTTGCCGCCGATCTCGATTCTCGATCCTGCAGAAAAGAAACAACTCAATTATTCCCCGGAGTCGCTGGCGGCCGTTGGCCACTTGCTGGAAATCAAGCTCAAGGAATTCGGCGTCGAAGTCTCGGTAGACTCGATTCACCCGGGCCCGGTGATTACCCGTTACGAAATCCAGCCTGCCGCCGGGGTCAAGGTCAGCCGCATCGCCAACCTGGCGAAAGACCTGGCGCGTTCCCTGGCCGTGACCAGCGTGCGGGTGGTGGAAGTGATTCCGGGCAAGACCACCGTCGGTATCGAGATTCCCAACGAAGACCGGCAGATCGTGCGCTTCTCCGAAGTGCTGTCGACGCCTGAGTACGACAACTTCAAATCCCCGGTCACCCTGGCCCTGGGTCATGACATCGGCGGCAAGCCGGTCATCACCGACCTCGCGAAAATGCCGCACTTGCTGGTGGCCGGTACGACAGGTTCCGGTAAGTCGGTGGGTGTGAACGCGATGATTCTGTCGATCCTGTTCAAGTCCGGCCCGGAAGACGCCAAGCTGATCATGATCGACCCGAAAATGCTTGAACTGTCGATCTACGAAGGCATTCCGCACTTGCTGTGCCCGGTTGTGACCGACATGAAGGACGCGGCCAACGCCCTGCGCTGGAGCGTGGCGGAGATGGAGCGTCGCTACAAACTGATGGCGAAGATGGGCGTGCGAAACCTGTCCGGCTTCAACGCCAAGGTCAAGGAAGCCCAGGACGCCGGCACGCCGCTGACCGATCCGCTGTACAAGCGCGAAAGCATTCACGACGAAGCGCCGCTGCTGACCAAGCTGCCGACCATTGTCGTGGTGGTCGACGAATTCGCCGACATGATGATGATCGTCGGCAAGAAGGTTGAAGAGCTGATCGCCCGTATCGCCCAGAAGGCCCGTGCCGCCGGTATCCACTTGATCCTCGCGACCCAGCGTCCGTCGGTTGACGTGATCACCGGTCTGATCAAGGCGAACATCCCGACGCGCATGGCGTTCCAGGTGTCGAGCAAGATCGACTCGCGGACCATCATCGACCAGGGTGGTGCCGAGCAGCTGCTGGGCCACGGTGACATGCTCTACATGCCGCCGGGCACCAGCCTGCCGATTCGTGTGCATGGCGCGTTCGTGTCCGATGACGAGGTTCACCGGGTGGTGGAAGCCTGGAAACTGCGCGGTGCGCCTGAATACAACGATGACATCCTCGCCGGTGTCGAAGAGGCCGGTAGCGGCTTTGAGAATGGCGGTGGCGGCGGTGATGACGATGCTGAAACCGATGCGCTGTACGACGAAGCGGTGCAGTTCGTGCTGGAAAGCCGTCGCGCGTCCATCTCTGCGGTTCAGCGCAAGCTGAAGATCGGCTACAACCGCGCCGCACGCATGATCGAAGCCATGGAAATGGCCGGGGTCGTGACGTCCATGAACACCAACGGTTCGCGTGAAGTCCTGGCGCCTGGCCCGGTGCGCGACTGATTTGATTTGCAAGGATGGTGCGGTGACGCACCGTCCGAACTCCCACGAATGTTATGAGGACTCCCATGCGTCTTATCCGCATGCTGTTGCTGCCGGTTCTGGCTTTGACCACGCTCTCGGCCCACGCCGATGACAAGGACGTGGCACGTCTGACCCAACTCCTGGAAAAATCCCAGACCCTGACTGCACGCTTCTCGCAGCTGACCCTCGATGGCAGCGGCACCCAGTTGCAGGAAACGGCCGGTGAAATGTCGCTGCAGCGCCCGGGCCTGTTCTACTGGCACACCGATGCGCCGGCCGAGCAAGTCGTGGTTTCCGACGGCAAGAAAGTGACCCTGTGGGACCCGGACCTGGAACAGGCCACCATCAAGACCCTCGATCTGCGTCTGAGTCAGACGCCGGCATTATTGTTGTCCGGTGATGTGTCCAAGATCAGCCAGAGCTTCGCCATCAGCGCCAAGGAAGCCGGCGGCGTGATCGACTTCACCCTGAAACCGAAATCCAAGGACACCCTGTTCGACAGCCTGCGCCTGTCGTTCCGCAATGGCCTGGTCAATGACATGCAACTGATCGACAGCGTCGGCCAGCGCACCAACATCCTGTTTACCGGCGTGAAGGCCAACGAGCCGATCCCGGCGTCGAAGTTCAAGTTCGACATCCCTAAAGGCGCGGACATCATCCAGGAATAAACCGCAGCCCCTTGTAGGAGCCGGCTTGCTGGCGATGGCGGTTTATCATTCAACAACGATGTTGACTGACCCACCATCGCCAGCAAGCCGGCTCCTACAGGTATTGCGGTGTTTATAGTGAGGTTTCATAAGCAGTGATGGACCTGTTTCGCAGCGCCCCGATAGCTCAGCCCTTGGCCGCCCGTTTGCGTGCGGCCAATCTGGACGAGTACGTCGGTCAGGAACACGTGCTCGCTCGCGGCAAGCCTTTGCGCGAAGCGCTGGAGCAGGGTGCGCTGCATTCGATGATTTTCTGGGGCCCGCCGGGCGTGGGCAAAACCACCCTGGCGCGGTTGCTGGCGGAAGTCTCGGATGCGCACTTCGAAACGGTCTCGGCTGTATTGGCCGGCGTGAAGGAAATCCGCCAGGCGGTGGAAATCGCCAAGCAACAGGCCGGCCAGTACGGCAAACGCACCATCCTGTTCGTCGACGAAGTGCATCGCTTCAACAAGTCGCAGCAGGACGCCTTCCTGCCCTACGTCGAAGACGGCACGCTGATTTTCATCGGCGCGACCACGGAAAACCCCTCGTTCGAACTCAATAACGCTTTGCTCTCCCGGGCGCGCGTCTACGTGCTCAAAAGCCTCGACGAAGCGGCGCTGCGCAAACTGGTGCATCGTGCGCTCACCGAAGAGCGTGGCCTGGGCAAACGGCAACTGACCCTCAGCGATGAAGGCTTTCAGATGCTGCTGTCCGCCGCCGATGGCGATGGTCGACGCCTGCTCAACCTGCTGGAAAACGCCTCGGACCTTGCCGAAGACAACAGCGAAATCGGCGTCGATCTGCTGCAAAGTCTTTTGGGCGATACCCGTCGGCGGTTCGACAAGGGCGGCGAAGCGTTTTACGACCAGATTTCCGCGCTGCATAAATCGGTGCGCGGCTCCAATCCCGATGGTGCGTTGTACTGGTTCGCACGGATGATCGATGGCGGTTGCGATCCGCTGTACCTCGCCCGGCGCGTGGTGCGCATGGCCAGCGAAGACATCGGCAACGCCGACCCCCGCGCCTTGAGCCTGTGCCTGGCCGCGTGGGAAGTGCAGGAACGTCTCGGCAGCCCGGAAGGCGAGTTGGCGGTGGCCCAGGCCATCACCTATCTGGCCTGCGCGCCGAAAAGCAACGCGGTGTACATGGGTTTCAAAGCCGCGATGCGCAGCGCCACCGAACACGGTTCGCTGGAAGTGCCGTTGCACCTGCGCAACGCCCCGACCAAGTTGATGAAGCAACTCGGTTACGGCGACGAGTACCGTTATGCCCACGATGAACCGGATGCCTACGCTGCCGGCGAAGACTACTTCCCCGAAGAGCTTGAGCCGCAACCGTTCTATCAGCCAGTGCCGCGAGGCCTGGAGCTGAAGATCGGCGAGAAGCTCAATCACCTCGCGCAACTTGACCGTTTAAGCCCCCGGCAGCGGAGAAAATAGTGCTTCCATTGATTGTTGCGGTTTCCGTCGGCGGGGTCGCTGGCACGCTGTTGCGCTTCGCCACCGGCAACTGGGTCAACGCTAATTGGCCACGGCACTTCTATACCGCGACGCTGGCCGTTAATATCGTCGGCTGTTTGCTGATCGGCGTTCTATACGGTCTGTTTTTGATTCGCCCGGAGGTGCCTTACGAAGTGCGCGCCGGGCTGATTGTCGGCTTCCTCGGGGGGCTGACAACTTTTTCATCCTTTTCACTGGATACGGTGCGCCTGCTGGAAAGCGGGCAGGTGCCACTGGCCCTGGGCTATGCTGCCATCAGCGTATTCGGCGGGCTGCTCGCCACCTGGGCCGGCCTGTCCTTGACCAAACTTTGATAACGAGAGACCGACATGCTCGATTCCAAACTGTTACGTAGCAACCTTCAGGACGTAGCGGACCGCCTGGCATCCCGTGGCTACACGCTGGATGTTGCACGCATCGAAGCGCTGGAAGAACAGCGCAAGACCGTCCAGACCCGCACCGAAGCACTGCAGGCTGAACGTAATGCGCGCTCCAAATCCATCGGTCAGGCCAAGCAGCGCGGCGAAGACATCGCGCCGTTGATGGCGGACGTCGAGCGCATGGCCAACGAATTGAGCGCCGGCAAAGTGGAACTGGACGGGATTCAGACCGATCTGGATTCGATCCTGCTCGGCATCCCGAACCTGCCCCACGAATCCGTGCCAATCGGCGATGACGAAGACGGCAACGTTGAAGTGCGCCGCTGGGGCACCCCGACCGCGTTCGATTTCCCGGTTCAGGACCACGTCGCCCTGGGCGAGAAATTCGGCTGGCTGGACTTCGAAACCGCCGCCAAGCTGTCCGGCGCGCGTTTCGCCTTGCTGCGTGGCCCGATCGCCCGTCTGCACCGCGCCCTGGCGCAGTTCATGATCAACCTGCACACCAGCGAGCACGGTTACGAAGAGGCCTACACGCCTTATCTGGTCCAGGCGCCGGCGCTGCAAGGCACCGGTCAATTGCCGAAATTCGAAGAAGACCTGTTCAAGATCGCTCGCGAAGGCGAGGCCGATCTGTACTTGATCCCGACCGCTGAAGTGTCGCTGACCAACATCGTCGCCGGCGAAATCGTCGATTCGAAACTGCTGCCGATCAAGTTCGTCGCCCATACGCCGTGCTTCCGCAGTGAAGCCGGTGCGTCGGGTCGCGATACCCGCGGCATGATTCGCCAGCACCAGTTCGACAAGGTCGAGATGGTCCAGATCGTTGAGCCATCGACCTCGATGGAAGCGCTGGAAGGCCTGACCGCCAACGCCGAGAAAGTCCTGCAATTGCTGGAACTGCCTTATCGCACTCTTGCGCTGTGCACCGGCGACATGGGCTTTAGCGCCGTCAAGACCTACGACCTGGAAGTGTGGATCCCGAGCCAGGACAAATACCGCGAGATTTCGTCGTGCTCCAACTGCGGCGATTTCCAGGCCCGTCGCATGCAAGCGCGTTTCCGCAACCCGGAAACCGGCAAGCCTGAACTGGTTCACACCCTGAACGGTTCCGGTCTGGCGGTCGGTCGTACCCTCGTTGCCGTGCTGGAAAACTACCAGCAGGCCGACGGTTCGATCCGTGTGCCGGACGTGCTGAAACCGTACATGGGTGGCCTCGAGGTCATCGGCTAAATGGACTATCTGCCGCTGTTTCACAACCTTCGCGGCAGTCGTGTGTTGGTCGTCGGTGGGGGGGAAATTGCCTTGCGCAAATCCCGCCTGCTGGCCGAAGCCGGTGCGCTGCTGCGGGTGGTTGCGCCTGAAATCGAACCGCAACTGCGCGAACTCGTTGCCGGCAGCGGTGGCGAGTGCCTGCTGCGCGGCTACGTCGAAGCGGATCTGGACGGCTGCGGGCTGATCATTGCCGCCACCGATGATGAACCGCTGAATGCACAAGTCTCCGCTGATGCTCATCGGCGTTGCGTGCCGGTCAACGTGGTGGATGCGCCAGCCTTGTGCAGCGTGATCTTCCCGGCGATCGTCGACCGTTCGCCATTGATCATCGCGGTTTCCAGTGGCGGCGATGCGCCGGTGCTGGCGCGGTTGATCCGCGCCAAGATCGAAACCTGGATTCCTTCCACCTACGGTCAACTGGCCGGTCTGGCTGCGCGTTTTCGCAGTCAGGTCAAAGGCCTGTTTCCGGATGTACAGCAGCGTCGGGCGTTCTGGGAAGATGTGTTCCAGGGCCCGATTGCCGACCGGCAACTGGCCGGGCAGGGCGCTGAAGCCGAGCGCATGATGCAGGCGAAAATCAGCGGTGAAGCGCCGGTTGCCACGGGTGAGGTGTACCTGGTCGGTGCCGGGCCGGGTGATCCCGACCTGTTGACCTTCCGCGCCTTGCGCCTGATGCAGCAAGCCGATGTGGTGCTGTATGACCGGTTGGTGGCGCCGGCGATTCTCGATTTGTGCCGTCGCGATGCCGAACGGGTCTACGTCGGAAAGCGTCGCGCCGATCACGCCGTGCCGCAGGATCAGATCAACCAGCAATTGGTGGACCTGGCCAAGCAGGGCAAGCGCGTGGTGCGGTTGAAGGGCGGTGATCCGTTCATCTTCGGCCGTGGTGGTGAAGAGATCGAAGAACTGGCGGCCCATGGCATCCCGTTCCAGGTGGTGCCGGGCATCACGGCGGCCAGCGGTTGCGCGGCGTACGCCGGGATTCCGCTGACCCACCGCGATTACGCGCAGTCGGTGCGATTTGTCACCGGGCACTTGAAGGACGGTTCCACCGATTTGCCGTGGGGTGACCTGGTTGCGCCGGCGCAAACCCTGGTGTTCTACATGGGGCTGGTGGGCTTGCCGATCATTTGCGAGCAGTTGATCAAGCATGGTCGCGCAGCGGATACGCCGGCGGCGTTGATTCAGCAGGGCACCACGGTTAATCAGCGGGTGTTCACCGGCACTTTGGCCGATCTTCCACGGCTGGTAGCGGAGCATGAAGTGCATGCGCCGACGCTGGTGATTGTTGGGGAAGTGGTGCAGTTGCGCGAGAAACTGGCGTGGTTTGAGGGTGCTCAGGCGCAAGTCTGAAGACCGCGTCGGTCGAGCGCGACCCCGGCCCATCGCTAGCAGGCTAGCTCCCACACTGGATTTGTGTCGTTCACAAATCTCCTGTGGGAGCTAGCCTGCTAGCGATTGGGGTCCTCAAAAACTGCAAAAACCTCAGGCCTTGCGCCAAACCCCTTTCCCACTCAACCGCGCCCGATCATGCGCCACGGTAAAGTCCTGCTCCGGCCCCTTCGGCACAACCCCGGTCGGGTTAATGGTCTTGTGACTGCCGTAGTAGTGGTTCTTGATGTGCTGAAAATCCACCGTCTCGGCAATCCCCGGCCACTGATAAATCTCGCGCAGCCAGTTCGACAGGTTCGGATAATCGGCAATCCGCCGCAGGTTGCACTTGAAGTGCCCGTGGTACACCGCGTCAAAGCGGATCAGCGTGGTAAACAGGCGAATGTCCGCTTCAGTCAGGTATTCGCCCACCAGATAACGATTGGCGTCTAACAGCTGTTCCAGTCGATCCAGTTCCGCAAACAACCCGTCAAACGCCTCTTCATAAGCCGTCTGCGATGTCGCGAACCCGGCGCGGTACACACCGTTGTTCACCGCCGGATAAATCCGCTCATTCAACGCATCGATCTCGCCGCGCAACGGCGCCGGATAGAAATCCAGGTCATTGCCGGTCAAGTCATCGAATGCGCCGTTGAACATGCGGATGATCTCCGCCGATTCATTGTTGACGATGCGATTCTGCTGCTTGTCCCAGAGCACCGGCACGGTGACGCGACCCGTGTAGTCGGCAGTGTCGGCGGTATAGCGCTGGTGCATGAAGTTGAAGTGATCGAGCTTGTCGCCGGTCGAGCCGAAGTGCTTGTCGAAGGTCCAGCCGTTTTCCAGCATCAGCCAACTGACCACCGACACGTCGATCAGGCTTTCAAGGCCTTTGAGTTTGCGCAGGATCAGTGTGCGATGCGCCCACGGACAGGCGAGCGATACGTAGAGGTGATAACGACCCGCCTCGGCGGCAAAGCCACCCACACCGGTCGGGCCGGGCGTGCCGTCGGCGGTCAGCCAGTTTCGACGCTGCGCCTGTTCGCGCTGGAACGCGCCGTCCTTGCTGCTTTCGTACCACTGGTCATGCCAGCGACCTTCGACTAACAAACCCATGTTCAAGACTCCTCAACCGATAAGCGTTGGAGAGGAGTCTATTCCGATAGGTTCGATAAAAAAGCGCAAAGGTTGGGCGCTTATGATCGGTTAAATCGATCTGTCCCGTGCGTCCCAATATTTCTGGGCTGTTTCGAAGGCGATTTCGCGAGGTTGGCCGAGGCCGCGTAGTGCGAGGGCCATGGTCGAGATCAGCGCCATTTGCGGATAACTGTCGACCACGTCGCCACGCCATACGGCTTTCAAATGTTCGGGATCGAGAGAGGCGGGTTTGACATGGCGTTGCGCCGACAGCTGCGGCCATTCCTCATCCCAGCTCTCGCCACCGGTGGTGCCGTAAAGGTGGCTGTCGGTGTCGGGGTTGATCTCGATCTCGCCGCCATCGCCCTTGACCACAATCGCGGTGTCGCCGAGCAAGCCGCTGGCATCGCGATGCACCGCCTGGTAGCCGGGGTGGAAAATGCTTTGCAGGCCGCAGCGGGCGTTCAACGGATTGAGAATGCGCGTCAGGGAGTGGATCGGCGAGCGCAGGCCCAAGGTGTTGCGCAGGTCGATCATGCGTTGCAGTTGCGGTGCCCAATCCACCAGCGGCATGAATGCCAGGCCGCCGTTATCGAGCGCCGAGCCGACCTGTTGCCAGTTGCGGCACAACGGGATCTTCAGCTCATCCAGCAGTTGCTCGCTGTACAGCCGCCCGGCCGTATGTGCGCCGCCGCCGTGCATGAAAATCCGCACGCCGTTTTGCGCCAGGCACTTGGCCGCCAGCAGATACCACGGCAGATGGCGTTTCTTGCCGGCGTAGGTTGGCCAATCCAGATCGACATTCAAGGCCGGTGGTTGCAAGCGCTCACGCAGGGCTTCGGTGAAGCCGGCCATTTCCTCGGCGCTTTCTTCCTTGTGCCGCAGCAGCATCAGAAACGCACCGAGCTGAGTGTCTTCGACCTTGTCGTCGAGCACCATGCCCATGGCTTCGCGGGCTTCCTCGCGGGTCAGGTCGCGGGCGCCGCGCTTGCCTTTGCCGAGGATCCGCACGAATTGAGCGAAGGGGTGTTCGGCGGGCGTTTCTAGAGTCAGTACTGGATAATCGGTCATAAGCAATTCGTCGGTTTGGGCAGGCCCGCCAGTTTCGCGGCGAGTTTGGCAGGGGTGCCTTTGAACAGTCGGTTCAGGTGCAGGCTGTTGCCTTTTTCCGGGCCGAGCTTCAACGCTGTGTACTTAATCAGCGGACGTGTCGCCGGGGACAGCTGGAATTCGGCGTAGAAGCTGCGCAGCAATTCGAGGATTTCCCAGTGTTCGGGGCTCAACTCGATGTCTTCGGCAGCGGCGAGGGCGCTGGCCACATCGGCGGACCAGTCGCTCAGTTCAACCAGGAAACCGTCCTTGTCCAACTCGATGGCGCGGGCGCCGACCGTCAGTGCATTCATAACCAGCTGTTGACCTTGTCGTAGTGAATCGACAGTTCGACGAAGGCGGGATAATCGATCGCCTTGGCCGTATCCGGAACCTCCACCGCACGCGCCTGGGCGTCTTCGGCCAACACGAACAGCGTCGGGTTGCCGGCGATCAGTGCGTTGAAGGGCGCGGTGCCCGGTTGCAACGCATACACCGCGTCACCGGTCAGCAGCAGCGCATCGTTCGCGCCGATCAGGCGCAGGCAACTGCTCAGGCGGTCGTCGCCGAACGGGGAATGAGACAACACATGCAAAGTCGACATCAGAGGGTGATCACCTGGTCGTAACGGTCAATAAGGGCGGTGATTTCGCGGGCGGCCAGCACCTGGGCTTCTGCCAGCGACAAGCTGTCCGGGGCCAGGCCGCGTTCAGCGGCGCTGTCGCCACAGACGAACAGGTCTTCGACGCCGAACATCGGCAACGCTTGCAGGTTGGCGCTCAAGTCTTTTTGTTGCAGGGCCTTGGCGTCCTGTTTCGGCGCGAGCTGGAACACCCCGTCATCAAGAAACAGCAGGCCGATCGGCAGGTCGAAGGCACCGCCGGCCAGCACGATGTCCAGTGCTTCACGTGCGCTCGGCCCGGACCACGGCGCCTGACGGCTGATAATCAGCAAGGATTTAGGCATGTCACGCACCTCCGAAACAGATCAGTCGGTCGGCGTCCTGCACCGCGTCATGCAACTGACCGAGACCGGACAACTCCCACGGCGCGCCGACGGCGACCGCTTCGCGCTGATAACGCCGGGCTTCTTCGTCGTTCAACACGCCACGACGCAGGGCGGCGGCGATGCAGACGACGCCGTCCAGTTGATGTTCGGCAACAAAGGCGCGCCATTGCTTGGGCAGGTCCAGTTCATCCTGCGGCGTGACCACGCTGGCGGACGCGTTGTAGACGCCATCCTGATAGAAAAACAGCCGGACAATCTCATGCCCGCCGGCCAGCGCAGCCTGGGCGAACAGCAAGGCACGGCGCGAGGAGGGCGCATGGGCGGCGGAAAACAGCGCGATGGCGAACTTCATGACGGACTCGATCAGCGAAACTGCGGCCATGATAAGGCGTGGACCGAGTTGTCGCCATCGCCAGCAAGCTGGCTCCTACAGGATCTGTGTCTTATGCAAGACCGCGGCCCACCGCATACCCCTTGTAGGAGCCGGCTTGCTGGCGATGGCGGCCTGCCAGGCAGCCTCAAGGTTCCGGATGTACACCCGAGTTCAACGCGGCATATACCCCAACTGCCAACGCCGTGGAATCCTCAACGACAGCACTCCAAGCGCCCCCGCCAGCAACCCGCTGACAAACAACGCCCTGAGTCCAAGATGATGCTCCAGCACCGCCCCCAGCACCGCGCCGGCAAACATTCCGGTCCAGGGGATCAGCTGCACCCGCCAGCCATTGCGCCGCTCGCCGAGCATCCAGCGTCCCAGGCCGCGACCGAAGCGCGACAGGGCGCCCGTCACGTAAGTCAGGCCCACCGGCAGGCCATTCACTTCTTCGACGGCGGCATTGAGCATGCCCATCGCGATGATCGCCGCCAGCAGCGCCGGCAATTGTTCGTCATAAGGCCAGGCCGCTGCCGCACACAGCAACATGGCGATGCACAACAGCAAGGGCAGCGCGCGGCGTCCACCGAGACGGCTGACGACAATGCCCAAGGCGTTGCCGAGGATGAACGTGGCCACGAGCAGCAGCAGGCGCAGGGTCAGGCTCATGTCGCCGTCGCTGATCGCCACGGCGAGGCGGGTGGTGTTGCCGCTCATGAAGGAGACGAAATCGCCGCTGGCCATGAAGCCGATAGCGTCGGTCATGCCGGCAAGTACCGAGAGTGCGGCCACCAGCGACAGGCCGATGCGGCCGCGCCATTTCTGAGTGTGCAGATGCCCCGGACTGGCGCGGGTCGTGGAGGACGAAGGCAGCATCGGTGGCGGGATCCTTGTGCGGCGACGGTTATGGGATCAGACCATATAACTCGCAATACTCCAGCCAGTCCATCCCCGCCATTTCGGCCACTTCCCGGTGTACGTTCAGGCGTTGAGCTTCGTAGTCCTCCGGTGTCGCGGCGGTCAGTTGCAGGGTCAGCTCCCAGGCAAACAACCCCAGGCGTTCGGCCTCGGCTTCGAACGCTTCATGCAAGCGCTCGTCGCGAAACTGCGCTGCGGTTTCGCCCTTGGCCTGAGCCAGCAGCGGGTTGAGGTTGTCGAGTTCGTGGCGCAGTTCAGGTCGCTCATCGAGAAACTTCTGCAGCGCCTGCTCGTGTTGCTGTTCGGTTGCCGCCATGGTCGCTCCTTGAGAATGGGTTACACGGACTGCTTCTTGCTGGCCTTGGCCGCTGCGGCCAGGCATTCGAGGGCAAACTGCTCGCAGTAGGTCATCTGGATCGGCGTGGTTTCGCCCTTGACGGTGCGTTCGCCGTCGAGGATGTAACGGATTCGCTTGTCGGTGACGCCGATTCGCTTGGCGATCCAGGAAGGCGTCTGGCCGATCTGGCTGATCAGCTTGTCGGCATATTCAGCGGTCGGTTTGTAGAATTCGGCGTTGGGTGTCATGGACGTTCCAGAAAAAATGAGCCCGAAAACAGGGGCGATGCAGCGGTTGGCGCGACAGGGTGCGCGAATCGTTGCGCGGTGTCGCGGTATAAATGAAGTAAAGCAGAACGATACGCCGGCCCACGGTGATACAGTCCGCTTTTTCTTGATGAGCACACGCAATGCGAATTCTGATGGTGGCGCTGGCCGCAACGTTGCTGGCGGGATGCGCCGGTTCGGTGATGAACGATGCCCGCACGGGCACCCCGTACAAAACCCTGACTTCGGACAAACCGGAAAAAGTCGTCGCCCAGTGCGTGCAGTTTGCCTGGCAGGACGAGGCGGTATTCGGCGTCGACGCGGGCGCGTATTTGCAGCCGGGCAAGAAGGGCGGGTCTACCGTTTACACGCGTTCGGCGGAGTCCTTTGTGGACGTGACCACCGATGCGTCAGGGACGGCGTTGAGTTACTACGCGCAGCATGACGACTTTGTCGCCAAGCGCCGTTTGGCGGCGCTGGCTACCTGCCTCTGATCTTATGACCTGACGCATAACCTGTAGGAGCCGGCTTGCCGGCGATGGCGTCCTTGAAATCGCCATCGCCGGCAAGCCGGCTCCTACAAAGTCATGCGTCGTTGATCAGGCGCTTCTGGAAAAAGAAGCGCTTGTGCCCCGGCGGGTAGTCAACGATCTGCCCCAACTCGCTGAACCCAAGCTTCTTGTAGAACTCCGGCGCCTGAAAGTCGAAGGTGTCCAGCCAGATCCCGATGCATTCCTTCTCCCGCGCCAGGTCTTCGGCCATCTGCATCAGTCTGGAGCCAATGCCTTGCCCCCGGCCCTGTTCCGGCACCGACAGCAATTCGATAAACAACCATTGATAGAAAAACCGGCCGTACAGCCCGCCGAGAATCTCGCCCTGGTCATTGCGCACCAGCAGGGCCAGCGGTTGCGCTTTGCCGTCCCCCGCTTGGGCGACGTTGTAAGCCCGCAACGGTGCGAGGATCGCCTCGCGATCTTCCGGTGTCGGGTTGTGCGACTGTTCGATGCTGAGTGTCATCGGCTACATCCTTATGGCAGTGATGCACGAGCGTATCCGGGTCGCGCCGATTGTTCTATCCCTCGTTATTCAGAGGAACCGTCGCCAGCGCGCAGATGTCTAGCCTTTACAGCGTCATTCCAGAACGCGGCCGATGAGGATTGCCAATGAACATTTTCGAAGCCTTGCGCGAAAGCCACGACCGCCAACGCACCTACGCCGTCGCATTGGTCAAGACCAGCGGCGACACCCCGGAGCGCGTTGAAGCCTACAAGCAGCTCAAGTCCGAACTCCAGGCACACGAAACCGCAGAAGAGCGGCATTTTTATATCCCGCTGATGGAGTTCGACAACGGTGTCGACCTCAGTCGCCACGCGATTTCGGAACATCACGAGATGGACGAAATGATGGAGGAACTCGACGAGACCGAGATGTCCAGCCCGGCCTGGCTGGCGACCGCGAAGAAGCTCTCCGAGAAGGTCCATCACCATCTGGAGGAGGAAGAGCAGAAGTTCTTCCAGATGGCCGGCAAGCTGCTTGACGACCAGCAGAAAGAAACGCTCGCCAGGCAATACGAGAAGGAATACAAGGCTCAACTTTCGTGAGGGCCTTCGTCTAAGATGGGCGTTTTCTGACGAAATAAGGATGCGTTGTCATGCCGAACACAGCCGAGCGGGTCAACATCGTCGAGTCCCAGGTGTTGTCCCACGACTGGTATCTGCTGAAGAAAATCACCTTCGATTACCAGCGCAACAACGGCGAATGGCAACGCCAGACCCGCGAGGTCTACGACCGTGGCAATGGCGCGGCGATTCTGCTGTTCAACCGCGAGAAGAAAACCGTCGTACTGACCCGGCAGTTCCGCTTGCCGGTGTTCGTCAATGGTCACGACGGTCTGTTGATCGAGGTGGCTGCGGGATTGCTCGAAGGCGTTGCGCCAGAAGAACGCATCCGCGATGAAGCGGAGGAAGAAACCGGTTATCGCGTGCACCATGTGCAGAAGGTGTTCGAGGCCTACATGAGCCCCGGCTCGGTGACTGAAAAACTGCATTTCTTCATCGCCGAATACGATGCTTCATCGAAAGTCAGCGAGGGCGGCGGGCTCGAAGAAGAGACCGAAGAACTGGAAGTGCTGGAGTGGCCGTTCGAGGCCGCGCTGGAAGCGTTTTATCGCGGGGAGATCTGCGACGCGAAGACCATCATGCTGCTGCAGTACGCCGCCATGAAAAACCTTTTCACTAGCCCCTGAACCTGTAGGAGCCGGCTTGCTGGCGATTCGGCTTTAAGGCTTGCAGTGCTGCCAAGGCCATCATCGCCAGCAAGCCGGCTCCTACAATGTTGCGTGAGTCGCGCAATCCGGGATTCACGCAAACCCTGTAGGAGCCGGCTTGCCGGCGATAGCGACCTTGAGGCTTGCGTTGCCGTTGAGGTCGCCATCGCTGGCAAGCCAGCTCCTACAATGTTGCGTGAGTCGCGCAATCCGGGATTAACGCAAACCCTGTAGGAGCCGGCTTGCCGGCGATAGCGACCTTGAGGCTTGCGTTGCCGTTGAGGCCGCCATCGCTGGCAAGCCAGCTCCTACAATGTTGCGTGAGTCACGCAATCCTGGATTAACGCAAACCCTGTAGGAGCCGGCTTGCCGGCGATAGCGACCTTGAGGCTTGCGTTGCCGTTGAGGTCGCCATCGCCGGCAAGCCAGCTCCAACAAAAATCAAAAGCCTTCCAGTCGCCCGGTCCCACCCCATTGGCCGCCTTCCAGCGTCAGCAGCAATTCCTTCGCCTCAAGCCCACCTGCAAACCCGGTCAATTTCCCCGACGCGCCGATCACCCGATGGCACGGCGCAATAATCGAGATCGGGTTCTTGCCATTCGCCGCGCCCACTGCACGCACTGCGCTCGGGTTGCCGATCTGCTCGGCAATCTGGCTATAGCTGCGCGTTTCGCCGAACGGAATGGTCAGCAGGGCCTGCCACACCTTTTTCTGAAAGTCCGTACCGGCGAAATCCAGTTCCAGGTCGAAGCGGTTTCGTGTGCCGGCGAAGTATTCCTGCAACTGTTGAACCGCGCGCACCAGGACCGGGTTGTCCGCCGCCTCACTCATCGGCCCGAGCCGTACGCGATTCGGTTTGTCGTTTTCCCAGAGGATGGCCGCCAGTCTCGAACCGTTCGCGACCAGCTTCAACTCGCCGACCGGCGACGCCATGGTGGTGAAGGTGTAACTCATGCGGGTGGACTCCGAAAACAGGTGAGCAGGCGGCAAGCATACTGCCTCGACGGAGAGGCGCAATACGCAATCCCGACCATACTGCGTACTGCTCTTGAAACGTTTTCTCTGTTTTTTTACCGACCCTAAAAACAAAAAGAGACCGACACATGAAGTTCGAACCTTTTGCCAAATCGCTCATTGCGACTTCATTGGCACTCAGTTGCCTGGCGGCTCACGCCGCTTCCGTCGCCCCCGTCGCCGCCGAAAACGGCATGGTGGTCACGGCCCAGCACCTGGCCAGTCATGTGGGCGTCGATGTGCTCAAGAACGGTGGTAACGCCGTCGATGCCGCCGTCGCGGTCGGGTATGCGCTGGCGGTGGTGTATCCCGCGGCAGGTAACCTCGGCGGCGGTGGTTTCATGACCATTCAACTGGCGGACGGGCGCAAGACCTTCCTCGACTTCCGCGAAAAAGCCCCGCTGGCCGCCACTGCCGACATGTACCTCGACAAAGAGGGCAACGTCGTCCCGGACCTCAGCACCCGTGGTCATCTGGCGGTCGGCGTGCCGGGCACCGTGTCCGGCATGGAACTGGCGCTGAAAACCTACGGCACCAAACCGCGCAAGGAAGTGATCGCCCCGGCGATCAAACTCGCTGAAGACGGCTTTGTGCTGGAGCAGGGCGATGTCGATTTGCTGGAGTCCGCCACCGACGTCTTCAAAAAGGACATGAAAGATTCCGGCTCGATCTTCCTGAGCAACGGCGAGCCGATGCAGGTCGGCCAGAAACTGGTGCAAAAAGACCTGGGCAAAACCCTGCGGGAAATCTCCGAGAAGGGCGCCGACGGTTTCTATAAGGGCTGGGTCGCTGACGCGATCGTCACCTCCAGTCAGGCCAACAAAGGCATCATCACCCAGGCTGATCTCGACAAATACAAGACCCGCGAACTGGCCCCCATCGAGTGCGATTACCGTGGCTACCACGTGGTCTCGGCACCACCGCCAAGCTCCGGCGGCGTAGTGATCTGCGAGATCATGAACATCCTCGACGGCTACCCGATGAAAGACCTGGGTTACCGCTCGGCGCAGGGTATGCACTATCAGATCGAAGCCATGCGCCACGCGTATGTGGACCGCAACAGTTACCTCGGCGACCCGGACTTCGTGAAAAATCCGATCGCCCATCTGCTGGATAAAAACTACGCGAGCAAAATCCGCGCGGCCATCAATCCGCAAAAGGCCGGCGTGTCCCGCGAGCTCAAGCCCGGCGTCGCGCCGCACGAAGGCAGCAACACCACCCATTACTCCATCGTCGATAAATGGGGCAACGCGGTGTCGGTGACCTACACCTTGAACGACTGGTTTGGCGCCGGGGTCATGGCCAGCAAAACCGGGGTCATCCTCAACGACGAGATGGACGACTTCACCTCGAAAATCGGCGTGCCGAACATGTACGGTCTGGTGCAAGGGGAGGCCAACGCCATCGCGCCGGGCAAGGCGCCGCTGTCGTCCATGAGCCCGACCATCGTGACCAAGGACGGCAAAGTCGTGATGGTCGTCGGCACCCCTGGCGGCAGCCGCATCATCACCGCGACCTTGCTGACCATCCTCAACGTGATCGACTACGGCATGAACATCCAGGAAGCGGTGGATGCGCCGCGTTTCCACCAGCAGTGGTTGCCGGAGGAGACCAACCTGGAGGCGTTCACCACCAGTCCGGACACGGTGAAGCTGCTCGAAAGCTGGGGCCACAAGTTTGCCGGGCCGCAGGATGCCAACCATATCGCCGCGATTCTGGTCGGGGCGCCGTCGCTGGAAGGTAAACCGGTGGGCAAAAACCGTTTCTACGGAGCGAACGATCCGCGTCGTAACACCGGGTTGTCTCTCGGTTATTGAGGGTTGTGTTTGGAGGGGGACGGATTTAGTTTCTGTCCCCTGACCCAACGACAGATCAAGGATGGAACCATGACCACCGCAATGTTGATCATCGATGTCCAGCGAGCACTTTGCACGGGCGAGTACGAGTGCTTCGAAATCTCACGTGTCATCGACACCATTAACGGGCTCAGCACCCGTGCCCGAAAGGCCGGCGTTCCGGTGGTGCTGATCCAGCATGAGGAAGACGGCAGTCCGCTGGCGTATAACGCTGACGGCTGGCAACTGGCCGAAGGGCTGGAAACCTCGCCCAAGGATTGGCACGTACGCAAGACCACACCGGATTCGTTCTATCAGACCAACCTGCAAAAGCTGCTGCCGGTGCAGGATTTCGAACGCCTGGTCATCTGCGGTTTGCAAACCGACTATTGCGTCAACGCCACGGTGCGTCAGGCGCTGCAACTGGGGTACGACGTGGTGCTGGCGGCTGACGCTCACTCCACGGTCGACAACGGCAACATCCCCGCCGAAGACATCATCGCCGAGCACAACAAGGACCTGGCGCATTTGACCGGTTCAGTGGCACGGATCGACGTGATACCCGCCGCCGACATCACCTTCTAGCACCCATGATGACGGGCCCCGCCCAACCCTG
>NZ_JACNDU010000048.1:0-25513 GCF_017351735.1 Pseudomonas sp. FW300-N2A2 | reverse complement strand
GACAGGCTGTCCGGAATCAATACGGTAGACGCCGACAAAACCGCGCCAATAGCTACTGCCAGTAAAAGCTTGTTGATGTGCATGTCGTTCTCCGTCTTTTTATTCAGGTTGGAACGTTGATGAACAATGCAACTTGCTGCTCGATTCAGTGGGAGAACACTGCAACGTTCCGGTTTATTCAGTGGCAACGTCGATGAACGATGAACGGTACGAGTCGACCCTGCCCCAGGGTCAGTGAATGCTCGAGGCCAGTTCGAATATCGGGATGTACATCAGGATCACGATGACCCCGATCAACAGGCCGATGAAGGTCATGAGCAAGGGTTCGAACAAGCGTACGAACCATTCGATCCAGCGGCTGATTTCTTCGTCGTAGAAATCCGCGCTGCGTTCCATCATTTGTCCGAGGTTGCCGGACTGCTCGCCGGCACGCAGCAAGCGCAGGGACACCGGCGTCACGAGGTGATTGAGCTCCAGCGCCGTCGACAGCGATTGCCCCTCGCGCACCCGCTCGCAGGCCTGGTCCAGGCGCACGCGGGAGGCCGCGGTGAGCAGGCCACGGACCATGCCCATGGCGGTGACGAGGGGGATGCCGCCCTGCAGCAGAATCCCCAACGAACGATAGAAGCGCGCCAGTTCGTACATGAAGATGCGTTGATGGACTGCCGGGAGTTTTTCGATCACCCGGTCCACGCCCCGACGAAAGGCCGGTTGGCGCTGGAGGAAGGCGAGGGCGACGACGACCGCCGCCAAGGTGCCGAAGAATTCGCCCTGGTGAGCATGCAGGAACATCCCGCTGTTCATCAGCACTTGTGACAGCCACGGCAGGTTATTGCCCAGCCCTTCGAACACCAGGCTGAAGCGCGGCACCACGTAACCCATCAGAAACAGCACCACGCCACCTCCCACCACCAGCAACAGCATGGGGTAGATCGATGCGCTGACGATCTTCTGTCGAACCTCGTCCATGCGCTGGCGATAGCTGACATAGCGGCCCAGCGCATCGCCCACCGCGCCGGTCTTCTCGCTGGACTGCACCAGGGCCACATAGAGCGGGGGGAAAACCGCTGACAACTGACCCAACGCCTGGGAGAACGATTTGCCCTCATAAAGCAGGCGTACCAGTTCACTCAAGGTTTTGCGGGCCTGTGGCGCGGTTTCTTTTTCCGCCAGGCTTTCCAGCGCATCGATCAACGGCAGGCCGGCGTTGAGCAGGGTGGTCAGCTCCTGGCTGAACAGCACCAGGTTGAACGTCTCACGCTTTTGCAGACGCAACGCCCGCCAGTGCTTTTCGGCTTGCAGGCTGACGACCCGCAGGCCCTGGTCTTCGGCAATGCGTCGGGCTTCGCTGTCCCCATGGGCCTCGACCGTCATCGAGACCACGCCAGCCTTGCCGACGGCCTTGAGATGAAAGCGCATGCTCGCCTCCCGTCACTGCCAACTGGTGATTTCGGCGTTTTCGCCTTCGCCGCCGGGTTGACCGTCCTTGCCCATGGACAACAGGTCGTATTCACCGTTTTCGCCGGGGTAGCGGTAGGTGTAATTGCGGCCCCACGGATCCTGCGGCAGTTTTTTCGCCAGGTAGGGGCCGGTCCAGCGGGTTTCGTCACTGGGCGCGGTGACCAGCGCCTGCAAACCCTGTTCGGTCGACGGGTAATGGCCGACCTCCAGGCGGTACAAATCCAGCGCTTTACCCAGGCCTTCGATTTGCGCCTTGGCCACCTTCACTTCGGAGCGGCCGAGTTGGGCGAAATACTTCGGCGCGACGATGCCGGCCAACAACCCCAGCACCACCAGCACCACCAACAGTTCGAGCAACGTGAACCCGCGCTGGGCTCGCGGTGAGCCGTTACGCGGGGCACAACACAGACGATGATTCATGATGACCTCACACAGTCGGCAGAAGGGTCGCCACAGAGGCTCATGCAATTGCCATGCTCACCCCCGGACATCCTGCCGCAACCCCTGAATTACTGGCCTTCGCGCTTACGGCACAGTGCTTGCGTATGGCTGGTTCACTACCGGTCATTGGGGCAATAGCCCCATTTTTCGGGGCCGGTCAGGGGAGACAGAATAATGAAAACACTCACCACTGGACTGCTCGGCTGCATGTTGCTGGCAGGCACAGCTCAGGCCGATGTATTCGTTTCCGTGGACAGCAAGGGCAGCTACGTTTTGTCCAATGTCCACCGCCCCGGCCGTACCTATGAACGGGTGATCCGCGAGCCTGAATCGGCGCAGGTCAGCCTTGATCAACAGCCACAGATGATTGCCCGGCAACCCTATGCCGAGCTGGTTTCGGCGGCCGCCAAGGCCAATCAATTACCGGCGGCGCTGTTGCATGCGGTGATCCAGGCCGAGTCCCACTATGACTCCGGCGCGACCTCATCGAAGGGGGCTGGCGGGCTGATGCAATTGATGCCCGACACCGCCCGGGAAATGGGCGTGACCAACGTCTATGACCCCAAGGCCAACATTCAGGGCGGGGCCAAATACCTCAAGCGCCTGATGACCCTGTTTGACAACGACATTGCGCTCGCCGTGGCGGCCTACAACGCCGGGCCGCAAGCCGTGCTGAGCCGTGGCGGGGTGATCCCGCCGTTCGCTGAAACCCGCCGTTATGTGCCGAGCGTGCTGCGCCAATATCGCCGCTTGCAAGGCCTGGCCGTGGATGCGCCGCTGTGATGGGTGATGGCCCCACATGTGGGGCAACACATTCATCTGTTGGAGCCGGCTTGCCGGCGAAGGCATTTTCACAATCACCACCTGTCCACAAATCCGATCGCCAGCAAGCCGGCTCCTACAAGTGTGGGCGTCTTGGTGGAATCAGAGGGCAACCCGAATGGTGGGGATTGGGTGGGGAATATCCCCCGACTTATCAAGTCGTTTACGTAGCTAGCTGAAAAATAACAAAAAAATTTATGGCATGCGGATTGCTCAAAGGGATTTGTCGAGAATCATTCCCGTGAGTACCCAAAGCGAGGCCCGTGATTATGACCGGCATTCCCCACGCTCATCATTTGGTTAACTTGCTGCTGCTTGTTGCACCCCTGTTTGGCATCGAGTTGGCCGAAGCCGCCGTGCGTTGTGAACGAAATCTGGTGGCGAACGTCGTGGCGCTGGATCAACCGCTCATGTTCAACCGCCTCGGCGCACAAAACGCCAACGGCATGATGTTCGCCCTGCGTCGTGATGTGGTCGACGATCACAATGTGTCCCTGGCCTACGGTGGCGCAGCGGTGCCGGGCAAGGTTTCGCTGCGGCCCGACAAGCGTCCGCGTCCATTGGTGTTGCGCGTTGCCGCCGGTGACTGCCTGACCATCAATCTGCAGAACCTGCTGGCCTATCAGGCCAACCCTGGCAGCCACGACAGCGGCGAGGAAGAAGAGGGGGAAATCGAGGGCGAGGTAGAAATCGGCAACGCGGAGCAGTTCAAGGTCGATGAGCAGGTCACCGACCGCCACGTCGGCTTTCAGGTCAACGGTCTGCAGGCGGTCAACAGCATTGACGACATTTCGGCCTACACCGGACGCAACCCCAATACGCTGGTCGCCCCCGGCGCGACCCGTTCCTACACCTTGTACGCCGAGCGTGAAGGAGCGTTCGCCGCCAGCAGCCGCGGTGCAACGTTCGGTGGTGAAGGCGATGCGGGCAACGTCGCCAATGGCCTGTTCGGCGAAGTGGTGGTGGTGCCCAAGGGCGGCCGCACCTATCGCAATACCGTGACCGAAGAAGAAATGCGCCTCGCCAGCACTGGCCGCACGCCGGCCGGTCAACCGATTGTCGATTACCAGGCACGCTACCCGCAGCGTGAACCGTGGATTCGTGAAGGCAAGGCCGGCACGCCGATCATCAACATGGTCGACGGCAACGAAATCATCTCCAGCGAGAGCGATGCGATCGTCATGGGCAGCTACGCCGACGGCAGCTTCCCGCCGTCGACCTATCCGCTGGAAGCCATCGGCAAACGCAACCCGGCGCTGCCTAACCGGCTGGAACCGTTCCGCGATTTCGCCTCGCAATTCCAGGATGAAACCGCCGCGACCCAGGCATTCCCCGCGTACTGGGAAGACCCGGTCATGGCCCATGTGCTGGAGCCGACCCGCGATTCGTTCATGATCAACTACGGCTCCGGCGGCATGGGTGCCGAAGTGGTGGCCAACCGGTTAGGCGTCGGGCCGATGCACGATTGCCTGTCCTGCGCCTATGAAGAATTCTTCCTCAGCTCGCACACCGTCGGCGACGTGGCGATGCTGGTGGACGTACCGGCCAACGCCGGTCTGGAAAGCATCCGGCCGGGCGAAACACCACGCGCCGATCAGGTCGGGGTCAAGGCGACGATGGCGCTGTATCCATCCGAGCCGTCCAACGTCAACCACAGCTACATCGGTGACTTCGTCAAATTCCGCAACACCCACAACGGCCACGAACAACACATCTTCCACCTGCACGGTCACCAGTGGCTGTTCAATCCCAACGACGACAACTCTGACTATGTCGACGCCCAAGGCATCGGGCCGGGCGCCGGCTACACCTATGAAATCGCCAACGGCGGGTCGGGCAACCGCAATCGCGTCGCCGGTGATGCGATCTATCACTGCCACTTCTATCCGCACTTCGCCCAAGGCATGTGGAGCATGTGGCGGGTGCATGACGTGTTTGAAGAAGGCACCCGACTTGAGGTGTCCCAGCAGGGCGCCGACGGTTATCACAGCGAACCTTATGCACTGCGCAGCGGTAAACCAGCCGCTGGCGCCCGGGCCTTGCCCGATGGCGAGATCATTGCCGGCACGCCGATTCCAGCGGTCGTGCCGCTACCGGGCAAAGCCATGGCGCCGATGCCGGGCAAGGTCGTGGTCGTGCCGAAAGTCGGCGAGACCCTGGTGGCTGGCAATGATGATGAAGACGGCGACGGTGAGCAAAGCGGTGGCGCCCAGGCCATTGGCTCCCTGGCGCTGGTTGACCGCAGCTACGCCAACCGCAACACCGACGGCAGCCTGAAAAACCCTGGATATCCGTTCTGGATCGGCGGCATGGAAAGTTCGGTCGGCCAACGTCCACCAACCCCACCGCTGGACATGCTCGACGCGGCCCAGGCCCAGGCCTTGAAAACCAGCGGCAATGCCTTGTGGGCCAACCTCGATCCGGCGCAGTCCGGTGGCTGGGACGGCGGTTTGGGACGCCATTCCCTGGACGGTTTCTCTGCCGGTGGCGAGGCGAACACCGTGACCACCTCGCTGGATTTCTCCAAGGAAGTGACCCGCGCCAAAGCGCTTTACCTGCCGGAAGAGGGCACCGAAGTCGAACAGGCGGCCATGGCCTTCCACGCGAAAAAAGACCACCCGAGCTTCGCCGTGCTGCCCGGCAATCAAATCGTCGCACGCGCCTTCCGCACTAACGGCGCGCTGCCAGTCGCCGGTGCGCCTTTCTACGAACCGTGCATGGACGACCGGCAAAAACGCCTGACCAGCAGCGCCGGCATGGGCGAGTTTTTCAGCGGCGAACGGCTCGACGGCATGTCCTTCAGCGGGGCCTCGACCTTCACGGCTGACCGGCCACGGGTCTACAAAGCGGCGAACATCCAGTTCGACGCGGTCTACAACAAGGTCGGCTACCACTTCCCGCAAGCGCGCATTCTGGCCCTGTGGGAAGACGCCTGGCCGGTGATCACCAAGCAGCGTCCGCCAGAGCCTTTGGTGATGCGCATGAACACCCTCGACTGCGTGCAATACCAGCAAACCAACCTGGTGCCGGCCACTTATGAAATGGACGACTATCAGGTGCGCACGCCGACTGACGTGATCGGCCAGCACATTCACTTGCCGAAATGGGACCTGACGGCGGCGGACGGTTCGGCCAACGGCTGGAACTACGAAGACGGCGTACTTTCCCCCGGTGCGGTGCAAGAACGCATCCACGCCATCCGCGAGTTCAACCAATGCCAGGGCACTGACCCGCGTGACGGCACACCGGCCTGCCCGAAAGCTAAAAACCACCCGTACTTCGGCCAGTTTGGCCGGGCCGACTGGGTCGGGGCGCGCACCGCGATGCAGCGCTGGTTTGCCGACCCGGTGGTGAACAGCAAAGGCGTCGATCGTGGCCTGGGGACCATTTTCACCCACGATCATCTCGGGCCATCGACTCACCAGCAGATTGGTCTGTACGCCACCGTGCTGGCTGAACCGGCCGGTTCCACCTGGTTCCACGCCGAAACCGGCGAGCCGTTGTACAGCGGCGCGCGCCAGGATGGCGGGCCGACTTCGTGGCAAGCCGTGGTGTCCACCGGCGACCTGGACGGCGACGGCAAGAACGACAGCTTCCGTGAATTCTTCCTCGAATACAGCGACTTCCAGCATGCCTATGAAGCCGGTGTGTACGTGGGCGCGGGTCCCAATGGGGTGCCAAATCCACAAGCGTTCCCGGCCACTGCGGACAGTTTCCGCTACGCGATCAATCCGCCGGTGCGCAACAACGCCAGCACCCTGTTGGACGGCATTCTCGAAGTGCAGGGCGGTATGGTCCCCGGTTGCCCGAGCCGGCCGTGCCCACAAGCGATCTCGGTCGATGACCCCGGCATGTTCGTGGTCAACTACCGCAACGAACCGCTGGCCCTGCGGGTATACGACCCCTACAAGATCGGCCCTGACGGCAAGCGCGGCATGCAGGCCTACGGCCTCGGCGGCGATCTGGCGTACGCCATGCAAAGCCGCACCGACCGCGCGATCCCGGCGATGAACCAGGCGCCGAACCTGATCACCGCCGCCACCGGCCCGACTGGCGGCACCACCTTGTTCCCGCCGCACATCAACCGTGGCGGCGCGGAACCGGGTGATCCGTTCACGCCGATGCTGCGTACCTACACCGGTGACAACGTGCGGCTGCGGGTGCATGCCGGCGGTCACGAAGAAGAGCACAACGTGACCCTGCACGGGGTGAAGTGGCTGCAAAGCGGTTCCGGTTACGGCAACAGCTCCAACTCGGGTTGGCGCTCGTCGCAAATGATCGGGATCTCCGAGCAGATGGGCTTCATTGCGCCGGTCTCGATGCTGTCCAGCTCGGCGGCGACCACGGGTGATTACCTGTACTCGATGGACGCCTCCCTCGAAGGTTACTGGAGCGGAATCTGGGGCGTGATGCGCAACTACACGGCCCAGCGCAGCGATCTGTTCGCGCTGCCGAACAACCCGAAACCGGCGGGGATGCGCAACACCGTGGCGTTCGACGGTACCTGCCCACGGATCAGCGCCAACCCGAACGGCATCGGCACTCGGCCGACCGTGCAACGCAACTATGAAGTGGTCGCGGCACTGGCCAACGACATTCTTGGCAATCCGCTGAACCTGGCCCTCGGCGATCCGGCGGGCATCGGCCAGCATGTCGGCGGGCCGTTGAATCCGGCAGGCGGCACCCTGGTGTACAACTCGCGGGTGGTCAATATCCCGCAGGTCACCGTGACTGATCCGGAAGATGGCGAAACCATCACCATCGGCGGGCAAAGCGGTCCGCTGCATGACCCGACCGCGATCATTTACGTGCGCAAGTCTGACCTCGACACGGTCACCGGCAAGCTAAAACCCGGTGTGCCTGTCGAACCGCTGGTGCTGCGCGCAACGGCGGGGGACTGCATCAACATCACCCTGGAAAACCGTCTGCCCATGGTCATGCCGGACCTGACCCAGACGGCGGTGATGCAAGGCATCGTCAAACGTGATCGCAACAGCGGACAGGGCTCGACCACCTTCAGCAACAACCTGATGCGGCCGTCCAGCCACGTGGGCCTGCACGCGCAATTGCTGGCGTACGACATCACCAAATCCGACGGTACCAACGTCGGCGCCAACCCGATCCAGACCGTGCCACCGCGGGTTGGCAACAGCGGCGCCTACCCGACCCGTACGTATCAGTACTACGCCGGGCACCTGGAGCGCGAAGGCAAACCGATCACTCAACTGGGCCGCAACGTCGACAACATCAACGCCACGGCCGTGGAGTTCGGCGGGTTGAATTTCACCCCGGCGGACGTGATCAAGCAACCGCAGAAAGGCCTGGGTGGCGCGATGAGCATCCTGCCGGTCGGTGCTACCTGGGTGGACGACGCGCGCAAAGTCACGGCGACGGTCACCGCACCGGGGCAGACCCCTTACCGCGACTTTGCGATGGTCTGGCAGAAAGCCTTGAACATTCGCTGGGCCAATGGTCGGCCGGTGGAAGGCATCGCTGCCGAAGGCCTCGGTGTGCCGACCGATCCGCAGGACAACTCAAGCATGGCCATCAACTACAAGTCCGAGCCGATATGGTTCCGCTTCGGCCTGGCGCCGGATGCGCCGTTCGGTCATGCCGACGGCGCGGGTTACGGCGACGTGCCCAACGCGCACATGGCGTACAGCAATGCGCTGGTGGGCGGCGATCCGCAGACGCCGGTGCTGTATGTGAAACCGGGGCAACCGTTCCGCACGCACATCCTGATGCCATCCGGGGGTAGCCGCGGCACGACGTTCCAGCTGGACGGTCACGTCTGGTCGGTCAACCCGTTCCAGTCGGAGAAGAGCGACACCGGCGGTTATCCGATGAGCACACCAGGCGTGGGTTCGGTGCGGTTCGGGTTCAACCCGATGTCGATGTACATCGGCGCCCACGAAAGCATCCTGCCGGCGGCGCATTTCAGCTTCATGCACCCGAGCGCCGGGGGCAGCAACGCGATACCGGGCGACTACCTGTTCCGCGATTACGGCGCCTACGGCAATACCGCCGGGCTCTGGGGCTTGTTGCGAGTGACCAACGAACCTGAACCGGCACCGTAGACGTTGTGCGACACCAGCCCTGTAGGAGCGAAGCTTGCTCGCGAAGGGGACACCTCGGTTGTAGGTGGTATGGCGGATGACGCCTTCGCGGGCAAGCCTCGCTCCTACAAGGGATCGGGTTCGCACAGGGCAAATTGTAGGAGCTGGCTTGCCAGCGATGGCGGCCGTGGATTGATGCAAGGCGTAAGGGCCTCATCGCCAGCAAGCTGGCTCCTACAAGGGATTGGGTTTACAGGGTTCGAAGTGTAGGAGCTGGCTTGCCAGCGATGGCGGCCGCAAGACAGGCGCAGATCTGTAAGGGGAGAAGGTGACATGAACAGGACCACTGCAATTGCCGGTTGTGCTCTGGTTGTCGGGCTGGCGTTGATCTGGCTGGGCGTCTGGCGCACGACTCCGCCCGACATGCTCAGCGAGATAGCGCTACCGGACACCTGGAGCGGTCAGACGCTGGAGCGTGACGGCGTGTCCGTAACCCTGCAAATGCAGCCATTGGCCGAGGACGGTGTGCTGCGCGAAGGCGAGTTTGCCGACGTGCTCTTCCGGGTCAGTGACAGCGCTTCGGGCCAACCCCTTTCCGGCGTCAATCCCGGTGCCTGGCTGGACCCGGAAACCGTTGCCGCCGACCTGGCCCAGGGCCGTGACCGGAGTTGCAAATCCCGGGTCGGGGTGTTCCTGAAATCGAGCATCGGCGCACGGCCGCTGCTCGACCTGAACAGCTATTTCCTGCTGGTGATGAACCGTGATGCCAGTGTCTCCGTGGTCGATCCGTCGGTCTCGGTGGGCGGCATCACCAGCACCATGGCCCGCATCGACCTCAAGCGGCCGCCGATGGATTGGGTCACACCGAAGGACAACAAACGCGTATTCATCTCCATGCCCACTGCCGGCGAAGTGGCGGTGATCGACAGCGAGCAGTTCAAGTTGATCGCCTCGGTGGCCGCCGGCACCCACCCGGTGCGCGTAGCGTTGCAACCGGACGAGCGCCTGCTGTGGGTCGGCAACAATGCGCCGAAGGCCGAAGCGTCCGGGGTCACCGTGATCGACAGCCAAAGCCTGAAACCGCTCAAACACCTGGCCACCGGCGCCGGGCATCACGAAATTGCCTTCAGCAAGGACAGCCGGTTTGCCTTCATCACCAACCGCGACGACGGCACGCTGAGCATCATCGACATCGCCAGCCTGACCCTCAGCAAGCAACTCAAGACCGGCTCGCGTCCTTTGTCGGTGGCGTATTCGCCGCTGTCCCAGGCGGTGTATGTCGCCGACGGCAAGGACGGCACCGTGACCGTGGTCGATACCGCCAGCCTCGACGTGCGCCGGGTGATCAAGATGAAACAGGGCCTGGGCCCGATGGGTTTCAGCGCCGACGGTCGATTTGGCATCGTTCTCAACACCCTGGAAAACCAGGTGGCCGTGATCGATACCGCCACCGATTCGCTGGTCCATGAACTGGACGTGTCCGCCGAACCGTATCAACTGGTGTTCACCAAGGCTTACGCCTATGTGCGCGGGCTGGCGTCGCCCAAGGTGACGATGATCAACCTGTCGTCGCTCGGCGAAGGTCGCCAGCCGATCAGCCAGGGTTTCGAAGCCGGGCCCCAGGCGCCACGGCTGGCCGGCGATTTGCCGCTGGCGTCGAGCCTTGCGGTATCGCGGGACGACAACGCGGTGTTTGTGGTCAACCCGGTGGACAACACCACCTATTTCTACGCCGAAGGCATGAACGCACCGATGTCCGGTTACCCCAATCGCGGGCAAGTGGCGCGGGCGGCGATGGTCATCGACCGCAGCCTGCGCGAAGTCGAGCCGGGGCTGTACAGCGCGCGGGTCAAACTGCCGCCGGCCGGGCGTTTCGATGTGGCGTTCCTGCTCAACCAGCCGAACATCATCCATTGCTTCACGACGCTGGTTGAGCCGGATACCCGCCTCAGCCGACACCCCGGCGTGCCGAAAGTCGAATTCCTGCTCGACAACGCCACCGCCGCCCTCGGCAGCCCGTACACCGTGCGCTTTCGCATCGTTGAGGGCCAACAGAAAGCCCAGCGCAGCGGCGTGAAAGACGTGCAGGTGCGCTACTTCCGCGCCCCGACTTCGCGGGCTCGTGAAGTCGCGGCCCTTGAGGTCGGCAACGGAATCTACGAAGCCCCAGTGACGCTCGACCAGAACGGCGCCTGGTACCTGCACGTGCGTGCGGCGTCCCTTGGCGCGAATTTCGATGACAAGACCTTTGCCAGCGTTCGGGTCCTGCCCGGCGATGCCCGTTGAAGAGGAAATTGACATGAACCGATTCGCACACCGTGGACTGCTGACGTTCTGCCTGTTGACCGTCGGCGTGGGGCAAGCCCTGGCGCACTCGGCGGATGAACACGCCGGGCACGACATGCCGGCCAAAGCCGCCCGGTCGGAAAGCGCCCAGGTCAAGTTCGCCGACGTCGCGCTGGTGGACCAGAACGGCAAGCCGGTGCGTCTGGAGAAGGATCTGGTGACCAACAAAATCGTGGTCATGAGCTTCATTTACACCAGTTGCACCACGGTGTGCCCGGTGGTCTCGTCGATCATGGGCAAAGTGCAGAAACAGCTGGGCGCGCGGGTGGGCACCGAGGTGCAACTGGTATCGATCAGCATCGACCCGCAGCGCGATGACGCCAAGCGCCTGAACGCCTACGCCCGCAGCTTCCAGAACGGTCCGGGCTGGAGCTGGCTGACCGGCAGTGCGCAATCGATCGACGCCACCCTCAAAGGCCTCGGCACGTTCAGCGGCGACTTCAAGAACCACCAGCCGCTGATCCTCGTCGGCGACGGCAACAGCCGCCACTGGACGCGCTATTACGGCTTCACCGACCCGACCGTACTGACCCGTGAAGTGGAGAAACTCAGCGGCCAGCGCAACAGCCACGCCAAACACACCGCCATTGCCATGGAGCAGCAACCATGAGAGTCATCGACTGGGTTGCGTTGAGCCTGTGCTTCTGGATTTTCAGCTCGTTGGCCTTCGCTCACGAAGGGCATGAAGAACCCGCTCCCGTCGTGGCCAGCGCGCAACCGGCGAGCGGCACGCGCGATGCTAAAACCTGGTTCACCGACACGCCGTTGCAGGACCAGAACGGCGAGACCCTGCGCTTCTACAGCGACGCGCTGCATAACCGCGTGGTGCTGCTGAACGTGATTTTCACCAGTTGCACGGATGCCTGCCCGCTGATCACTCGCAAGCTCAAGGAAGTGCGTGAGTTGCTGGGCGATAAAGCAGACGGGATTACCTTTATCTCCCTTACCAGTGATCCGCTGCGGGATACCCCGGCGGTACTCAAGGCTTACACCTTGAAGCAGGGCGTCAATGGCCCCCACTGGCTTTTTCTCACTGGCGACAAGGCGCAAATGGATCTGGTGCTGGGGCGCATCGGCCAGATCGTGCCGACTCCCGAGCAACATTCAACGCAACTGATTGTGGGCGACGTAGCCAACAAACGCTGGAGCAAAATCCGCCCCGATGCCCCGGCCGCCGCCATTGCCCAGCGCTTGCAATTGCTGACAATGCCCGTGGCCGGTCGCTGAGCCCGCACCATGAAAATCTCCCTGATCCTCGGCCTGTTCCTGATCGGCAATCTTCATTGCGCTGCCGATACGTTGCCCTTGAACCCTGACGAAAGTGCCGGCAAACGGCTGTACCGCGAGGGCGTGTCGGGCAGCGGTGAACCGATCATGGCGCGTATCGGGGCGACGGGCATGTTGCTGCCGGCCACCAGCCTGCCGTGCGCCAACTGCCACGGCACCGATGGCCTGGGCCGGCCCGAGGGCGGGGTGCGTCCACCCGATCTGAGCTGGTCGCGGCTGACCAGCACCTATGGCCAACGGCACGTCAACGGCCGCAACTACCCGGCGTACACCGACGGCACCCTGGCCCGGGCGATTCAGGAGGGGCGCGATTCCGCCAACAATCGCCTCGACCCGGCGATGCCGCGGTTCGTGCTATCGATGAAGGATCAGCGCAACCTCACGGCCTACCTCAAACGCCTGGCTGATGAGCGCGACCCCGGCCTGACGCCTGACAGCCTGCACCTAGGCACGTTGTTGCCGAGTCAGGGACCGTTGGCGGAAGAGGGCGCGACGGTGGCGGCGGTACTCAAAGGCAGCGTGGCGCGAATCAACAAGGCGGGGGGGATTCATGGCCGGCAGGTGCGCCTGACGATCCTCGACCCGGGGCCAGACCCTGTCAGTGCCGGGCGGGCGCTGGATCAGTTGATCTATCAGGAGCAGGTGTTTGCCCTGATCGCGCCACTGGCGCCGGCACTCGACACGCAACTGGTTTCGCGTCTGGAGCAGGCGGGCATTCCGTTGATTGGTCCGCTCTCGTTGCAGGGTACGGCGCAGAGCAGTCGACAGATTTTTGAACCGATGCCAGGGGTGCGCGAGCAACTGATCGCCCTGGCCGATTACGCCACCGGGAGTTTGCGCGTACTCCAAGGCCCGACGCTGATTACCTACACGGACGATCCCGGTCAACGACTGGCGGCTCATACCCTGCGTCAGTATCTGCAAGATCACGCCTGGCAAAATGTCAGCCTGCAGGCCTACGACCCGGTAAAGGACCAACTGCCGCTGGGCTCGCGCTCATTGTTTTACCTGGGCTGCGGTAGCGATTTCAGCCTGCTCGCCGAAAGGTTGCAGAGGGCGGGGCAGGTTCCTTACCTGTTCGCCATGGCGAATCAGGTGGCGGGTGACCTTTTGCGAGTGCCCAGTGGTTTTTCCCGGCGGTTGTTCTTGTCCTATCCGTTCGTGCCCAGCGACTGGACCCTGGCCGGGCGCCTGGCCCTGATCCAGTTACGCGAACAGCAGGGGCTCGGTGGCCAGCACGCGGTGCTGCAAGTCGGCGCGTTCAGTTCGATGCTGTTGCTCAGCGAAGGCATGAAGCAGGCCGGGCGCGACGCCAGCCGCGAGAAGCTGATCTATGCGCTGGAAGGCCTGCATGACTTCGACACCGGGCTGACCCCGCGCCTCAACTTCGGGCCGGGCCAGCGACTGGGCTTGAGCGGCGCGCATATCGTCACCGTGGATTTGCCCGACCAGCGCTTCTACCTGGTCGCCCCTTACAAGCCCATTACCGCAAAACCCTGACCGGAGGCCTCGATCATGACGTTCAAGACTCTGTTGATCCTGCTGACCCTATGGCTGCCGGTGGCGTTCGCCAGCAACGGCCCGGTCGCTGCGCGGGTCAATGGCGAGGAGATTTCCCAGTTCCGCCTCGAACGCTATTTTGCCGAGTACCTGGAGGACCAGGGCCGGGCGCTGGGCAGCATTCGTAATCCCAAGGCGTACAAGCAACTTCGGCAAAAGGCGCTGGACGCATTGATCGACCGCGAGTTGCTGTGGCAGGAAGCGGTCAAGCGTGGAGTGGTGATCAGCGATGCCACCGTGCAACGCCAGGTTGAACAGACCCGGCAGGCCATTGGCGGTGCCGAGAAATTCGCTCGGCGCCTGGAAGACGCGGGTTTCGACGAGGCCGGTTTTGTCGAATACACCCGCCGTGAACTCGCGGCTCAGCAGGTGTTTGCCGAGCTGACCAGCGTCGAGGGGCCGGACGAAAAACAGGTCCGCGCGTTCTATGAAGAACATCGCGCGCAGATGAGCCAGCCCGAAGCGGTGCAGGCGCGGCACATCCTGATCAAGGTTGCCCAGGACGCCGATGCCGCCACAGTCGAAGCGGCGCGGCTACGCTTGGTGCACATGCAGGCGACAATCCGCCAGGGCGCGGACTTCGCCAGCGTGGCCCGGACGGGGTCCGAAGATGCCTCGGCGAGTGAGGGCGGAGATCTGGGCTATTTTCCACGTGGACGCATGCTGCCAGCGTTTGAAGCGGCAGCCTTTGCCCTGGCACCGGGCGCGGTGAGTGAGCCGGTTCGCACGGCACTGGGCTGGCACTTGATCCAGGTGCAGAACCACAGGGAGGTGACCGATGTCACAGAGGTGCAAGGGCTTGAGATGGTCAGGGCGTACCTCGATCGACAGCAACAGGCTCAGGTTCGCCTGCAGGTTTTGGCGCAACTGCGATCGCGTAATCGAATCGAACGAATTGACGATGAATGAAGGTTCCCCCCCAATAGTGGGGAAAAGCTTCAGGGCAATTCCGTGTGCGCCCCCGCCTTTGGGGGGGCGGTGTATTTGGGCGGAAAGGCTTTTTTATGAAAATCAAACACATGCAGTGGTGAAACACCCAGCACCCAGCCTGGCATGAAGTGTGCGTTAGCCTCGGTAAGGCGAGCACTCTGCCAGGTTCGGAACTCGGGCCTGCGGTTTCAAGGAGTCCACCTTGTTAAACAAAGTACTGGTTGTCGATGACGAACAGCTTCTTGCACAAAACCTCAAGGATTACCTTGAGGCGCAAGCACTGGACGTCCGGGTTGCACATGACGGTGCGGCGGCTATCGGCGAAGCCGAGCAGTTTGCACCCGATGTGATGGTGTTCGATTACCGCTTGCCCGATATGGAAGGCTTTGAGGTGCTCGATGCCATCCGCCGGAACAGGAACTGTCATTTTGTGCTGATTACCGGGCACCCGACCGCTGAAGTCTGTGAGCGGGCCCGGCAGGTGGGAGTCAGCCATATCCTGTTCAAACCGTTTCCAATGGCGGAACTGGCCCGTGCAGTCTGTGACCTTCTGGGGATGGAGCGCGAACCCAAAGCAGGCGCGCGCACATCCGAGGGGTTTGTCGAACGACGCCAGAGCAGGACCGAGAGTTTCCCGCTGCAGTTGTACGACGGCAGTTGGGTGCTGGCGGATCGTCGACGCAATCCCTCGACGTCCAAGGCACCAGACGACGAACAATTGCTCACCGGGGAGTAGTGGCGCGACCAGCCGTTGCGGTAACCGCCGTAATTGCTCGCCGCGTCGACAGGGCTCAAAGCCCCCGGCGTTGGAGAGCAAGCCATGGACCGTCTATCCCTTGCCGTCGAACCGGCGCAGTTGGAATCCGTACCGTCGCGCTTTTCCAGTGAGCAATTGGCCCAGGCCCGATCACTGGCCGCCAGTTCCGGTGAGCGGATGCTCGAAGCCCTCGGGGTGTTGTGCGAACTGGCCCCCATGCCCTTCATCCAGTGCCTCGGCGCCACCCTGCATTATCCGGTGCTCGACACCGACAACCTGTTCAAGTCCACTCCCGTATTCGACCGGGTCACCCTGGCCCAATGCCTCAAGCGCGAATTCATTCTGTTGCGCCACGACGAGGAGATCATCGGCGTGTTCGCCGATCCGTTCGACACGTCGCGCCTGGCCTGGATCGATGACTGCCTGCACGGTGCGCCCCTGTATCTGGTGCATGCCGACGACCTGAAAGCCTATCTGGCACGTCACGAAGAGAGCTTCCATGCGGTGGAATCGCTCAACGCCCAGGCCGATGCCAACATCGAAACCGACACCCTGCAAAGCCTGTCTCTGACCAGCATCAGCGAAGACGCCAGCGTCGTCGTCAAACTGGTCAACTCGACCCTATACGACGCCTTGAAAATGCACGCCAGCGATATCCATTTGGGCACCACCGGCAGCGGCCTGGTGATCAAGTACCGCATCGACGGCGTGCTCAACAACATCAGCAAGATCCAGGGCAGCGAGTTCGCCGAGCAGGTGATTTCCAGGGTCAAGGTCATGGCCGAACTGGACATCGGCGAGAAGCGCGTGCCTCAGGACGGTCGCTTCAAGATCGGCATCAGTGGCCGGCAGATCGACTTCCGGGTCTCGATCATGCCGAGCATCTTCGGTGAAGACGCGGTGCTGCGGGTGCTCGACAAACAGGACCTGGCGGACAAGGTCTGCGGTGTGCAGTTGCAGGCCCTGGGCTTTGAAGACGAAACCTTGCGTCAACTGCGCAGGCTGGCCGCTGAACCCTACGGCATGGTGCTGGTGACCGGCCCCACCGGCAGCGGCAAGACCACCACGCTGTACGCGATGATCACCGAGATCAACCACGGCGTGGACAAGATCATCACCATTGAAGACCCGGTGGAATATCAGTTGCCGGGCGTGCTGCAAATCCCTGTGAATGAAAAGAAAGGCCTGACCTTCGCTCGTGGCTTACGCTCGATCCTGCGTCATGACCCGGACAAGATCATGGTCGGTGAAATCCGTGACCCCGACACCGCGCAAATCGCCGTGCAATCGGCGCTCACCGGCCACCTGGTGTTCACCACGATCCACGCCAACAACGTGTTCGATGTCATCGGCCGGTTCACCCAGATGGAAATCGATCCCTACAGCCTCGTCTCGGCGCTCAATGCCGTGCTGGCGCAGCGCTTGATCCGCCTGGTTTGCACCAGTTGCAGCGCGCCGTGCACCCCGACCGATGAGGAACTGCTCGCTTCGGGTCTCGACCCCCACAACGTCGATCACTTCCACTTCGTTCACGGCAAGGGCTGCGGGCATTGCCGGGGCACCGGTTATCGCGGGCGCACGGCGATCGCCGAGCTGCTGCACCTGGACGACGAGCTGCGGCAGATGATCGTCGAGCGCCAACCGATTTCGAAAATCAAAACCCATGCGTGCAAACGTGGCTTGCGTCTGCTGCGCGAGTCGGCGCTGGAACTGGTTCAGGAAGGGCGCACCACGCTCGAGGAGATCAATCGTGTCACTTTTGTCTCGTGATCGTTTTATCGCCGTGCTCGGCGCCAGTGGCGTCGGCCTCGCCCAGCGTCGTGGCAGCGAAACCCTGTGGCTGGGCAGCGTCGGTTTTATCGACGAAGGCTTCCACGCCTGGGCGGTGGCGCTGGACACCCTCGATCATCTGCTGGCCGATCACACCCACGCCGGTGCCGAGTTGAGCGTGGTGATTTCCGGGCACTTCAGCCGTTTCTGCCTGGTGCCCTGGAGCGAACAGATCAGCAGCCCGGACGAATTGCTCGGGTTTGCCCGGCTTTGCTTTGAAGACCTTTATGGCGTGCCGACGCAACCCTGGAGCCTGGTGCTCTCGCCGGAACCGGCCGGCTACGACCGGGTCGCCAGCGCACTGCCACAGGATTTGCTGACGCGTCTGCGCACCCTGGTCAGCGCCCGGGGCCTGCGCCTGCGTTCGGTGCAGCCGTACCTGATGACGGCGTTCAACCACTTCGATAAAAGCCTCGATACCGGCGACTTCCTGTTCGTGGTCGCCGAGCCGGTACGCAGCGTATTGCTGCTGGCCCGGGAAGGCCGCTGGGCCTCGGTGCGTTCGGTGGGCACCGGCGACAGCGACGCCGCACTGACCGCGTTGATCGGTCGTGAAAGCCAATTGCAGGCCTCCACCAGCGAGCGGCCACTGAACGTTTACCTGCATGCGCCCGCGCGTATCGATGTGCAACCCGACATTCCCGGCGTGCACTTGCGCACCCTTGAAGAAGACCGGACAACCGTACGCGATGGCTTGTACGTCATGTCCCGGGCGGTGGCCTGACATGCGCGCCCTGATGCTCGACTTTCAGCCGCGCCGCCGCTCGGGCCCTCTGGGCTGGAGCCTGCTGGCCGTGGGCGTGGTGTTGAGCCTGATTTGCGTGCTGGTTCAGCAACACCTCAGTGATCAGACCGCGCAACAACAGGGTCATCTGCAAACCGCCCAGCGTGTCCTCACCGGCGACGATGGCGGCACGGTCAGCCTGAGCCCGGCGCAAATCCGCGAGCAGGCACAAAACCTCGCCGAGATGCGCAAGGTCTCGCAGCAACTGCGCCGGCCGTGGGAGCGCCTGTTCGCCATGCTCGAAGCCATGCCCCGGGGCGATATCGCCTTGCTGACCCTGACCCCCGATGCGCGCAAAGGCCAGGTGCGGATCAGCGCCGAGGCGAAAGACCTCGACGCCATGCTCGACTTCCACCGCAACCTCGAGGCCAGCGACGAGCTGTCCGATGTGTCGCTGCTGAGCCACGAAATCGTGGCCAACGTGCCCGAGCACCCGGTGCAATTCAACCTGTCGGCTACCTGGGAGATTGGCGATGCAAATCCCTAGACTGATCGTCCACGAATACCTGCAAGGCCTGGGCATTCCCGGTCTGGCAGGGATGGCGCTGCTGGCGTTGGCATCGGTCTATGGCCTGGCGGGCTTGATGCCGGACTGGCAGTCGCTGCAACAGCTCAGCCAACAGACCCGCGAAGCCAGTGAATACCTGGCCAGGGTTGAAGACGGCAGCGTCGCCGCGCCGGTGGTGCCACAACGTCAGCTCGACGATTTCCGCAGCAAGCTGCCTTCGCAGCCGCAAGCCACGGTGGCGATCGACAAGATCTACGCGTTGGCGGCCCAGGAACACATCACCCTGGCACGCGGTGAATATGCTCTGGGCATCGACCCCAAGACCCATCTGGCGCGCTATCAGATTCTGCTGCCGGTACGTGGCAGCTACCCGCAACTGCGGCGCTTCCTGCATGCCTTGCTCGGTCAGTTGCCGGCGGTGGTGGTGGAGGACGTGGAGTTCCAGCGTAAAAAGATCGCCGACACCGACCTGACCGGGCGGATCCGCATGACCCTCTACCTGTCGAGGTCATGATGAATACCAAACGCGTAGCGGGGTGGGTGGGGTTCTTCGGCGTAGCGGCGGGGCTGGCCTGGTTGCCTGATTACTGGATGTCGGCGGACGACGGCGAGGCGGCCGTCACCGTCGTGGCCACGGCGGCCAACAGCAAAACCCGCGGTGCCCTGCCTGCCGCGCCAGCCACCGGCAAAGCCGCTGTGATCAAGGACTTGAGCCCGGCGGGCGACCTGTTCGCCGCCCGCAGCTGGAAGGCTGAACCGACGCTCGCCAGCGTCACCGAACAACCCGTCAACGTGACCCCGGTGGTGACCGTCCCCAGTGCACCGCCAATGCCTTTCCAGTTTATCGGGCGCATGGATGATCGTTCAGACCAGCAAGTGTTTTTGTTGAGCGGAGAAAAAATATACGTCGTACGCAAAGGGGATGTGATCGACGAAACCTGGCGGATCGTGGGCATTTCCGATGTGGAACTGAGCTTCGTCTACCTGCCTTTGCATTTGTCCCAGACCTTGTCTATGGGGAGCACGCCATGAATAGATCCCGTTTGCTGATGAGCTTTTGCTGTGCGTGTGCCGGGCTGGTGGCGTGCAGTTCTGCCCAGGTCGCCAACAAGGAAGCGTCCGAGCTGATCGAGCAGGGACAATACGAGGCCGGCCTGGCGCGTATTGAAGAAGGGCTGCGGGAAAACCCTCGAAATACCGAACTGCACCTGGCCCGCAACTCCGCCCACGCCAAGGCGATTACCGCGCTGTTGACCGAGGCTGACACCGACCGTTCGCACCGGGACTTCGCCGCCGCGCGCGTCAGCTACAACCGGGTGCTGACCATCGAGCCGAACAACCGGCGCGCCCAGGATGCAATGCGCCAGCTCGACTACATGCGCAGCCTCGATGAAAAGCTCGAGCTGGCCCGTGGCGACTTGCGTCGCGGCGACATCTACGGGGCCGACCGTCAGGTCAAACAGATCCTCGAACTGGACCCGAAAAATGAAGGCGCCCTGGAACTGCAAAGCAACATCCGTCTGGTCCAGAGCCGCAACGTCATCCAGTACCCACAACTGCGCACACGCCTGGAACGGCCCGTGACCCTGGAGTTTCGCGACGCCAACCTGAAAACCATTTTCGAGGTGCTGTCCCAGGTCGCCGGGTTGAACTTCATCTTCGACAAGGACCTGCGCCCGGACATGAAAGCCACGATATTCGTGCGTGACGTGCGCATCGAAGACGCTGTGGAACTGCTGCTGCAACAGAACCAGTTGCATCAGAAAGTGGTGAACGAAAACACCTTGCTGATCTACCCGGACTCACCGCAAAAGCTCAAGGATTACCAGGAGCTGGTGATGCGCACCTTCTACCTGACCAGTATCGATGCCAACACCGCGCTGAACATGATCAAAACCATGCTCAAGACCCGCGACGTGTTTGTCGATGAGCGCCTCAACACCCTGACCATGCGCGACTCCGAGGACGCGATCCGCATGGCGGAAAAACTCCTGCAATCGCAAGACCAGTCCAACCCCGAAGTGGTGCTGGAAGTGGAGGTGATGGAGGTCGCCACCCAACGGATTCTCGACCTCGGCCTGCAATGGCCGAACACCTTCGGCGTGGTCAACGGCGACGGTTCGCCGGTGCAGATTCTCGATCAATTGAAAGGCATCGACTCCAGCCGGATCACCATCTCGCCTTCGCCGCAAGCCAAGATCAATGCCCAGGACAACGACATCAACACCTTGGCCAGCCCGGTGATTCGTGTCAGCAACCGCGAGCAGGCGCGCATCCACATTGGTCAGCGCGTGCCGATCATCAGCGCCACGTCGGTGCCGTCGACCCAAGGCCCGGTGATCACCGAAAGCGTCACCTACCTGGACGTCGGTCTGAAGCTGGAAGTGCAGCCGACCGTGCACCTGAACAACGAAGTGGCAATCAAAATCGCGCTGGAAGTGAGTAACGCCACGCCACTGGAACCGACCCGCCAGGGCACGATTCCGGTGCAGGTCGATACCCGTAACGCCCAGACCACCCTGCGCCTGCATGACGGCGAAACCCAGATTCTCGCCGGCCTGATGCGCAACGACCATGGCGCCACCGGCAACAAGATTCCGGGGCTTGGCGACATTCCTGGCCTGGGCCGGTTGTTCGGCAGCAACAAGGACAACGTCAGCAAATCGGAACTGGTGCTGTCGATCACGCCACGGATCGTGCGCAACCTGCCGTACCAGAGCCCGTCGGACATGGAATTCCCGACCGGCACCGAAACCAGCATGCGCATTCAGGCACCGGACCGGCAGATGGAACCGCCCATTCAGAACGAGCACATCGATCGGCCGGTGGCGGCCTCAACCACTCAAGTGTTTATCGAGAAGCCTTGATCATGAGCGCCTCGCAACGCGGTTTTACCCTGATCGAAGTCGTGGTGACGCTGGCCCTGATCGGCTTGCTGGCCGGCATGGCCGCGCCGCTGACCGAGACTGTGGTGCGCCGGGGCAAAGAGCAGGAACTGCGCACCGCGCTGTACCAGATTCGCGATGCCATCGACGCGTACAAACGCGCATTCGACGCCGGTTACATCGAGAAGTCCCTGAACAGCAGCGGCTATCCGCCGAACCTGAAAGTGTTGGTGGAGGGGGTGCGCGATGTGCGCAGCGCCAAGGGGGCCAAGTTCTATTTTCTGCGGCGCGTGCCCCATGACCCGCTGAAGCCGGTCAAGCGTGACGACGACGGCGGCTGGGGTTTGCGCTCCTATGACAGCACGGCTCAAAACCCGCGTGAGGGCCAAGACGTCTTTGACGTTTACTCCCAGGCGCGGGGCAAAGGGCTTAACGGCATCGCCTACCGGGAGTGGTGAGCTTATGCGTCGGGAAAAGGGGTTTACCCTGCTGGAACTGATGGTGGTCATGGCAATCATCGCAACCCTGATGACCATCGCCTTGCCACGTTATTTCAACAGCCTCGAGGCCTCGAAAGAGACCACGCTGCGCCAGAGCCTGTCGGTGATGCGCGAAGCCCTGGATCACTACTACGGCGACACCGGGCGTTATCCCGATTCCCTTGAGCAACTGGTGGAACAACGCTACCTGCGCAACCCGCCGATGGACCCGATTGCCGAACGCAAGGACCTTTGGGTCATGGTCGCACCACCGGATGGCGTACCGGGTGGCGTCGCCGATATCAAAA
This sequence comes from Pseudomonas sp. FW300-N2A2, assembly GCF_017351735.1. Taxonomy (NCBI): domain Bacteria; kingdom Pseudomonadati; phylum Pseudomonadota; class Gammaproteobacteria; order Pseudomonadales; family Pseudomonadaceae; genus Pseudomonas; species Pseudomonas sp. FW300-N2A2. Next base: position 3,059 of record NZ_JACNDU010000048.1, on the reverse strand, counting down.
GCGGGGCCACAGGGAGGGCGCGTGATGGCAGCCTCTATTCCGAGTGGTAAACCTTCGAACGAGGGCGGTTTCACTTACCTGGGCGTGCTGTTCCTGATCATGCTGATGGGCATGGGCCTGGCCACTGCCGGCGAGTTGTGGTCAACCCTCTCGCGCCGTGATCGTGAGCGCCAGCTGCTCTGGGTCGGTACGCAATACGCCCAGGCGCTGCGCAGCTACTACCGCAGTTCGCCAGGCCTGGCCCAATACCCGAAAACGCTGGAAGACCTGTTGCAGGACGAGCGTTTTCCCAGCCCAAAACACCATATCCGGCAGCTGTATCCGGACCCGATCGGCGGCGGAGAATGGAGCCTGATGCGCGGTTTCGACGGCCGCATCACCGGCCTCAACAGCGCCTCCACGGACACGCCGCTCAAGCAGGCGGACTTCCCCTCTCAGTGGTCGGATTTTGCCGGTATGGCGAGTTACAAGGACTGGCAGTTCGTGGCCGAAAAAGCCTTTCTCGAGGGCACATCGGGACCTGCCAAGGGCCAGTCACAATCGCCCGAAGCGTTGCAGCCATGAATCGATTCTGCGTGGCCGTGATCCTGATGCTGGCGTCTGCTGCCGCCACGGCCGGCGAAGAGGACGAAATGATGGGGTTCATCGTCGATGACACGATCTCGCACATCGGTCACGACTTTTACAACTCGTTCAGTGAACGCCTGCGCGCCACCAGCCCGATGGATTTCAACCTGGTGGTACGCGAACGACCTTCGGCGCGGTGGGGCGCCCTGGTCACTGTGGAATATCAGCAGCGTCTGGTTTACCGGCGTTTTTTGCCGCCGAACACCGTGGAACTCAAGGAAGAGGCCTATGACGCCGCCGACTGGGTCCGCGGGCAGATCGTCCAGCGCAAGCTGGAAGCCTTGTTGCAGGACACAACGGACCTTGAGAGGGACGAACTATGAAAACCACAACGTTCTCGCAGCACCGCCTGTTTTCAAGGGCAGGCATCTGGTTGGTCGGGCTCGGCAGTTGCGGCCTGGTCCAGGCCACCGAGCTGGTCTACACGCCCATCAACCCCTCGTTTGGCGGTAACCCGCTGAACGGGACCTGGCTGCTCAACAACGCCCAGGCGCAAAACGATTACGACGATCCTGACTTGAAAAAACGCACCACTGCGGCCGGTACTTCGGCGCTGGAGCGGTTCTCCAGTCAGTTGCAGTCGCGGTTGCTCGGGCAGTTGCTGGACAACATTTCCGCGGGCAACACCGGGAGCCTGACCACCGACGCTTTTATCGTCAACGTGGTCGACGACTCCGGCCAATTGACCATCGTCGTGACCGACCGAGCGACCGGTGAAGTCTCCGAAATTCAGGTGAGCGGCCTGGCCCCTTGAAGGGATCCGGGTTGATGGGGAGGGAAGGATATGAAAAGAATAATGGTGCTAGGGCTGATGTTGGCGGCGTTACAGGGGTGCAGTCTGCGCGAGCCGATCGGGGCTGAGCAGGACACCGAAACCCCGACACTGACCCCGAGGGCTTCGACTTACTACGACTTGATCAACATGCCACGACCCAAGGGCCGGTTGATGGCGGTGGTGTACGGTTTCCGCGACCAGACCGGGCAATACAAACCGACCCCGGCCAGTTCTTTTTCCACCAGTGTCACTCAAGGCGCGGCGAGCATGCTGATGGATGCGTTGCAGGCCAGCGGCTGGTTTGTGGTGCTGGAACGGGAGGGGCTGCAGAACCTGCTGACCGAGCGCAAGATCATCCGCGCCTCGCAGAAAAAACCGAACACGCCGGTGAATATCCAGGGCGAACTGCCGCCGTTGCAAGCGGCGAACATGATGCTTGAGGGCGGGATTATTGCGTACGACACCAATGTGAAAAGCGGAGGGGAAGGGGCGCGTTACCTGGGTATCGATATTTCCCGGGAGTATCGGGTGGATCAGGTCACGGTGAACCTGCGCGCGGTGGATGTGCGCAGTGGTCAGGTGCTGGCTAATGTGATGACCAGCAAGACGATTTACTCCGTGGGCCGTAGTGCCGGGGTGTTCAAGTTTATCGAGTTCAAGAAGTTGCTTGAGGCGGAGGTTGGCTACACCACGAACGAGCCGGCGCAGTTGTGTGTATTGTCGGCGATCGAGGCGGCGGTGGGGCATCTTCTGGCGCAGGGGATCGAGCGGCGTTTGTGGCAGGTGGCGGGGGATAATTCGCCTGAGAGCGGTGAGACGCTTGACCGGTATCTGACCCAGAACAAGGTGGTGCCTGAAGAAGAGTGACCGAGGCGGCCTTCGGGCCGACCTGGTTCATGCGGATGTACCCGAACCCCTGTAGGAGCCGGCTTGCTGGCGATGGCGGCCTTATGGCGGACCATTTTCTTTCGGGTGTACATATCCATTCCTGCGGTAACGGCCACTTATGGTTTCGCCCTTACGGCGAGTCCCTTTTGGCAAACGCCCCAAAAGGAACCAAAAGGTCTCGCCCCGGCGTCCGGCCCCTCGCTAAGGCTCGGCGTTCCCTCGCTCCGGTCCTGCTCCGTGGGCCCGCCGCGATCGGCCATCCATGGCCGTGCGCGGCTAACCCGGCATCCATGCCGGGTTGCCCACTGCGCAGAACCTCCACTCGGCCTCCCGAAGGGGCGGGCAGATCAAAATCAAAAGCGCAAGGCGAGCTAACGCTCGGCCTGATGAGTGGTGAAGGGCGGGTGCGTTGCTTTGCTCTTCGTAGGAGCGATGCTTGCTCGCGAAGGCGGCTTGGCAGCCGACCCTTCACCCACGAATGCTCCCACCCCCTGTAGGAGCCGGCTTGCTGGCGATGGCGTCTGTCCAGCCAATACATACGTTGACTGATCCACCGCTATCGCCAGCAAGCCGGCTCCTACAGTTGATCGTATTCATCCATACACATCTGCATTTCCCTTGTAGGAGCCAGCTTGCCGGCGATGGCGTCCTTTCAGGCGATAAATGCGTCGACTGACCCACCGCCATCGCCGGCAAGCCGGCTCCTACAGGGATCTGCATTTGCTTTTGATTTTCACCACTCATCAGGCCGAGCGTTAGCTCGCCTTGC
>NZ_JACNDU010000047.1:0-26722 GCF_017351735.1 Pseudomonas sp. FW300-N2A2 | reverse complement strand
TCAGCCGCCATTACCGCAGCAACAGATATGCCCCCCATCCAAACCGTGGGAGCAAGCCCGCCCCCCCCAGTAATCAATCCAGTCAACCAAGCGATCAGCTTACAGTCCCGCCTTTTGATTCACTCATGATCTGCCGAATCGCCCCCACAAACGTCTCCACCGGCTGCCCGCCACTGACGGCGTATTGCCCGTTGAACACCACCGTCGGCACCGAACTCACCCCCCGCGACAACCACAACTGCTCTTCCTCACGCACCTCTTTAGCGAACTCGTCCGAGGCCAGAATCGCCTCAGCCCGCTCCCGGTCCAGACCAACGCTTTGCGCAATCTGCACCAACTGAGCATGGTCAGACGGATTGCCGCCCTCCGTGAAATACGCCTTGAACAACGCTTCTTTCAAATTGAACTGCAACCCCTCCAGCCCCGCCCAGAACAACAACCGATGCGCATCGAAGGTGTTGTAGATGCGACTGTTGCCGTCGGTGCGAAAGGCGAACCCGACTTCGGCGCCACGCGCACGGATCATTTCGCGGTTCTTCTGCGACTGCTCGGGGGTCGAGCCGTATTTCTCGGTGATGTGTTCGGTGATGTTCTGCCCTTCCGGGCCCATCTTTGGGTTCAGCTCGAACGGCTGGAAACGGATCTCGGCCTGGACCTCGTCCCCCAGCAGATCCAGGGCACGGGTCAGGCCGTACAGCCCGACAACGCACCAGGGGCAGGACACGTCGCTGACGAAATCGATTTTCAGGGGGGTACTCATCACTCACCTCGCAGGCTGGATACGGGCCGGAAAAGTTGAACGATACACCTGTGGGTCTGAGTACATCTGCTAGAAATTGGTTGGCTGTCAGACCGCCATCGCTGGCAAGCCAGCTCCTACAAGGTCAGCGTGTGCACATAGATTTCGGTCAACCCGGTCTGTAGGAGCCGGCTTGCTGGCGATGGGGCCTTCAAACCCCGCATCGTCGTCGAGGGCATCATCGTTACAGGAGGTTGTGTTCGGCCACCGGATCAATCTGCGCCCAATGCGAAGTGTCCTCGCGGTGAGCTTGCAAATAGGGCAGCACCGCCGCAAGCAATGGCGCTTTGAAGGCCTCCTGAAAACGATGGGCCAGCCCCGGAATCAGCTTCAACTGGCTGCCACGAATATGCGCCGCCAGGTGCACGCCATGCATTACCGGCAACAGCGGATCGGCAGTGCCATGAACCACCAGCGTCGGCACCCGCAGTTGATTGAGCAGTGCCACCCGGCTCGGCTCCGCTAGGATCGCCATGATCTGGCGCTTCACGCCCTCGGGGTTAAACGCACGGTCATAGGACAGCGCCGCCTGATGCAACAGCGCCTGCCGATCATCACTCACCGACGGGCTACCCAGCGCCGCCAACAAATCAGCCTGCTGCTCCAGCGCCACTTCACGATTCGGTGCGCCACGCCGCGAAAGCAGCTGCACCAGCGCCGCGTTCGGCGCCGGCAAGCCTTCGGCACCGGAACTGGTCATGATCAGCGTCAGGCTCTCGACCCGCTGCGGCGCCATGGCCGCCATGTGCTGGGCGATCATCCCGCCCATGCTCGCGCCCAGTACGTGGAATTGCTCGACGTGCAAGGCATCCATCAAACCCAGCGCATCGTCGGCCATGTCGGTCAGGGAATACGGCGCCGATACCGGCAAGCCGAGTTTGTAGCGCAGCACTTCGAAGGTCAGGTTGGCGTCGGCAGGCGATTGCCGCCAGGTGGACAGGCCGACATCGCGATTGTCATACCGGATGACCCGAAACCCCTGCTGACACAGCGCAACCACCACCTCGTCCGGCCAGTGAATCAACTGCCCGCCCAGGCCCATCACCAGCAGCAACGCCGGATCGGAGGCACGGCCGATGCTCTGGTACGCCAGGCTCACCTGCGCCAGATCGACCCGTTCGGTCGGAACATTGACATCGCATCGAGACGCCGCAAAGGACGGAAGGCCAAAGAACAACGCGGCCAGGAAGGCCGCCGTTGATAAAAATCGTGCACGCATGAAAAACACCGAAACGCAGAACCCCAGTAGAGCGCGAGTCTGATGAAGTTTGTTGAAGCGCGCTGCCACAGTTACGTGACAGTTTGATGAAGAGTGCTGAACGGTCGTATTCGTCGCGCAGGCAACGATCTGTAGGAGCCGGCTTGCCGGCGATGAACGATAACGCGGTGAGTACTAATCATCGCGGTGCGGCCATCGCCGGCAAGCCGGCTCCTACAAGGACGGTGTCAGGCCAGCTGACTGCGCAGTTGCCGCGCCGCCGCCACCATGTTCACCAATGCTGCTTCAGTTTCCGGCCATGCCCGGGTCTTCAAACCGCAATCCGGGTTCACCCACAACCGCTCTGCCGGAATGCGCTTCACGGCCTTGCTCATCAACTTGACCATCTCGGCCGTGTCCGGTACCCGTGGCGAGTGAATGTCGTAGACGCCCGGACCGATGTCATTCGGGTAGTCGAACGCTTCGAAGGCTTCCAGCAATTCCATGTCCGAACGCGAGGTTTCGATGGTGATCACGTCGGCATCCATGTCGGCAATCGCCTTGATCACATCATTGAATTCGCTGTAGCACATGTGCGTGTGGATCTGGGTTTCATCGCGCACGCCGGAGGCGCTCAAGCGGAACGCTTCCACCGCCCAATCGAGGTATTCCTGCCATTGCGCCCGACGCAGTGGCAAGCCTTCGCGGAACGCAGCTTCGTCGATCTGCACGATCTTGATGCCGGCGCTTTCCAGGTCGACCACTTCGTCACGCAGGGCCAACGCCAACTGCTGCGCCTGGACTTTGCGCGAAACGTCTTCACGCGGGAACGACCACATCAGCATGGTCACGGGACCGGTGAGCATGCCCTTCATGACCTTGTCGGTCTGGCTCTGCGCGTAGCTGATCCAGTCGACCGTCATGGCTTTCGGACGGCTCAGGTCGCCATAGATGACTGCCGGTTTGACGCAGCGCGAGCCGTAGCTCTGGACCCAGCCAAAGCGGGTGAACAGGTAGCCGTCCAACTGCTCGGCGAAGTACTCGACCATGTCGTTGCGTTCGGCTTCACCGTGTACCAGCACATCCAGCCCCAGACGTTCCTGGACTTGCACGGCATGGCGAATTTCGTGGTGCATGGCGTCGGTGTAGTCGTTGGCTGACAGCTTGCCTTGCTTGTAGGCCTGTCGCGCCAGACGGATCGAACCGGTCTGCGGGAACGAGCCGATGGTGGTGGTCGGGAACGCCGGCAGTTTCAAGCGCGCACGTTGTTGTTCGATGCGTTTGGCGAACGGCGATTGGCGTTGGCTGTCCGCTGCACTGATGGCATTGATGCGCGCCTGCACTTCAGCTTTGTGAATACGCGGCGACTCGGCACGGCTGGCCTGAATCGCCCGGCTTTGTGCCAGCGCGGTTTGCACTTTGGGCGATTGCGGATCGTTGAGCGCGTCGCGCAGCACGGCGATTTCGCCACACTTCTGCACCGCAAACGCCAGCCAGCTTTTCAGTTCCGGATCGAGTTTGTCTTCGCGTTCCAGGTCTACCGGGCTGTGCAGCAGCGAGCAGGAACTGCTGACCCACAGGTTGTCGCCGAAACGTTCCTGGGCCAATTGCAGTTGTGCGAGCACCGGTTCCAGTTCGCAGCGCCAGACGTTGCGGCCATTGACCAGGCCCACCGAGAGAATCTTGTAGGTCGGCAGACGATCGAGCACGTGCAGCAGTTGGTCGGGCGCGCGCACCGCATCGATGTGCAAGCCTTGTACGGGCAAGCCGACGGCCAGGCCGAGGTTGTCTTGCAGGCCGCTGAAGTAGGTCGCCACCAGCTTTTTCAGCGGCGAATACTGGAGGATGTGGTAGGCGCGCTCGAAGGCATTTTTCCATTCTTGCGGCAGGTCGAGGGTCAGGATCGGTTCGTCGATCTGCACCCACTCCACACCTTGTGCCGCGAGGCGGCCGAGGATTTCACCGTAGATCGGCAGCAGGCGTTCCAGCAGGTCGAGCTTGTCGAAGTCGTTGCCTTTGGCCTTGCCCAGCCACAGGTAAGTCAGCGGGCCGATGATCACCGGTTTGACGTTGTGGCCGAGGGCCTTGGCTTCGTCGACTTCGTCGAACAGCTGTTCCCAGCTCAGCTTGAACTGCTGGTCAGCGCTGAATTCCGGGACCAGATAGTGGTAGTTGGTGTCGAACCACTTGGTCAGTTCCTGGGCATATTGCGCTTTGCTGTGTTCGCCACCGCAGCAAGTGGTGGTGGCGCCACGGGCCATGGCGAACAACGTGTCGAGGGTCGGCAGGCCCCTGGCATTCTTGGCGCTGTCGAAACGCTCCGGGATCACACCGAAGGTCAGGGAGTGCGTCAGGACCTGGTCGTACCAGGCGAAGTCGCCGACCGGCAGCAGGTCGATGCCGGCGTCTTTCTGTAGTTGCCAGTGGGTGGCGCGCAGTTGGCGACCGACGCTCTTCAGCGCTTCCTGATCGAGATCGCCCTTCCAGTAGGATTCGAGGGCTTTTTTCAGTTCGCGGTCAGCGCCGATGCGTGGAAAACCAAGTGTGTGGGCCAGAGCCATGGTGAGTTTCTCCTTGTAAAAGATGGCGCTATTGTCGACAGCCAACCCAACATGAGACAAACTCAACCTTTTCGTGTTGATCACAAGTTTTCCTCATGGAGCCCTCCGGTGCTTGAAATCCGTCACTTGAAGACCCTGCACGCCTTGCGCGAAGCCGATAGCCTGGTCGATGCCGCCGACCGCCTGCACCTGACGCAGTCGGCGCTGTCCCACCAGTTCAAGGAACTGGAAGAGCGCATGGGCATGCCGCTGTTCGTGCGCAAGACCAAACCGGTGCGCTTCACCAGTGCCGGTTTGCGCCTGCTGCAACTGGCCGACGCCACCCTGCCACTGCTGCGCGGCGCCGAGCGTGATATCGCGCGGCTGGCCGGTGGCACCGCCGGGCGCCTGCACATGGCGATCGAGTGCCACAGTTGCTTTCAGTGGCTGATGCCGACCATCGACCAGTTCCGCGATGCCTGGCCGGAAGTCGAGCTGGACCTGGCCTCGGGCTTCTCTTTCGCGCCGCTGCCGGCGTTGGCCCGTGGTGATCTGGATCTGGTGGTGACCTCCGATCCGCTGGAACTGGCCGGGATCACCTATGTGCCGTTGTTCACTTATGAAGCCATGCTCGCGGTTGCCAATCAGCACCGTTTGGCGAACAAGGCGTACATCGTTCCGGAGGATTTGCTCACGGAAACCCTGATCACTTACCCGGTGGAACGTGACCGGCTGGACATCTTCACCCGCTTCCTGGAGCCGGCCGACATCGAACCGGCCCAGGTCCGCACCTCGGAACTGACGGTGATGATGATGCAGTTGGTTGCCAGCGGTCGTGGCGTCTGTGGCATGCCGCACTGGGCGCTGCATGAATACAGTTCACGGGGCTACGTGAAGGCCAAGCGGCTGGGCGAGAAGGGATTGTTTGCGACGTTGTACGCGGCGGTTCGTGCGGACATGCTGGATGCGCCGTATATGCGCGACTTCCTGCTGACGGCCAAAGATACGTCGTTCTCGACCTTGGACGGGGTCAGCGCCGTCCGCTAGCACAACACGGACTTGTAGGAGCCGGCTTGCTGGCGATTGCGGTGCATCAGGCGCCATTGATATTGACTGATCCACCGCAATCGCCAGCAAGCCGGCTCCTACAATGGATCGTGGTGGATTCAGATTTCGCGTCGCATATGGATCGTGGTGGGTTCAGATCTCGCGCCACATATGAATCTTGTCGAAGTAATCCTCGCCCACCCGCACCGCCAGTGGTTCGAGGCCGAACTGGATGAAGCCGCAACGCTGGTACAGGCTGAACGCCGCGTCATTGCCGGCGGTAACGGTCAGTTGAATCAGCCTCAACCCCGGGTGGGTTTGCGCTTCGGTCAACGCCGCCTGCACCAGTTGATACCCGAGCCCGCGCTGGCGGACCTGACTGGACACGTACATGCCAAACAGCGTCGCCTTGTGCCGGGCCTTTTCCCGAGGATCGAAGGCAAGGCCGACGATGCCCGACAGCTTCCCTTCCTCAAACGCCCCGAACACCACATCGAGTTTGTTGCTCAGGCGCGATTCCCACCAGCTCAGCGGCATCGTGGCCCGTTCGCGCACGGTGGAGGTAAACGCCTGGGGATGCAGGTCGTAGGCTTCGAGCATCAACGCCCGATAGTCCAGGGCATGGCTGGCATCAAGCCGTTCAATCCACATGTTCACGCCGTCCGTCGTTGCTCAAGCATCAGCCGCACGGCCAACGCCGCCAAGACAAACCCCATGAAGTAACGCTGCACCGCCAGCCAGGTCGGGTTGTTGACGAACCACGACGCGATGCCGGCGGCGAACACCGCGATCAGCAGGTTGACGCTGAAACTGACGCTGATCTGGGTCAGGCCGAGGATGATGCTTTGGTTGAACACCGAACCGTGCTCAGGGGTGATGAATTGCGGAAACACCGAGAGGTAAAACACCGCGATTTTCGGGTTCAGGGCGCTGGTCAAAAAGCCCATGGTGATCAGTTTGCGCGAGGAATCCGGCGGCAACTGCTGTGCCTCGAACGGCGAACGCGCGCCCGGTTTGACCGCCTGCCAGGCCAGCCACACCAGGTACAGCGCGCCGGCCCACTTCAACACTTCATAAGCCATCGGCACCGCGAGGAACACCGCAGTCAATCCCGCTGCCGCAGCGAACAGGTGCACAAAAAAGCCCGCCACCACACCGAGCAACGAAGTGACTCCGGCCTTGCGCCCCTGGCAGATCGAACGAGAGATCAGGTAGATCATGTTCGGTCCCGGCGTCAGTACCATCAGCAACGCGGCAGCGGCGAAGATCAGCAAGTCTTGAAGCGGGATCATGGCGGTTCCTTGGCGTGAATGATCAGGCGATTGCGCTCAACGAGGCTCGATAAAACGGCAGGATCAGGTCGCGTGTCAATGGCGCCAGCGTCACATCGCCGTCGGTGGCGGGGTCGATCCAGCGCACCTCTTCGATTTCCGCCGCAGGCGATACGTCTGAATCGATGGTCAGCAGAAAGAGTTCGGCCTGTACGACAAAACCTGGCTCGTTGGCGGCCGGTGCCGAGAACTGCCCCAGATAAGTGGCGTGCGCCGGATCGATGGCCAATCCCAACTCTTCTTCCAGCTCACGCACCAGGGCGTGAACCGGTTGTTCATGGGCTTCGATCTTGCCGCCCGGTTGCATGAAAGCTTCAGTGCCACGTTTACGCACCAGCAGCGTGCGACCGTCAGGGCCGATCAACAGGGCGGCGGCGATGTGGATGATGCGGGGGGAAGTGGCGGATGCAAGCGTCATGAGTGAGGCGTGGCCTTGGCTGAAAGGTGCAAGCATCACATGAGTGGCTGGACATCGTCACGCCGAAAAAACCTCTGCGAAACACCGCCCCCTGTGGGAGCGGGCTTGCTCGCGAAGCTGTGTGTCAGTCGCCTCTATGTCGGATGTGACGCCGCCTTCGCGAGCAAGCCCGCTCCCACAGGGGGATCAGTGCTGAGCCTGGGGAACCTGTTCCATCTCGAGAATCGCGTCGTTCACTTCTTCCGGCACCTTCACGAAAATGCTGTATTTCGCGCCCTCCATGGCCTCGAAGGCGATCAGCTTTTCCACCAGCGGTCCGTTCAGCACCTTGCCGGCGTTGAGCAACAGCATGCCGTTGTCGGCGTTGAGGTTGCGCGCCAGGACCATCCCCGCTGCCAATTCCCGGGTGGTCATGACCTTGACCATCGGATCGGCCAGGGACACATCACTCAGGTACGCGGCACACACCTTGATGAAATCCTCCACCATCTCGGGGTCGTAGAGTTTTCCGGCGTAGCTGCGGATATACACCAGCGCCTCATCGCTGTTCATCTGCCGCTCCAGGATCAACCCGCGTTGCAACTCGATGAAATCCACTGCCAGTTTCAACACCCGGGAACCGACCGGTATCGCTTCGCCCCTGAGCCGGTCGGGAAAACCGCTGCCGTCCCAACGCTCCTGATGGTGAAGAATCAGACGGGCAGCGTCCTTCATCGGATCGAGCGTCATCAACAGGGATTCGCTCTGCTTCGGGTAATTGCGATAACGCTCGCGATCATTGTGATGCAACAGGTCCGCGGGGGCGGTCATCATGCTGTCGGTCCAGCTCAGCTTGCCGATGTTGTAGAGCGCCGCCGCCATGGTCAGGTCGCGGCTGGTGCCTTCGTCCAGGCCATGAAGTTTGCAGTACACCCGCACCAGCTCGATGATCTGCCGGTTGGTCTGTTTGGCCGGCGGCATGCGCAGGTTGGCCAGCAGCGAGAACATTTCGGTGCCGGTAACGTAGCTGTGCTTGAGCTCTTCGTAGGCCAGGTCGAGCATGTCGGCGGTCTGCTGCAGCTCAGCGGTGCGGGAGGCGACGCGTTTGTCCAGGGTGATGTTGAGCAGCTTCAATTCCTGATTCTGATCCCACGTTTCCTGGACCAGACGCAACCGTTCACGCTCGGAATGCTGATACGCGAGTGATTGTCGCAGTACCAGCAGCATTTCCTCATCGTGCCAGGGCTTGCTGATGTAACGGTGAATCTGCCCGTCATTGATGGCTTTGATAATGGCTGACGGATCGGCATAACCGGTCAACATGATGCGCACGGTATCGGGGTAATGCTGATGGATGAGGGCCAGCAGCGTGGCGCCGTCCATGTTGGGCATGCGCGCGTCACTCATCACCAGGTCAATGGGCTGCTGCGCCATGATTTCCAGGGCCTGGGCGCCGCTGGTGGCCAGCAACACGTCGTAGGGCTGGCCGCGCAACAGTCGACGCAGGCTATTGAGGATGGACTCCTCATCGTCGACCAGCAGCACTTTGGGTTTATAGGTGGACCTCGTGGGGAGTTGCTCTTCCATGGCATTACCTCGGGCGAAAACGGTTACAGCGATATGTCGGGAACCGGGCAAACATCCCCTATTGCCGGATCCTGACCTACAGGCTAGATGATTTTCGACCCACCACTGCAATGATTCGTTTCAGTCGGTTGCGCGAAGTCTGATCCGGGCGACTATGCTCACGTCACTCGGATCCATTATCTGTACGCTCGGCCAAGTGGTCAGGGAAAGGATGCCCCTTATGAACACGGTGTATCAAAACGCTGTCGGTCCCGGCATATGGCGATGAATACGCTGTTGTCGCGGACCAATCGTCGGATTCTTATCGTCGACGACACCGCTTCAATCCACGAGGACTTCATCAAGATCCTCAGCCCGCCTTCGTTTGACGACGACAGCCTGACCAGCGCTGAAAATGCCCTGTTCGGCACCACGGCGGCCATCACGTTGCAGAGCTTCATCCTAGATTCGGCGTTTCAGGGCCTTGAAGCACTGGACAAGGTCGAGACGGCCCTGGCCAACGACCTGCCTTATGCAATGGCCTTCATCGACATGCGCATGCCGCCGGGCTGGGACGGCCTGGAAACCATCGAACGGCTGTGGCAGGTTGATCCGAAGCTGCAAGTGGCGCTTTGCACGGCCTACTCCGACTATTCCTGGGAAGACATCGACGAGCGCCTGGAACTCGGCGACCGCCTGCTGATTCTCAAGAAACCGTTCGATGCCATCGAAATCCGCCAGATGGCCAGCGCGCTGACCGCCAAGTGGCAAATGACCGAAGACGCGGCGCTGAAGATGTCGCTGCTCGAACAAGCGGTCGAGGAGCGTACCCGGGAACTGTCCGATGCCAACATCATCGTGCAGAACAGCCCGACCATTCTCTATCGGCTGCGGGGCGAACCGTCGTTTCCACTGATGTACATCTCGCACAACATCACCAAATACGGGCATGTCGCGGCGAAACTGGTGGCCTCGGCCAACTGGGCCCGGGAGCTGATTCATCCTGACGATCAAGCGAAGGTCGACACGGCGATGGCGCGGGTGCTGGACCGCCATGCCGCCGGAGCGTCCATCGAGTTTCGGATGCGCACTGGCGAAGGGGCCTGGCGCTGGGTGGAAAACCGCTACATCCCGGTGCGCGACGATGAAGGCCGCCTGCTGGAAGTCGAAGGCATCATCATCGACATCACCGAGCGCAAGCTGGCCGAGGAGAAAATCTTCCTGCTGGCGCGCACCGACGGGCTGACCGGGCTGGTCAACCGCGCGACGCTGATCGAACGGCTGCACCAGGCCTTCGCCGCTGCGCGTCGTGGCGCGACCCCGTTTGCCATCTTTTATCTGGACCTGGATCACTTCAAACGCATCAACGATACCCTCGGGCACCCGGTGGGCGATCTGTTGCTGCAAGAAGTCGCCCGGCGGATCAAGGCATGCGTACGAGAGAACGATATCGTCGCCCGCCTTGGCGGCGACGAGTTCGCGATCCTGCAACTGGACGTCAGCGACCCGACCCACTCCGCGTCCCTGGCCACCAAGGTCCGCGACGCGCTGGTGCTCCCCTACTCCCTGGCCGGCAACGATGTCCGGGTGTCGGTCAGCATCGGCATCAGCAGCTACAGCCCGGCCTGCACCAGCGCCGACGGCCTGCTGACCCAGGCCGACATGGCGCTCTATCGCTCCAAGGAAAAGGGCCGAAACCAGTACCACTTCCACTCCGAAGAGATCAATCAGGAGATGGTCGAGCGCATGACCATCGCCAGCGAATTGAGAGAGGCCATCGAGCACGATGAACTCGAACTGCGTTACTGGCCGGAAGTGGACCTGAGCAGCGGCAAGATCCTCGGGATGGAAGCGCAGGTCACCTGGAATCACCCCGGGCGCGGCTTGCTGGAAGCCTCCGCGTTCCTGCCTGCCGCCGAAAAGACCGGCACCATCATCGCCCTCGGTCACTGGGTACTCGATCGCGCCTGCCGGCAAATGCGCCAGTGGCGGGATGAAGGTGTCGCGCCACCGGTGATTGCGATCAAGCTGTCCCTGGCCCAGCTCAAGAGCGGCCCGGAACTGATTTATGACGTGCTGCGCACCACCGCGCGCTGGGAGCTCTGCGCCTGGGACCTGCGCTTCGACGTCACCGAGGCGACGCTGGCCCAGACCAAATGGACCCACAACGATGTGCTGCCGCGCCTGCGGGAGCTGGGGGTGAAGATTGCCATCGACGACTTCGGCACCGAGTATTCGTCGTTCGATTACCTCAAGACCTATCAGGTCAATCACCTGAAGCTCGCTCAACCTTTCATCGATACCGCCGCCCGCGACCCGGCCAGTGCCAACACCTTGCGCGCCATTATCAATTTCGCCCGGGAGGTAGGGATCGGAATCATCGCCGAAGGTGTCGAAACCCAGGAACAGCGCAGTTCATTGATGGCCACCGGGTCGCCGATGAACGCCCAGGGTTACTTCTTCAGCAAAGCGGTCAGCAGCCAGCAGGCCGCCGAGTTGCTGAAAGCCGGAAGCATCGTGCCGATCCGGGACAACCCGCACCGGTCCACGGAGGACAAAGGATGAAAGTGCCTTGCGTGCGGACCAACCGGCGCATCCTGATCGTCGACGACACGCCTTCGATTCATGATGACTTCCGCAAGATCCTCGGCCCCGAAACCGACGATGAACAGACCCTCGCTGGCACAGAAGCCGCACTGTTCGGCACGCCGCACACGGATCGCCTGACGTTTCAGCTCGACTCGGCGTACCAGGGCCAGGAAGCCCTCGAACTGGTCAAACACGCATTGGCTGAAGGTCGCCCCTATGCGCTGGTGTTCACCGACATGCGCATGCCGCCGGGCTGGGACGGCCTGGAAACCATCAAGCAAATGTGGCAAGCCGACCCGCACCTGGAAATCGCGCTGTGCACCGCTTTTTCGGATTACACCTGGGAAGCCATGACCGAACGGCTGGAGTTCGGCGACCAGATGCTGGTGCTGAAAAAGCCCTTCGACAGCCTGGAAATCCGCCAGATGGCCAGTGCCCTGACCTGGAAATGGCAGATGGCGCAGGACGCGGCGATGAAAGTGCTGAGCCTGGAGCAAACCATCGAGGCGCGGGTTCACGAGCTGCTCAAGGTGTCGCACTTGCTGCAGTACGACGTGTTGACCGAGTTGCCCAACAGCACGTTGCTGGGTGACCGGTTGAACCAGTCGCTGGCCCTTTCACGACGCAATGACAAACAACTGGCGGTGATGTTTCTGGGGCTCGACCGCTTCAAGCGCATCAACAATGCGCTCGGCCATCCGGCCGGTGACGAGATGTTGAAACAGGTCAGCCGCAATCTGGTGGCCACCGTGCGCGAGTCGGATTCGGTGTTTCGCTATGGCTCCGACGAGTTCGTGGTCATCCTCGCCGACATTCGCCACCCTCAACAGACCAGGGGCATCGCCGAAAAACTCTTGAACGCCATTCGCATCCCCCTGCATATCGCTGGCCACGACTTGAGCGTGACCGCGAGTCTGGGCATCAGCATTTATCCCGATGACGGCCTCGAAGCCATCGAGCTGATCAAAAAAGCCGAGACCGCGATGCGCAACATCAAGGAAATCGGCCCGAATGATTTCAGCTTTTTCATCGATGAAATGAACCAGCGCGCCAGGGATCAGCAAAGTATCGAAACCGGTATTCGCCTGGCGCTGGAGCGCAACGAGTTTGTCCTGCATTACCAACCCAAACTGGACCTGAGCAGTGGTCAGGTGGTTGGCGCCGAGGCGTTGATCCGCTGGCAGAAACCGGGGCACGGGTTGATCTACCCTTCGGAGTTCATCGGTGTGGCCGAAGACAGCGGTCTGATCGTGCCGCTGAGCAAATGGGTGCTGGCCGAGGCCTGTCGACAAGCCTGCGCCTGGCAAGCCGAAGGGCTGCCAAAAATATGCATGTCGGTGAATATGTCGGCCATCGATTTCCGCCAGCGCGACTTTGTCGACGGCATCGGACTGACCCTCGAACAAACGGGCCTGGAACCGGCGTTGCTGGAACTGGAAATCACCGAAGGCGTGTTGATGCAAAACATCGACACCACCGTCACCGCCCTGACCCGACTCAAAGTCATGGGTATCCGGCTGGCCATCGATGACTTCGGCACCGGCTACTCCAGCCTCAGCTACTTGCGGCGCTTTCCCATCGACGTGCTGAAAATCGACCAGTCGTTCATTCGCGGTTTAAGCACCGACAGCAACGACGCTGCACTGGTCAGCGCCATCATCAGTCTGGGCCGCAGCCTCAAGCTGACCATCATCGCCGAAGGGGTGGAAACCCTCGAACAGCTGGATTTCCTCAAGGCCCATCGATGTGAAGAAGGCCAGGGTTACTACTTCAGCAAAGCCGTCGAACCGGACGCCTTCGCCCGATACCTTGAGTCGGTGAAACCTGCTCCATTTACCGCCACGTGAACGATGCGCAACGACACACGGGCTATCAGCCAAGGAATTATCAGATGTCGCCGTCCATTCACTACCTGCTCCTGGTGCCGCTGCTCGGTTTCTGTCTGAGCACCGTCGCCGCGCCGCTGGACGAACCCCTCAAGCCACTGCCAACGGCGCCTGCACAGAATCCTCTGCGCGTCGAACTCGGTCGCCAGTTGTTCAATGAAACGCGGTTGTCGGTCAACAACACGCTGTCCTGTGCCAGTTGCCATCGACTGGAAAACGGTGGGGCCGATACCCAGGCGTTTTCCATCGGCTTCGCCGGTCAGCCAGTGACGATCAACACCCCCAGCGTGTTCAACGCCACCCTGAATTTCCGGCAGTTCTGGAACGGGCGCGCCGACACCCTGGAATCCCAGGTCCATGAAGTGGTGAAAAGCCCCAGCGAAATGGGCAGCAACTGGGAGCACGTAGTGGAAGTGCTGTCCGCAGACACGGGTTACCGCAGCGCATTTACCAACGCCTACCCGGACGGCGTGACCATGAACAATGTGCAAAACGCCCTGGCCACTTACGAACGAACGCTGCTCAGCAGCAACTCGCGGTTTGATCAGTATCTGCTGGGTAACACCGACATCCTCACGACCGAGGAAAAGTACGGCTACCAACGCTTCAAGGATTATGGCTGCATCGCCTGCCATCAAGGCGTGAACATCGGCGGCAACATGTTCCAGAAGTTCGGCGTCATGGGCGATTACTTCAAGGTTCGCGGCAACCCGACCGACTCCGACCTGGGTCGCTATCTGGTGACCAAGGATGAAGAGGACCGCAACGTGTTCAAGGTACCGAGCCTGCGCAATGTCGCGGTGACCGCACCGTATTTTCACGACGGCTCGGCCAACACGCTGGAAGAAGCGGTGGACGTGATGTTCAAGTTCCAGCTCGGTCGCATTCCTTCCGCCGAGGACAAAACCCTGATCATCAAATTCCTCAAGACCCTGACCGGTGAGTGGGGAGGCAAACCCTTATGAAAATGTCCCGCCGTCGCAGCCTCGCACTGCTGGGCGTCGTCGCTTTGTTACTGGCCTCGACGCTGCTGTTCCTGTACCTCAAGTCGAATTCGAACGAGACGTCGACCTACGCCGAATCCCGGGACCTGATCGGCCGGATCAAACAGCTCAACGCGCAATGGGAAACCGAGATTCTCAAGGCCAGGATCGCCACCAACCACAACTACGATCCGTTGGTCGCGCCGCTGACCGAGATGACAAAGCTGTGGGAGCGGTTCGACACCATGGAGTCGAACCACGGCCGCAACGACTCGCCGATCTGGCGCGCCAGCCATGATGCGTACCTGGCCGCCATCGAGGAAAAGACCCGGCTGGTGGAACAGTTCAAGTCCCACAACGCGCTGCTGCGCAACTCACTGGCGTTCCTGCCCACCGCCGAGGACGACATTCAGGAGCCCCTGGCCCGGTTGGTGGATGGCGACAAACTGCAACTGCAGAACATCGCCACCGACACTTACGATTTGCTGCTCAGCAGCCTGGAGTTCGCCCAGGTCACTTCCGACGACAAGGCCGCTGACATTCTGGTCGGGCTGAACAAGCTAGGGGTGAACAAGCTGCGCCTGCCCGAGCAGTTTCACAGCCCGATCGATATTCTGAGCACCCACATTTCACTGATTCTGCGCGAACAACCGGTGGTCAACCGCTTGCTGGGAAATATCGAAGCGATTCCCGTCGCCGAGCGTCTGGACGACATCACCAGCCTGTTGAACAAGGACCAGCAACAGGCCGATGTGGTCGAGCAGCGTTATCACTTTTACATGCTGGTGTTCTCGGTGTTGCTGGTCCTGTTGCTGGTGTACCTGGCTATTCACTTGATGCGCAGTTTCAGCATTATCAATCGCGTCAACAGAGCTCTGAAAAACGCCAATGACGAACTGGAATTGCGGGTAGAAGAACGCACCCGTGAACTCAAGGATACCCAGAGCGAGCTGCTCGACACCGCGCGGCAGGCCGGCATGGCCGAGATCGCCACCAACGTGCTGCACAACGTCGGCAACGTGCTCAACAGCGTCAACATCTCGGCCGACCTGGTCTCGCGCAAACTGCGCGCCAGCAAGGCCCAGGGGCTGGGCAAAGCCATGCAATTGATCAACGAACACCCCGGCGACCTCGGCACCTTCCTGACCCAGGACGAGAAAGGCAAGTTGCTGCCCGGCTACCTCAACCAACTGGTCGAAGCCATCGCCCTCGAACAGCAAGGCATGAGCGACGAACTGGCCCAACTGAGCAAAAGTGTCGACCACATCAAGGACATCGTCGCCACCCAGCAATCCTACGCGGGCGCCAACAGCCTGGTGGAGCCGCTGCACATCAGCGAATTGCTGGAGGATGCCCTGCGCATGAACTCCGGCGCGCTGACCCGGCATCACGTCACGGTGGTCAAGGAGTACGGCGAGGTGCCGCAGGTCATGGGCGACAAGCACCGGTTGCTGCTGATCCTGATCAACCTGATCAGCAACGCAAAGTACGCGATGTCCGACCTCAGCAACCGCCCGCGACAGATGACCCTCGGGGTCAAAGTGGTCGACGACGCCACGCTGCAAGTCAGCGTCAAGGATGACGGCGAAGGCATCGCCCCGGAAAACATGACGCGCATCTTTGCCCACGGCTTTACCACCCGCAAGGAAGGTCACGGCTTTGGTCTGCACAGTTGCGCACTGGCAGCCATCGAGATGAATGGCCACCTCACCGCCCACAGTGACGGGCCGGGCAAGGGCGCACTGTTCACCCTGCAGATCCCGCTGAAAACCGTCATGGAGGAGGCATGAGCGAATTGTCGAACCGCCGCATTTTGCTGATCGATGACACGCCGTCCATTCATGTGGATTTCCGCAAGATCCTCACGCCGACGCCCGTACAGACCGTCGAGCTGGACGAGATGGAGGCCGCGCTGTTCGGCAGTGAAGTGAAATCCGCCCGCGCGCTGTTCGAGCTGGATTCGGCGTATGGCGGCCAAGAGGGTCTGGGCAAACTCCAAGAAGCCTTGCAGCAAAACCAGCCCTACGCGCTGGCCTTCGTCGACATGCGCATGCCCGAAGGCTGGGACGGCGCACAAACCATCGAGCATCTGTGGCAGGAAGACCCGCGCCTGCAAGTGGTGGTGTGTACCGCCTACTCCGACTATTCCTGGGATGAACTGCTGGACCGTTTGCAGGCGCACGACCGTCTGCTGATTCTGAAAAAACCGTTCGACAACATTGAAGTCCAGCAGATGGCCAACACCCTGCTGACCAAATGGGACATGACCGAACGGGCCTTTGTGCAGATGAGCCACCTGGAGCATCTGGTGGACCAGAGAACGACACAGTTCAAACAGGCCAGTGAGGCATTGCAACGGGAAATCGACGAACGCAAACAGCTTGAATCGCAATTGGTGCAGTCGGAAAAACTCGCGTCACTGGGGCAACTGGCGGCCGGCGTCGCCCATGAAATCAACAACCCCATCGGCTTCATTTCCTCCAACCTCGGCACCCTCGATGGCTATTTCAAACAGCTGCAGGAAATGCTCGACGCTTATCGGGATGCGGAAGAGGCGATCGGTTCCGGCGAGCTGGTCGAGCGCTTGCAACAGCTGCGTGAGCGGATCGAACTGGAATTCCTGCGCGACGACATCCCGTTGCTGATCAAGGAATCCAAGGACGGCATCAGCCGCGTCGGGCAGATCGTCAAAGACCTGAAGGAATTCTCGCGGGTGGACTCCAACCAGGAATGGCAATGGGCGAATCTGCAGCAAGGCATCGAATCGACGCTGAACATCGTGGCCAATGAACTGAAGTACAAGGCCGATGTGGTGAAGGACTATCAGCACCTCCCCGACATCGAATGCCTGCCCTCGCAGATCAACCAGGTGATCATGAACCTCATCGTCAACGCCTCGCAGGCCATCGGCCCGGAACGTGGCACCCTCACCCTGCGCACGGGCATCGACGGTGAAAAGGTGTGGATCGAAGTCGCCGACACCGGCACCGGCATCCCGCCGGCCAGCCTGCAAAAAATCTTCGACCCGTTCTTCACCACCAAACCGGTGGGCCAGGGGACCGGGCTGGGGTTGTCCCTGTCCTATGGCATCGTGAAGAAACACCGGGGGGACATTTCGGTGGTGAGTGAAGTCGGCGCTGGCAGCACTTTCCGCGTCGAATTGCCGATCCACCAATCAAAACCCACTGCCTGAACACAGCCCCCCCTGTAGGAGCTGGCTTGCCAGCGATGGCAATCTCAAGACCTACGTAAATGTTGAGACCGCCATCGCCGGCAAGCCGGGCTCCTACAGGAGTTCGGCGTACCTCAGGTGGCTTCCTGAAAATCCATCTCCGGTGGCTGGCGACGGAATCCGCCGGTCAGCACCGCCAGGTACACCACGCCAATCGCCAGCCAGCTCAGGCCCAGGTAAATCGCCAGGTGATCGAGGCTGACCATCAGCCACAAATCCGCCGCCAGGCCAATGAACGGGAAGATCAGGAACAGCACCAACTCACGCAGCCCCTTTTTCTCGCCGCCAATCCAGTAGTGAAAAATCACCGACAGGTTCACCAGGCTGAACGCCAGGAACGCGCCGAAGTTGATGAACGAGGTCGAGGTGGTGACGTCCAGTTTCAGCGCCAGCAACGCAACCACTGCGCACAGCAGGATGCTGTTGATCGGCGTCCCGAAACGCTCATGCAACGTACCGAAGAAGGATTTCGGCAGCACGCCGTCGCGGCCCATGGCGTAGAGCAGGCGCGAACCGCTGGCCTGAGCCGACAGCCCCGAGGCGAATTGACCGACGATCAAGCCAATCAGGAAGATCGACACGAACAGGTCGCCACCGATGTTGCGGGCAATTTCATAGGCCGCCGAATCGACGCTGTCGAACTGGAACGACGGGTGCGCGATCTGCACGAAGTACGACACGCCGACAAAGATCAGCCCGCCGATCAGGGTAATCAACATGATCGCCCGCGGGATGGTGCGGCGCGGATCGCGGGTTTCTTCGGTCAGGGTACTGACCGCGTCGAAACCGAGGAACGAGTAACAGGCGATGGCGGCACCGCTCATGATCAGTGGCATCTGCATGTCGCCGTTGAAGAACGGCTTCACCGACCACAACGGCGTGCTCGCATCGCCGCCAACGTAGTGGATGCACAGCACCACGAAGGCGATCAGCACCAGAAACTGCACCAGCATCAGCAAGGCGTTGATGCCGTTGGCCAGTTTCAGGCCAACGATATTGATTGCGCTGGTGATGCCGATGAACGCCAGCACCCAGATCCATTGCGGCACGGCCGGGAATGCGGAGTTGAGGTAAGCCGCGCCGATCAGCCAGATCGCCATCGGCAGGAACAGGTAATCGAGCAGCACCGCCCAACCGGCGATGAAACCGAGTTTCGGGCTGATCGCCTTGCGCACGTAGCTATAGGCCGAGCCAGCGACAGGGAATGCCGAGGCCATCCGGCCGTAACTCATGGCGGTAAAGAACATCGCCACCAGCGCCGCGAGGTAAGCGGCCGGCACCATGCCAGCGGTGGATTGAGCGAGGATGCCGAAAGTGCCGAGCACGATGATCGGCGTCATGTAGGCGATGCCAAACAGCACCACCGACCCCAATGACAGGGTGCGTTGCAAACGAGCCATGAGCGACTACTCCGAATTTTATTGGATTTATGGCAGAGCCGAGTTCGGCGCAAATTACGGGTGTTGCGTTTGTTGTTCTTGGGTCAAACAGGTGTGTTGCCTAGGAGGGCCCCATCGCGAGCAGGCTCGCTCCCACATTTGATTTTTGCGATTCACAAACTCTGTGTTCACTGAAGATCCCTGTGGGAGCGAGCCTGCTCGCGATGGCGTCAGCCCGAGCGACACAGAATCCGGATCAGCGCACAGGTATAAGCAGCTCCCGCAATCCAGAAGCATGCTCAACCATCTCCCCCGGCAACTTCAGCCGCTGATCATCCAGGTAGCGATAATCCTGCCGCGCGGAGGTCAGCTGATTCAGATCCAGCTCAACCGCAAACTGCCCCTCCTCGCGCCCGGCCTCGAACAACAGCGTGCCCAGCGGATTCACCAGCGCACTGCCGCCGGCGAACAACAACCCGCCATCGCCCTCTTCCACGCGGTTGACCATCAGCGCAAACGCCTGGTTTTCCTGGGCGCGGGCCATGATCGCGGTGCGGTGCGTCGGGCCGTACGGGTCCATGTTGCCGTTGGTGACGATCAGCAACTCAGCGCCCAGTTGCGCCAAGGCGCGGGCGGATTCCGGGAATTCGATGTCGTAGCAGATCAGCAGGCCGACCCGCACGCCGTTCCACAAACACGTGGCGTAGCGGTCGCCCGGCTCGTACACGCCGCGATCCGACGCCCACAGGTGCGTCTTGCGGTATCTCAGTGCGATGCCTTGCGGGGTAATCAGCAGCGTGGTGTTGAAAAAACGACCGTTGTCGTTTTCCGCCGTACCGATCACCACGGCGATGTTGCGCTCGCGGGCCGCAGCGACGATTGCGCTGACGGTCGGACCGTTCAGCGGTTCGGCAACGGCTGCCACGGTCTCGGCCGACGGGAAGCCCATCAAGTGGCTTTCGGGAAACATGATCAACTGCGTGTCGGCGGCGCAGGCACCAATCGCCGCCAGCGCGCGTTCGAGGTTGTAAGCCGTGTCGTTGTCACGGCCCGCCAGTTGGGCGAGTTCGACCTTCATGGGTAGTCCTTGTTCTAGTGGCCGGGCGGCAGAAAGATTGCCCGGTCGTTGTCTGTGCGCCAGTATGCGCAGCAAGCAACCGGCCAGGGAATCACGCGGCTGGGGTAACCCGATAGGGGTAGATGCATGACACTTTCGTTAGACGACATCGCCTGGCACCGTTCGGTCGGGCAACTGATCGACGCCCTCGACAAGCCGAATTTCTGGACGCAGCTTGTCCGGTTACTGGATCAATACGTGACCTTCGACAGTTGGGTGGCGCTGCTTTTCAGCGCCGATCAGCACCCGCAAGTGTTCGCCGAATGTCCCGGTGAAGACGGCAGCCCGGATCAGTTGTTCCAGGATTACCTGCGCGGTTTGTACTTGCTCGACCCGTTCTACATCGCCTGCCGCGAGCAATCGCGCACCGGGCTGTATCGCCTGTCGGAAGTGGCGCCGGAGCACTTTGAGCTGACCGAGTATTACCAGCGCTACTTTCGTCTGAATGTGGTGGCCGATGAAATCCAGTTCAATTGTCAGCTCGAAGGCGACCGCACGTTGTGCCTGTCACTGGGCAGCAAACAGCGTTTCAGCGGCCAGCAGATCGCTTTGCTGTCGTTGATCCAGCCGTGGGTGCTGGGTTTGTTGCGTCAGCGCCTGCCCTACGAAATCAACGAAGTCGTGGCTCTCGCGCCGGCACCGGTCCAAGGTGACTGGCGGGTGCAGCTGGAAGCCTCGGTGCAACAACTCAAAGGCGCGCAACTGACCGCCCGGGAGCTGGATGTCGGGCGTTTGATGCTCAGCGGTTGCTCCAGTAAAGAAATAGCCCGTAAGCTGGAAATCTCTGTCGAAACCGTGAAAGTCCATAAGAAACACATGTACAGCAAGCTGGGGATCAAGTCCCAGTCCGAGCTGTTTTCGATTTTCCTCCAGGCGCAGAATGCCTGACATAGCACGGTCCCGTAGGAGCGAAGCTTGCTCGCGAAGAGGCCATCACATTCAACATTGATGTTGGCTGAAACGTTGCTTTCGCGAGCAAGCTTCGCTCCTACAGGGATAGGTGTGCCGAACACAACCGAGTCCGAACCCAAGGAAACCGTATGAGCCTGTCACTCCTGAGCCGCTACGCCTTCTTTGCCGTCTGTGTGATTTTCACCCTCGCCAGTCTGCCGTTCCTGGAACACGACTGGCTCTGGCCGATCACCGCTGTCACCGGCGTCCTGAGCCTCGTGGGCCTGTTTGATCTGCTGCAAAGCCCTCACGCCGTACGCCGCAACTACCCGATCCTCGGCAACATCCGCTATCTGGTGGAAGGCATCCGTCCGGAAATCCGCCAGTACCTGCTCGAATCCGACAGCGACGCCCTGCCCTTCTCCCGGGCCCAGCGTTCGCTGGTCTATTCCCGCGCCAAGAACGAAAGCGCCGACAAACCCTTCGGCACGTTGATCGATGTGTACCAATCCGGTTTCGAATTCATCGGCCACTCGATGCGCCCGGCACCGTTGAGCGATCCGGGCAGTTTCCGAACCCTCGTCGGCGGCCCGCAGTGCACGCAGCCGTACTCGGCATCGGTGTTCAACATCTCGGCCATGAGCTTCGGCTCCCTCAGCGCCAACGCCATTCGTGCCTTGAACCAGGGCGCCAAGCTCGGCAACTTCGCCCACGACACGGGTGAAGGCAGCATCAGCGCGTATCACCGGGAAAACGGCGGAGACCTGACCTGGGAACTCGGCAGCGGCTACTTCGGTTGCCGCACCGCAGACGGTCGCTTCGACCCGGAACGCTTCGCCGCCCAAGCGCAAACCCCGCAGGTGCGGATGATCGAAATCAAGATGAGCCAGGGCGCCAAACCCGGCCACGGCGGGATTCTGCCCAAGCACAAGGTCACCAAGGAAATCGCTGAAACCCGTGGCATCCTGATGGGCGAAGACTGCATCTCGCCATCGCGGCACAGTGCGTTTTCCACGCCGATCGAACTGATGCACTTCATCCAGCAATTGCGTGAACTGTCCGGCGGCAAACCGGTGGGCTTCAAGTTCTGCCTCGGCCATCCGTGGGAATTCATGGGCATCGCCAAGGCCATGCTGGAAACCGGCATCCTCCCGGACTTCATCGTCGTTGATGGCAAGGAAGGCGGCACGGGGGCCGCGCCTGTGGAGTTCACCGACCACATCGGCGTACCGATGCGCGAAGGTCTGCTGTTCGTGCACAACACGCTGGTGGGCCTGAACCTGCGGGACAAAATCAAACTCGGCGCCAGCGGCAAGATTGTCAGCGCCTTCGACATCGCCAGCGTGCTGGCCATCGGCGCCGACTGGGCCAACTCGGCGCGCGGCTTCATGTTCGCCATCGGCTGCATCCAGTCGCAGTCGTGCCACACCAACAAATGCCCGACCGGCGTCGCCACGCAGGACACCTTGCGCCAGCGTGCCCTCGTCGTCCCGGACAAGGCCCAGCGGGTGTTCAACTTCCACCGCAACACCCTCAAGGCACTCGCGGAAATGCTCGCCGCCGCCGGCCTCGATCATCCGTCGCAGTTGTCGGCCAAGCACCTGGTGCGGCGCATGTCGGCGACCGAGATCAAGCTGTTCTCGCAGCTGCATGTGTTTTTGAAACCGGGGGAATTGCTCACAGGAGAAGTGAACGGCGAGTTCTACTCACGCATGTGGCAGATGGCGCGGGCGGACAGTTTTGAGCCCAATGAAGTGGCAGCGGCCTGAGTCCAGCGAGGCGCTTCACCAGCGAAGCGCCTTGATCGGGGCCGGTTCTTTCATGACGATAAAACCGTAGTCCCCCAGCAGGTAAATCCGGTAGTACGGGCGCTCCAGCAACGGCGGATACCCCAGATAACCCACCCGTGTCGCATTGCGGCGCTCCTTCTCCGCGACCACGTTGGTGATGCCGAGCTTCGGCAGATTCTCGGCCAGCATGAAAAAGTCGATGTTCAGCAGATAGTGCAACACCGGCATCTGCTTGAACGAACCTGCTGCCCCCGACAGCCAGTGATCGGAATACGTCACCGACATGTAAATCCGCTTGGCCTCGCGCAATTCCCGATGCGTCGAAATGTCGTGCTCAAGGCTGAACAGCGCGCTGGTGCTGAAGGCTTTCTGTACCGTCAGCACCCGACCGTAGGCAAACGACAACGACAGCATCGCCAGCAGTGGCACCGCCAGCAACAGCGTCAGTCGTTCATGGAGTTGCGCCAGCGCCAGATGGCTCAAGTAGAACAACAGCATCAATAAAACCGCGAAGCCCATCAGGGTTCGAGCGCCCTCGTTGAAGTCGCGGAAAAACAGCGCGACGCCGGACACCAGCAGCGTCACGACCGGCAAGGTCAGCAGACACAACAGGCCGATCAACGCTTTCTTCGGCCCACTGTCCTGACGCTTCCACACCTTCAGCCCCAATTGCACAGCGCCGGCGATGGCGCACAGCAACAGCGCGGCGAACACCCAGACCAATCCGCCATGAAACAGCAGCACGACTTTTTCCAGCACTCTGCCGATGTTGATCTGCAGTTGCAGCAGCGGCGCGGCGGTCCAGTTCAACAGCAGCGCGCGATCCTGCGCCATGAACGCCACGGCGCTGACGCAATACATCAGCCAACCCATGGTGACCTGCGCCAGTTTCCAGCCGATCAGCCTGCACAACTGCGGCCAGGCCAAACGGTCATTTACGCCGCGCAGCAGTTCCAGGCAACA
The DNA here is from genome assembly GCF_017351735.1 of Pseudomonas sp. FW300-N2A2. NCBI lineage: Bacteria > Pseudomonadati > Pseudomonadota > Gammaproteobacteria > Pseudomonadales > Pseudomonadaceae > Pseudomonas > Pseudomonas sp. FW300-N2A2. The sequence continues at coordinate 3,014 of NZ_JACNDU010000047.1, read as the reverse complement.
CAATCCCACAAACACATTGAGACTGATCTGATACAGCCCCAGCGCAAGTGCAATCAGGAGCGAAGGCACCAGCCATTGCAGGCTGCGCGAAGGATGACGAAAGGTGATCGCGTAGATCACCGCCACCAGGCTCAGCGCCATGGCGGGACCGTCATATTGATAAGACAGGTTTTGCAGAAAAAACGGGTTGTACCAGAGGGGCAACGGCACCAGGCAACAGGCGAGCGTCGGTTGCGCAAAGTAATGAAACGTCAGCCGGGTCAGTGCCGAGGCCATGGCCAGCGTGGCGATCAATAGCGGCAAGGGAAAGATGTTCGGTGCCGCGCTGCCGAAAGTGAGCAGGTTGTAGAACAGCTGGGTAAACAGGCGCCCCTGCTCCGCCCAGGCCATGCCCGCCGACAGCGAACGCCAGTTGTCATCGATGTACGGGTAGTCCGCGAGGATCAGCGGCAGCACATACAGCAACGTCGCGAGCAGAAAAAACAGCCAGACCTGTCGGCCGCCGAGTTCCTTGCCGAGCACATCGCGGAATCGGCCCATGCTAAAGCCCGAGCCGGTCTTTGCCGCCGACGATGTCTTTGACCACGTAGCGCGGCCGGTGCTTGGCCTCGATATAGATCCGGCCGACGTACTCACCGAGGATGCCGATGCCAATCAACTGCACACCGCCAAGAAACAGAATGGCGGTCATCAACGATGGGTAACCGGGTACGCTGTTGCCGAAGAAAATCTTGTCCAGCACCATGTACACCGCGTAAAGCACCGCGAAAATCGAAATGCCGCCGCCGACATACGTCCACAAACGCAGCGGCACGGTGCTGAACGACGTCACGCCTTCGAGTGCCAGGTTCCACAATTTCCAGCCATTGAACTTGCTGCTGCCGGCCACGCGCCCGGCGCGTTCGTACTCCACCACCGCGGTGGTGAACCCGGCCCACGACAACACGCCTTTCATGAACAATTGATGCTCGGGCAGTGCGCGGATCACGTTGACTACCTTGCGATCCATCAAGCGGAAATCACCGACGTTTTCTTCGATCCGGGTGTACGCGATACGGTTCAGCACGTGGTAGAACAGCGCCGCGCTGTGGCGTTTGAGGTAACCGTCGGTGGCCCGGTTGCGGCGTTTGGCGAGCACCACGTCCGCGCCCTTTTGCCACTCGTCAATCAACAGTGGAATGACGCTGATCGGGTCCTGCAAGTCGACGTCCATGGGGATCACCGCATCGCCAGAAGCGTATTCCAGGCCGGCGAACAACGCCGGTTCCTTGCCGAAGTTGCGCGAAAAGTTGATCAACAACACACGCTCGTCGACCTGCGCCAGTGCCTTGACCTGTTCGGCCGTCCGGTCGGAGCTGCCATCGTTGATGAATACGATCTCGATCTCGTCGCCGCCCAGCCTCAACTCGCGCTGCACGGCCTGATAAAACAGGCTGATCGCTTGCTCTTCGTTGAAGACCGGAACGATCAGCGAAACCTTCACGTTTCACGCTCCTGAACCATGCTCGGTAAAGATTCGACAGCTGCCATGCACCATTATTCGGGCGCGCCATCGAGCTGGCAGACCAGCGGATGGATTCTTTCAGCCAGTCACATCTGAGACATTCAGTAATAGCGTGTTTTTTGCAATTGTCGTCGAATCGCGCCACCCTGCGCGCCGCCGATGCGCGGCGCGCACCTTTTGCAGCGCTGACCACTCCTTATTCAACACCCGTTCACGAGCCCGCTGTCATGACGTTTGAACGCGATCACCGAATCGACTTTTTTCGAGGCCTGGCGCTGATCTTCATCTTCTGGGATCACGTGCCTCACAACCCCCTCGGTCAAATCACCCCGCGTAACTTCGGTTTCAGCGATGCCGCGGAAATTTTCGTGTTTCTCGCCGGTTACGCGGCGGTCCTGGCCTACGGGAAAATCTTCCGACGGGACGGTTATCTGATTGCCTGCGTGAAGATTCTGCGCCGCGCCTGGGTGCTCTACGTGGTGCATATTTTCTTGCTGGCGATGCTGATGGGCATCGTGTTCTTCGCCAACAGCCATGTGGAAACGAGGGATCTGGTGGAGGAAATGGGCATGCACCACTTCATCACCAACCCGCAGCAAGCCCTGGTCGATGAACTGCTGCTGCGCTTCAAGCCGAACCTCATGGACCCCCTCCCGCTGTACATCGTGCTGCTGGCCGGCTTGCCGCTGGTGCTGCCGATGCTGGTGCGCAAACCATGGGCGGTGGTGGCCGTGTCGTTGACCGTGTACCTGTTGGCGCCGTGGTTCGGCTGGAACCTGGCGGCCATCAAGGATGGCGTGTGGTACTTCAATCCCGTGGTCTGGCAACTGCTGTTTGTGCTGGGCGGCGCGGCGGCGACTTACGGGCAGCGCCCCCGATTACCTGACGCGCGCCCGTTGCTGCGCCGGCCGTTGTTTGTCAGTGCCGTGGTGTATGTGGTGGTTACCGGCGTGCTGACCGTTTCCTGGCGATGGCCGGAAATCCATGATGCGCTGATGCCTGCGTGGCTGAGCAACCTGTTGTACCCGATCAGCAAGACTGACTTGTCGCCGGTGCGGTTGCTGCACTTTCTGGCGCTGGCGTATGTCACGGCGAAGCTGTTGCCCGATACTGGCTGGACGCAAAACTGGCTGGCGCAGCAAAGTTGTCGCATGGGGCGTTATTCGCTGGAAATCTTTTGCCTCGGCGTGTTGTTGGCGCCGTTGGCGGACATGGTCAATGCCATGACCGACGATGCGTTTGCCATGCAGATATTCACAGCCTTGGTGGGTGCGGGGTTGATGGCGTTGTTGGGGGCCTGGCTGGAGTTCAATAAACGGTTGAACCAGCCGGTCAACAGGTCGCAGCGTTCGGTAGCTGAACGGATCTCTCTGTAGGGGCTGGTTTGTCGGCGATAGCGGTCTATCCGGCGACCATTTTCTTTCGGGTGTACATATCCGTTGCTGCGGTGACGGCGGCTATTGGTTTCGCCCTTACGGCGAGTCACTTTCGAAAAGCGCGAAAGTAACCA
>NZ_JACNDU010000046.1:0-26941 GCF_017351735.1 Pseudomonas sp. FW300-N2A2 | reverse complement strand
GCCGTCGAGCGCCTGTTGCGGGGTTTTGTCGCCGCTGGCGGCTTCGGCGATGTGGCTCCACCACAGTTGCGCCAGACGCGGATAGTCCGGCACGTTGGTCCCGGTCGGGGTCCATTGCACACGGGCCGGGCTGCGGTAGAACTCGACCAGCCCACCCAGTTTCGGTGCCAGGTCGGTCATCGCTTGCGAGTTGATGTCCGACTCGCGAATCGGTGTCAGGCCGACGATGGTTTTCTTCAGCGACACGGTTTTCGACGTCACGAACTGCGCATAGAGCCAGGCAGCCAGTTTCTGTTTCTCAGGCGTGGACTTCATGAACGTCCAGGAACCCACATCCTGATAACCCAGCTTCATGCCCTCTTCCCAATACGGACCGCGCGGCGAAGGCGCCATGCGCCATTTCGGTGTGCCATCGGCGTTCACCACGGGCAGACCCGGTTTGGTCATGTCGGCGGTGAAAGCGGTGTACCAGAAGATCTGTTGGGCGATGTTGCCCTGGGATGGCACCGGGCCGGACTCGGAGAAGGTCATGCCCGCCGCTTCCGGTGGTGCGTAGGCCTTGAGCCAGTCGACGTATTTGGTGGTGGCAAATACCGCCGCCGGGCCGTTGGTGTCGCCACCGCGAGTCACGCTGGAACCGACCGGGTGACAGTCCTCGACGCGGATGCCCCACTCGTCCACCGGCAAACCGTTAGGCAAGCCCTTGTCACCACCACCCGCCATGGAGAACCAGGCATCGGTGAAGCGCCAGCCCAGGGACGGGTCTTTCTTGCCGTAGTCCATGTGCCCGTAAACCCGCTTGCCGTCGATTTCCTTGACGTCTTCGCTGAAGAATTTGGCGATGTCTTCATAGGCCGACCAGTTCACCGGAACGCCCAACTCGTAACCGTACTTTTCCTTGAACTTGGCTTTTAGGTCGGCGCGCTCGAACCAGTCGGCGCGGAACCAGTAGAGGTTGGCGAATTGTTGGTCGGGCAGTTGATAGAGCTTGCCGTCGGGCGCGGTGGTGAAGGAAAGGCCGATGAAATCCTTGAGATCCAGGGTCGGCGAAGTGAAGTTTTTACCTTCATTGGCCATCAGGTCGGTAATGGATTCGGTCTTGCCGTAACGGAAGTGCGTACCGATCAGGTCCGAGTCGTTGACCCAGCCGTCATAGATGCTCTTGTCCGACTGCATCACGGTCTGCAGCTTTTCCACCACGTCGCCTTCCTGCAGCAAATCGTGGGTCACCTTGATCCCGGTGATCTCGGTAAAAGCCTTGGCCAACACCTTGGACTCATATTCGTGAGTGGTCAGGGTTTCCGAGACGACCTTGATGTCCATCCCGCGAAACGGCTCGGCGGCCTTGATGAACCACTTCAGTTCCGCGAGCTGCTGATCCGCCGTCAGGGTGGACGGTTTGAACTCGCTGCCGATCCATTTTTTCGCAGCTTCTTCGTAGGCATCGGCCCAGGCCGAAGCGCTCAAACCGCTGAGTGCCAGCATGGCTGCCAATGAAATGCTATGTCGCAGCTTATTGTTTTTGTCGAACATAGAGACCTCCTTTTAGGGTTTCGGAGCAACATTGCCGAGCGATTCGACTAGCCCCAACGCATCACAGCCAACAGCCACACCAGGGACAACGCGAACGCTACCCAGATGCTCCAGTCGGTGACGCCGATTACCAGCAAATGCAGGTAGGCGCTGCCGAGAAGACCGATAAACAGCCGATCGCCACGGGTGGTGGCAATCGGCAAAAAACCACGCCGAAGAACGCTCGGCGAGCGTAGTTCCCACGTCGTCATGCCCACCAGAATCAGGCCAATGACGGTGAAGAACGCCGCTGTGGGGACAGTCCAACTCATCCATTCCATCATCAGTTCCTCATACTCGGCCGAGGGCAAAGCCCTTGGCCACGTGGTTACGGACAAACCAGATCACCAGCATGCCCGGCAGGATGGTCAACACCCCCGCCGCCGCCAGCACGCCCCAGTCGATGCCGGACGCCGAAACGGTTCGGGTCATCACCGCCGCGATCGGCTTGGCGTTGACCGAGGTCAGCGTCCGCGCCAGCAACAATTCGACCCAGGAAAACATGAAGCAGAAGAACGCCGTTACGCCGATCCCCGAGCCAATCAGCGGCACAAAAATCTTCACGAAAAACTTGGGAAAACTGTAGCCATCAATGTAGGCGGTTTCGTCGATTTCCTTCGGAACGCCGGACATGAAGCCCTCGAGAATCCACACCGCCAACGGCACGTTGAACAGGCAATGCGCCAACGCCACGGCGATGTGGGTGTCGAACAGGCCGATCGACGAATACAGCTGGAAGAACGGCAACAGGAATACCGCCGGTGGTGCCATGCGGTTGGTCAGCAGCCAGAAGAACAGGTGCTTGTCGCCGAGGAAGCGATATCGCGAGAACGCGTACGCCGCCGGCAACGCCACACTCAGGGAAATCAGCGTGTTCAGGCTCACGTAATACAGCGAGTTGAGGTAACCGGTGTACCAGGCCGGATCGGTGAAGATCACCTTGTAATTGGCAAAGGTGAAATCCTGCGGAAACAGCGTCAGGCCGCTGAGGATTTCGGTGTTGCTCTTGAAGGACATGTTCAGCAGCCAGTAGATCGGCACCAGCAGGAACAGGATGTAGATCAGCAGTGGAATCAGCTTTCTCTTGCTCATGGCGGACCTCAGCGGTTGGCGTCAGAGTGAGTCATGGCGGTGTAGAACAGCCAGGACACCAACAGGATGATCAGGAAGTACACCAGCGAGAACGCCGCCGCCGGGCCGAGGTCGAACTGGCCGATGGCCATTTGCGTCAGGGTCTGGCTGAGGAAGGTCGTGGCATTGCCCGGCCCGCCGCCCGTGAGCACGAACGGCTCGGTGTAGATCATGAAGCTGTCCATGAACCGCAGCATCACCGCGATCAACAGCACGCTCTTGAGCTTGGGCAACTGGATGTGTCGGAACACTGCCCAGGCGGATGCCCGATCGATCCGCGCCGCCTGGTAGTACACGTCCGGAATCGCCCGCAACCCCGAGAAACACAACAGCGCCACCAGCGACGTCCAGTGCCACACGTCCATCACCAGCACCGTGACCCAGGCGTCCATGGTGTTGGCCGCATAGTTATAGTTGATGCCCATCGCATTGAGGCTCGAACCGAGCAAGCCGATGTCGGCCCGGCCGAAGATCTGCCAGATGGTGCCGACCACGTTCCATGGAATCAGCAGCGGAATCGCCAGGATGATCAGCACCAGGGAAGACCAGCGGCCCTTGGTTGGCATGGTCAGGGCGATGGCGATGCCCAGCGGGATTTCGATCAGCAATACGCAGCCGGAGTAGATGAACTGACGCAGCAACGAGTCGTGCAGCCGTGGGTCGAGCAGCACCTGTTTGTACCAGTCGGCGCCGACGAAGTAGCGGCTGGACTGGTCGAAGATGTCCTGCACCGAATAGTTGACCACGGTCATCATCGGGATCACCGCACTGAACGCCACCAGCAAAAACACCGGCAGCACCAGCCACCAGGCCTTGTTGTTCTGCACCTTGTTCATGGCAGCACCTCCAGCAGGTAATCATCGGCATAGACCATCAACCATTGCGCCGGAAAGCTGATGTACGCCGTGCCCTCCGGCACCGGTTTGTCTTCCGCCAACCGCACTTTCAACGCCACGCCGTCGAGGTTCAGGGTCATGATCTTGTAGGTGCCGAGGTCTTCGACGTGTACGACCTTTGCCTGCATCGCGTCGTCAAACGGTTCGTCCCACACGTGTACAAACTCAGGTCGGATGCCAACCTTCAGGGTTTTCCATTCGGACCCGGCGATGCGTTGCAGTTGCGCCTCGGACAACGGCAAATGCGTCGAGGCAAAACCGACACCGCCCGGTTGCGGCTGCACGTCGATCAGGTTCATCCCCGGGCTGCCGATGAAATAACCGACAAAGGTATGGCTCGGCCGTTCGAACAATTCCCGTGGCGTGCCGAACTGCACGATCTGCCCGCCGTACATCACCGCGATCTTGTCGGCGAAGGTCGAGGCTTCGAGTTGATCGTGGGTGACGTAGACCATGGTGATGTTGAACTGCTCGTGGATCTGTTTGAGCTTGCGCCGCAGCTTCCACTTCAAGTGCGGGTCGATCACCGTCAGCGGTTCATCGAAGAGGATGGCGGAGACGTCATCGCGCACCAGCCCGCGGCCCATCGAGACTTTCTGTTTTTCGTCAGCGGTGAGGTTGCGCGCCTTCTTGCTCAGCAACGCCTGGAGGTCGAGGACCTCGGCAATTTCCTGCACCTTGCTGTGAATTTTCGCTTCGGCCATGCCCTGATTGCGCAGCGGAAAGGCCAGGTTATCGAACACCGTCATGGTGTCGTAGACCACCGGAAACTGGAAAACCTGAGCGATGTTGCGCTTCTCCGGGGTAAGGTCGTTGACCGCTTTGCCGTCGAACAGGACATGGCCCTGGGACGGGCTGAGCAATCCGGAAATGATGTTGAGCAAGGTCGACTTGCCGCAACCCGAAGGCCCGAGCAAGGCGTAGGCGCCGCCCTGCTCCCAGATGTGATCCATCTCGCGGATCGCGTAATCCTCGGGGCCGCTCGGCGTGCGCGTGTAACTGTGGGCGAGGTTCTGCAAACGGATTTCGGCCATCAGGCAACCCTCGCGATACGGCGACCGGGCGCCTGGACCAGCCGCCCCTGCGCATCGAACACAAACAGTTTATGGGTCGGGATATAGATGCGGATCGGCGCATCGACGTCGTATTCGTGAACCCCGGGCAAATGCAGCACCAGCAGGAAATGCTCGTTGCGCACGTGGAGGAAGGTTTCCGAGCCGCTGATCTCGGCGACCTCGACGGTCACTGCCAGTTCGAGGTCATCGTCGTTGCTCGGCACCAGCGAGATGTGGCTCGGACGCACACCGAAGCGGAACTCGCCTTCGCCCACCGGACGCAAATCGACGTTCAACGGGAAGTGCACGAAATTGGCGAAGCTGACTTCGTTACCGGCGATGCGTCCGGGCATCAGGTTGATCGGCGGTTCGGAGAACAGCTCGGCGGCCAGCACCGATTGCGGTTGGTGATAGACCTCGGAGGACTTGCCGCTCTGGATCACGCGGCCTTCGTGAAGAATGGTCGTGGTGCCACCGAGCGCCAGCGCTTCGTTGGGTTCGGTAGTGGCGTAGATGGCGATGGTGTGTCGCGCCTTGAACAGCTCGCGCATTTCCTGGCGCAGTTCTTCGCGCAACTTGTAGTCGAGGTTGACCAGCGGCTCGTCGAACAGGATCAGTTCGGCGTCCTTGACCAGCGCCCGGGCCATCGCGGTGCGCTGTTGCTGACCGCCGGAGAGCTCCAGCGGATAGCGCTGGAGAAACTTCTCGATGCGCAGCATCTTCGCGGTTTCCAGCACCTTGCTCTGGATCAGTTCGTTGGACACGCCGGCCTGGCGCAGCGGCGAGGCGATGTTTTCGAACACCGTCATGGTCGGGTAGTTGATGAACTGCTGATAGACCATCGACACGTTACGCAAGCGCACCGGGCGTTGGGTGACGTCGACGCCGTTCATCAGGATGCGGCCGCTGTCGGGCTTGTCCAGGCCCGCCATCAGGCGCATGAGACTGGTTTTGCCGGACAGCGTGCGGCCAAGCAAAACGTTGAAAGATCCAGGTTCGAAACTCAGGCACGCATCGTCGATCCAGGTCTGGCCCTCGACGGTGCGGCTGACGTGCTCCAGAGTGAGTGACATGGCTCGGCCTTTTTATTATTGGAGTCAAGCGACCGGAGCAGTAGAGCGAGTTTCATGCCAGAAATTGCAACGTGTTGATCTGGCTTGGAAATCCTTGAAACAGCGGTGGAAGCGCTTTCGTTGCTGAACAGAAATGAACAACGACGGCTGAACAATTGAACAATCGAACCGTTGACAATGAACAATAGTGAACAACACTCTACGGACTGTTCACGGTCCCTGTAGGAGCCAGGCTTGCCGGCGAAGGCGATTTCAAAGACGCCTTCGCCGGCAAGCCTGGCTCCTACAGGGCGCAGGCACAGAATTGCAGTACCTGTGGGAGCGAGCCTGCTCGCGATTACGGTGGGTCAGTCAATTTGATTTCGACTGACCCACCGTAATCGCGAGCAGGCTCGCTCCCACAGGGGGAATACCTATAACAACAATAAAAGCGTTATTCAGAGGCTGACTGTAATGGCCGCACCTGCCCCCGTTTTGTCCCACGACGCCATCATCCAGGACTCCTGGTCCCGTTGCCGCGCGTTCGGGCTCGATCATCAGAGTGCCCCGGCATTCGACCAGCTACCGGCGGCGGACATCGCGCAGTTGCTGGAAAGCCAGCATTCATTGGTGCAGACCACCCATCAGGAAGTCCTGCCCTACTACGAAAACATCCTCAGCAACTCCAATTGCCTGATCATGCTCGCCGACAATCAGGGCCAGGTCCTGACCTCCTGGGGCACCCAGCGCTTCATCGAGCCGAGCCTGACCCGCGGCTTCAGCGCCGGCGCCAGCTGGATGGAGCGTTGCAGCGGCACCAATGCGATCGGCACCGCCCTGGCCTGTGAGCAGGCGGTGCACATCGAGCACGATGAACATTTCCTCAAGGCCAACCGCTTCATGACAGGTTCCGCCGCGCCGATTTTCGATGCCGAACGCAAGGTCATCGCGGTGCTGGACGTGTCCAGCGACAGTTACCTGCCGCCGTCCCACACCCTCGGCATGGTCAAGATGATGAGCCAGACCGTGGAAAACCGGCTGATCCTCAACCTGTTCCACGGCCAGCACTTTCAACTGACGTTCAACACCGGGTTGAACAATCTCGACAGCCAATGGGCGGGATTGTTGATTTTCGATGAGACCGGCCAGGTGCTCTCAGCCAATCGCCGCGCCGACAATCTGCTGGGCATCAGCCTGTCGCGGGTCAGTGTCGAGAGCCTGTTCAAGGTCTCATTGCTCGAACTGCTGAATCAGCCGGACGGCCTGCCCTTCTCCCTCCAGGCGTCCGGGCGCAACCGCTTCCAGTGCCTGTTGAAGCGGCCGAAACAGGCACCGATCCAGGCAAGAATGTTCGCCGAGCCCGCCGTGGCGGCACCCGCACCCGCCGCCATCAGCCTCAATACCCTGCACTTCGGCGACAGCCGTGTGGAAAAAGCCGTGCGCCAGGCCGAGCGCCTGCTGGAGAAAGACATTCCGCTGCTGATCCACGGCGAAACCGGGGTCGGCAAGGAAGTGTTCGTCAAGGCGCTGCATCAGGCCAGCTCTCGCAGCAAACAACCATTCATTGCCGTCAACTGTGCAGCGATCCCCGCCGAACTGGTGGAATCCGAGCTGTTCGGCTACGAGAAAGGCGCGTTTACGGGTGCCAATCAGAAAGGCAGCATCGGGCTGATTCGCAAGGCCGACAAAGGCACGCTGTTTCTCGATGAAATCGGTGACATGCCATTGCCGACCCAAGCCCGGCTATTAAGGGTATTGCAGGAGCGCTGCGTGCAGCCGGTGGGCAGCAGCGAGCTGTTCCCGGTGGATATCCGCATTATCTCGGCGACCAACCGCTCGTTGCGCGAGCAGGTTCAGTTGGGACGGTTTCGCGAAGACCTGTATTACCGGATCGGCGGCTTGACCCTGGAATTGCCGCCGCTCAGGGAACGCAGCGACAAGCAGGCGCTGTTCAAACGCTTGTGGGAACAACACCGTGAACCGTCGCAGTGGGCCGGGCTGAGCCGTGAGGTGCTGGAGTTGTTCGGCCGTCATCCGTGGCCGGGGAACTTGCGCCAGGTCAGCAGCGTGATGCAGGTAGCGCTGGCCATGGCGGAAGAGCAACCGGTGCGGCCCGAGCATTTGCCGGATGATTTTTTTGTCGATCTGGAGATGGAACCGGTGGAGGTGGATGAGCCGTTGGCGGTTGATTTGAATGATGTGGAGGATTTGAATCGGCAGTTGCAGGCGGCTGGGGGGAATATTTCCCATCTGGCGCGGCGGCTGGGGGTTAGTCGCAATACCCTCTATAAAAGGTTGCGTCAATCAGACAGCTGACCGCTGCGCGGTCAATCGCCGGCAAGCCGGCTCCTACAGGGGTCGAGTCGTTCGCGAATGTTGTGTACGACTCGCCCCCTGTAGGAGCCAGCTTGCTGGCGATGACGTCAGCCGCAACTCCACATCCCTGATGCCCATACGAAAAACAAAAACCCGCACAAGGCGGGTTTTGTTTGTAACGAACGCAGCAATCAGTCAGCCAGACGCCAGGTCGTGCCACCCTTGCCATCTTCCAGCACCACACCCATCGCGGTCAGCTGGTCGCGGATACGGTCGGATTCCGCCCAGTCCTTACCGGCACGAGCCGCCAGACGCGCAGCAATCAGCGCATCAACCTCAGCCGCATCAACCCGCCCTTCGGCACCGGCCTGCAGGAAGTCATCGGCCTCAAGCTGCAACACACCCAGCACGCTCGCCAGTTCTTTCAGACGCGCCGCCAGACCCGCCGCCGCATCCAGATCGCTCTCGCGCAGACGGTTGATCTCGCGAACCATCTCGAACAGCACCGCGCAGGCTTCCGGCGTGCCGAAGTCGTCGTTCATCACCTGGGTGAAGCGCTCGACGAACGCTTCGCCACCAGCAGGCGCGACAGTCGGCAGGCCTTTCAACGCATGGTAGAAACGCTCGAGTGCGCCTTTGGCGTCCTTGAGGTTGTCTTCCGAATAGTTGATCGCGCTGCGGTAGTGGCTCGACACCAGCAGGTAACGCACGACTTCCGGATGGTACTTTTCCAGCACGTCGCGAATGGTGAAGAAGTTGTTCAAGGACTTGGACATCTTCTCGCCATTGATGCGAATCATGCCGCAATGCATCCACGCGTTGGCGTAGGTCTTGCCGGTGGCCGCTTCGCTCTGGGCGATTTCGTTTTCATGGTGCGGGAACTCAAGGTCGCTGCCGCCGCCATGAATGTCGAAGGTCTCGCCCAGGCAGCAGGTCGACATCACGGAGCATTCGATGTGCCAGCCCGGACGACCGTCGCCCCACGGCGATGGCCAGCTCGGTTCACCCGGCTTGGCGCCTTTCCACAGCACGAAGTCCAGCGGGTCCTGCTTGGACTCGTCGACTTCGATCCGCGCGCCGATGCGCAGGTCTTCGATCTTCTTGCGCGACAGCTTGCCGTAGCCCATGAACTTGGCGACGCGGTAGTACACGTCGCCATTGCCCGGTGCGTAGGCGTAACCCTTGTCGATCAGGGTCTGGATCATGGTCTGCATACCAGCGATGTGATCGGTGGCCCGCGGTTCCATGTCCGGCTTGAGGATGTTGAGGCGCGCCTCGTCCTCGTGCATCGCGGTGATCATGCGCTCGGTCAGCACATCGAACGGCTCGCCGTTCTCCTTGGCCCGATTGATGATCTTGTCTTCAATGTCGGTGATATTGCGCACATACGTCAGGTTATAACCGCTGAACCGCAACCAGCGGGTCACCAGGTCAAACGCGACCATGCTGCGGCCGTGGCCAATGTGGCAGTAGTCGTACACGGTCATCCCGCAGACGTACATGCGCACATTGTTGCCATCCAGCGGTTTGAATACTTCTTTGCTCTTGGTGAGCGTGTTGTAGATCGAAAGCACGTTAGAGGTTCCTTGAATCACTGGCCCCACGAATCACGCAAGGTCACGGTACGGTTGAATACCGGAGCACCTGGTTTCGAGTCCTTGATATCCGCGCAGAAGTAACCTTCGCGCTCGAACTGGAAACGGTCTTCCGGCTGTGCATTGCCCAGGGAGGGTTCAGCACGACAACCAGTGAGTACTTGCAGCGAGTCAGGGTTGATGTTGTCCAGGAAACTGGCGCTGTCTTCGGCCTTTTCAGGGTTCGGCGAGCGGAACAGGCGATCGTACAGACGCACTTCGCACTCGACGCTGGCCGCGGCCGGCACCCAGTGAATCACGCCTTTGACCTTGCGGCCTTCAGGGTTCTTGCCCAGGGTTTCCGGATCGTACGAGCAACGCAGTTCGACGATGTTGCCGTCGGCGTCCTTGATCGCTTCGTCGGCACGGATCACATAGCTGCCACGCAGACGCACTTCGCCAGCCGGTTCCAGGCGCTTGTAGCCTTTTGGCGGCTCTTCCATGAAGTCATCGCGGTCGATGTAGATTTCACGGGCGAACGGCAGCTTGCGCACGCCGAGTTCTTCTTTCTGCGGGTGACGAGGCAGTTCGAGGTGATCGACCTTGTCTTCCGGGTAGTTGGTGATCACGACTTTCAACGGACGAAGCACGCACATGGCGCGCGGGGCGTTCGCGTCGAGGTCCTGACGGATGCTGAACTCAAGCATGCCGAAGTCAACCACGCCGTCGGAACGGTTGGTGCCGATCATGTCGCAGAAATTGCGGATCGACGCCGGGGTGTAGCCACGGCGGCGGAAGCCGGACAGCGTGGACATGCGTGGATCGTCCCAGCCATTGACGTGCTTCTCATCGACCAACTGCTTGAGCTTGCGCTTGCTGGTGATGGTGTAGTTCAGGTTCAGGCGGCTGAACTCGTACTGGCGCGGGTTCGCCGGCACCGGCAGGTTCTCGAGGAACCACTCGTACAGCGGACGGTGGCTTTCGAATTCCAGGGTGCAGATCGAGTGGGTGATGCCTTCGATGGCGTCCGACTGACCGTGGGTGAAGTCGTAGTTCGGGTAGATGCACCACTTGTCACCGGTCTGGTGGTGATGCGCATGACGGATGCGATACATGATCGGATCGCGCAGGTTCATGTTCGGCGAAGCCATGTCGATCTTGGCCCGCAGCACACGTGCGCCGTCCGGGAACTCGCCGGCACGCATGCGGGCGAACCAGTCGAGGTTTTCTTCGACGCTGCGATCACGGAACGGGCTGTTGCGGCCCGGCTCGGTCAGAGTGCCACGGTATTCCTTGGCCTGTTCAGGGCTCAGGTCGTCAACATAGGCCTTGCCGGCCTTGATCAGTTCAACGGCCCAGTCGTGCAACTGGTCGAAATACTGCGAGGCATAGCGCACTTCGCCGGACCATTCGAAACCCAGCCATTTGACGTCGCTTTCGATGGCGTCGATGTATTCCTGGTCTTCCTTGGCCGGGTTGGTGTCGTCGAAACGCAGGTGGGTGACGCCGCCAAACTCCTGGGCCAGACCGAAGTTCACACAGATCGACTTGGCGTGACCGATGTGCAGGTAGCCGTTGGGCTCAGGCGGGAAACGGGTGACGATCTGCGTGTGCTTACCCGAGTCCAGGTCCGCCTGGATGATCGGGCGCAGGAAATTGACCGGCACGGCAGGGCCGGTCTTGGAATTCGAGGTAGGGTCGACAGTGGGCTTGCTCATAGGATCCTTGAACGTACAAGTGCGCGGCCGGAACACGGGCCTGATAAAACAAAGCCGCTATCATAGCCGAAGCCGTCAAGTCGCTGACAGTACAGGCCCGAAAACGGCTGCATTTAATCGGATGCAAATGAAAAACAGCCTCGAAATTGGCGTCTGTCGCGCTAAACTGCGCACCTTGGCCGACATCGGCCGGACCGGTTGAGGGCTCGACAGCCCTGAAACCCACGAATTCCCAGAAAACGCATTTCCAAAAAAGAGTCTCTGATCATGACCCAAGTCAAACTGACCACCAACCACGGCGACATCGTCCTGGAACTGAACGCCGAGAAAGCCCCGATCACCGTGGCCAACTTCATCGAGTACGTTAAAGCCGGTCACTACGAAAACACTGTTTTCCACCGCGTCATCGGTAACTTCATGATCCAGGGCGGCGGTTTCGAGCCAGGCATGAAAGAAAAGAAAGACAAGCGCCCAAGCATCCAGAACGAAGCCGACAACGGTCTTTCCAACGACAAGTACACCGTCGCCATGGCCCGCACCATGGAGCCGCATTCGGCTTCCGCCCAGTTCTTCATCAACGTCGCTGACAACAGCTTCCTGAACCACAGCGGCAAGAACGTTCAGGGCTGGGGCTACGCAGTGTTCGGCAAAGTGACCGCCGGTACCGACGTTGTCGACAAGATCAAAGGCGTGTCCACCACCTCCAAGGCCGGCCACCAGGACGTACCAGCAGACGACGTGATCATCGAGAAAGCCGAGATCATTGAGTGATATTGCTGATTTCAGACTTGCATCTGGAAGAGGAGCGCCCGGACATCACCCGGGCGTTTCTGGATTTGCTCGCCGGACGCGCCCGCTCGGCGAGTGCGTTGTACATCCTCGGCGACTTTTTCGAAGCGTGGATTGGCGACGATGCCATGACGCCCTTCCAGCGTTCCATCTGCCAGGCCCTGCGCGACCTCAGCGACAGCGGCACGGCGATTTTTCTGATGCACGGCAATCGTGACTTCATGCTCGGCCAGGCCTTTTGCAAACAGGCCGGCTGTACGTTGTTGAAGGACCCGAGTGTCGTGCAGTTCAACGGCGAGCCGGTGCTCTTGATGCACGGCGACAGCCTCTGCACCCGCGACGAGGCTTACATGAAGCTGCGTCGTTACCTGCGCAACCCGATCACCCTGTTCATCCTGCGCCACTTGCCGTTGCGCACCCGCCATAAACTGGCGCGCAAACTGCGCAGCGAAAGCCGTGCGCAGACGCGGATGAAGGCCAATGACATTGTCGATGTCACGCCGGACGAAGTGCCACGGGTGATGCAGGCTTATGGTGTGAAAACCCTGATCCACGGGCACACCCATCGCCCGGCCATCCACAAGTTGCAGATTGGCGAGCAAGCGGCCAAGCGCATTGTGCTGGGGGATTGGGATCGCCAGGGCTGGGCGTTGCAGGTGGATGAGAGCGGGTTTGCGTTGGCGCCGTTTGATTTCCCGCCGACACCTGGACTTGCAATACAACACCTGTAGGAGCGAGGCTTGCCCGCGAAGGCGTCGTGTCAGTCAACATCAATGCTGAATGATACGACGCTTTCGCGGGCAAGCCTCGCTCCTACAGGGATTCGCTCAATGGCCGGAGGCCGCGGGCCCGGCCTTTGCCGCAAACGGCGGTTTCGCCAGCCACACCAGCACGATCAACCCCATGAACGCCCACCCCAGCAACGTGAAGTAATCCACGGTGGAGAGCATGTACGCCTGGCTGGTCAGCACATGATCGAGCTGCGCATACGCCGGGTTGTTCGCGCCACCCAGCGCATTCAGGGCCTCGCGGGTCGCCGGTTCGTAGCTGCTGATGCTTTCGCTCATGTACGCATGATGCTGATCCGCCCGACGAATCCAGATCCACGTGGTCAACGACGCCGCAAAACTGCCGCCCAGTGTCCGCAGGAACGTCGCGAGGCCCGCGCCATCGGCAATCTGGCTCGGTGGCAGGTCCGACATCAAAATGCTCAAGGTCGGCATGAAGAACAGCGCCACGCCAATACCCATGAACAGTTGCACCAGGGCGATGTGCTGGAAGTCCACCTCGTTGGTGAACCCGGCGCGCATGAAGCAGCTCAAGCCAATCGCCAGGAACGCCAGACCCGCCAATAACCGCAGGTCGAACTTGTGCGCGTACTTGCCGACAAACGGCGAGAGGATCACCGGCAGAATCCCGATCGGCGCCACCGCCAGCCCGGCCCACGTTGCCGTGTAGCCCATCTGCGTTTGCAGCCATTGCGGCAGAATCAGGTTGATGCCGAAGAACCCGGCGTAACCCAGCACCAGCACAATCGTGCCGATGCGGAAGTTGCGATACGCGAACAAGCGCAGGTTGACCACCGGGTGTTTATCGGTCATTTCCCAGATCACGAACACCGCCAGCGCAATCGCGGAAATGGCCGCGCCGATGAGGATGAAATTCGATTCGAACCAGTCGAGGTCGTTGCCCTTGTCGAGGATCACCTGCAACGCACCGACACCGATGATCAGCGTGATCAGGCCGACGTAATCCATTGGCTGATAACTGGTCACCACCGGCCGCGCCTTGAGCTGCGAACGCACCACCATCACCGCGAAAACCCCGATTGGCACGTTGATGAAGAAGATCCACGGCCAGCTATAACTGTCGGTAATCCAGCCACCCAGAATCGGCCCGGCAATCGGCGCCACCACCGTGACCATCGCCAGCAACGCCAGGGCCATGCCGCGCCTGGCGGGGGGATAGACCGCGATCAGCAGCGTCTGGGTCATCGGGTACAACGGCCCGGCCACCAGACCTTGCAGCACCCGAAAGCCGATCAGCTCCGGCATCGAGGTGGAAATGCCGCAGAGAAACGAAGCCAGCACAAACAGGATCGTCGCCCAGAGAAACAGTTTCACTTCGCCAAAGCGCCGACTGAGCCAGCCAGTCAGCGGCAGCGCAATCGCATTGCTCACCGCAAACGAGGTGATCACCCAGGTGCCCTGCTCCGAACTCACGCCCAGGTTGCCGGAAATCGTCGGCAACGCCACGTTGGCGATGGTGGTGTCGAGCACTTGCATGAAAGTCGCCAGCGACAGGCCGATGGTGCTGAGCAGCAGGCTGGGCGGGGTGAAAGACGCGTTATTGCTCATCGCGAATCCTTTGAAACCTGATGGGCGCTGCGCCTCTTAAAGACGCAGCTGACCCTTGTAGGAGTGAGCCTGCTCGCGATAGCGGTGGTTCAGTCAACAGAGATGTTGAATAGAAAACCGCCATCGCCGGCAAGCCGGTCTCGCTCCCACAGGGTCGGTGTCATGGCGAATCAGCGTTGCGCGGTTTTGCTGACCGCTGCGCTGTTGTCGTGGATCAACTGCGTGATCATCGCGTCGGCCTCGGCCAACTGACGGTCGTAGACGCTGGTGCTGAACGACGCCTTTTGCGGCGGCTGTTGCGCCAGCACCGGGCCGCTCTGGTCGCGCAGGTTCACATCGACCTGAGTCGACAGGCCCACGCGCAACGGGTGCTTGGCCAGTTCTTCGGCGTTGATGTGAATCCGCACCGGCACACGCTGGACGATCTTGATCCAGTTACCGGTGGCGTTCTGCGCCGGCAGCAAGGCAAACGCACTGCCGGTGCCAGCGCCGAGGCTGTCGATGGTGCCGCTGAATTTCACGTCGCTGCCGTACAGGTCTGCCTGGATATCCACCGGTTGGCCGATGCGCATGTCGCGCAATTGGGTTTCCTTGAAGTTGGCGTCGATCCACAACTGATCCAGTGGAATGACGGCCATCAGCGCGGTGCCCGGCTGAACCCGTTGACCGAGTTGTACCGAGCGCTTGGCGACGTAACCGGTCACCGGTGCAATCAGGGTGCTGCGGGAATGGTTCAGGTACGCCTGGCGCAATTGCGCGGCGGCCGACATCACGTCCGGGTGCGACGACACCACGGTGTCATCCACCAGGGCGCTGGTGGTTTTCAGTTGCTGTTTGGCGTTGGCCAGGGCGTTTTGCGCCGAGGTCAGGTCATCGCGAGCGTGGGACAGTTCTTCCTGGGAAATCGCCCCGCCCGCCGCGAGATTTTTCCGGCGATTGAAGTTGTCCTGGGCCTTCTGCACTTCCGCTTGCTGGGCGTTGACCTGGGCTTTCATGCCGTCGACGTTGCTGTACAAGCCGCGTACCTGACGCACGGTGCGAGCGAGGTTGGCCTGGGCACTTTGCAGACCGACTTCGGCGTCGTTCGGGTCGAAATTCACCAGTACCTGGCCTTCATGGACCAGGTCGCCGTCATCAGCGCCAATGCTCACGACGGTGCCGGTGACCAGCGGCGTGATTTCCACCACGTTGCCGTTCACATAGGCGTCGTCGGTGCTTTCGTTCCAGCGCCCGAAGAATTCGTGATAACCCCAGACGCCGACACCGGCGAGGACCACCACGATGGCCAGGACCACCAGCATGACTTTGCGTTTGCGCGGGTTGCTGGTGTCTGGACTGTTGTCAGTGGTTTGAATGTTTTGTGCAGTGGCCATGACCATTACCTTGAATTAGTTGTGCTGCGTGGCTGGGGTTGCGTTGGCCGCGGTCAGGGTTTCACCCTGAAAACCGCCGCCCAGCGCCTGCATCAGTTGGATCGACAGGTCGATCTGCTCGGCATTCAGGTTGGCTAGCTGACGCTGGGCCTGGAGCAATTGCTGCTCGATGCTGAGCACGTCCAGGTAGTTACCGATGCCGGAACCGTACCGCTGGACCACGGTGTTGTAAGAATCCTGGGCAATGTCGGTGGCGTGCTGCTGAGCGCCGATCTGCCGGCCGATGTCACGCAACTGGTTGATGGTGTCGCTGACATCACCGAGGGCTTTCACCAGGCTTTTGTTGTACTGCGCAACGGCGAGGTCGTAATCGGCGTCGCGGGCATCGAGGTCGGCGCGCAGGCGGCCGCCGTCGAAAATCGGCAGGGAAATGGTCGGTGCGATGTTGAAGAATCGACTGGCCGAACCGAACATCGCGTCGCCCAGCAACGACTCGGCACCGGCCGCCGCGCTGAGGTTCAGGTTGGGATAGAACCGGGTCTTGCCGGCGTCGATGTTCTTGCTGGCCGCCTCGACCCGCCAGCGCGCGGCCACCAGATCGGGACGACGACCGAGCAACTCGGCGGGCAGGACCGACGGCAATGCGACGGCGCTGGCCTGAAGAATCTTCGGCCGGGCGATTTCGTTGCCGCGATCCGGGCCTTTGCCGAGCAAGACCGCCAAGGCGATTTTCGCGCTTTGCAGGCGTTTCTCGGCGTCGATCAGGCTGGCTTCAGACGTGGCTTCCAGGCTTTCGGTTTGCTGGAACTGGTACTGGCTGTCGATCCCGGAACTCAGGCGACGCTGGCTCAGGTCGAGCATTTGCCGGGTGCGCTTGAGGTCTTCGTTGGCGAGGTCATAAACGATGTGCGCCTGCCCCAGATCGCTGTAGGCGCGGGCGACGTCGGCAGACAACGTCAGCTGCGCGGCCTGTTGATCGACTTCGGCAGCCCGGGCTTGGCCCAACGCAGCTTCCCAGGCGTCGCGCTGACCGCCCCAGAGGTCGAAGTTGTAATTGAAACTGGCGCCGATGTTGCGCACGGTGGAGTAGGCATCGCCCTCGCCCCTCGGGTCTTGATCCCGGGCCAGACGCGAACGGCTGACGCCGGCGCTGGCATCGAGGGTCGGCATCCGCGCGGCGTCGGCGGCATACGCGGCGGCGCTGGCCTGATGGGCGCGGGCGTCGGCGATCTGCATGTCGGGGCTGTCGTGCAGGGCTTCGCGAATCAGGCCGTCGAGCTGCGGGTCGCCGAGGCTTTTCCACCAGTCGCTTTTCGGCCAGGCCGCAGGCGACAGGGTCACGCCGCTGAGGGATTGCCCGGCCTTGAGGGTTTTCGCATCGAGGCTTTTGCCTTCGGTGGTCAGGCCGCTGTAGCTGGCGCATCCGGCCAGGGTCATGGCCGCGAGCACCAGGCTCAGGCCGGCGCGCAAGGTTTTGCTGCTCATTTGTCACCTACCCGCAGCAGCGTGATCGAGTCACCGGCTGCCACCAAAATTTTCTTCAGGATCTGTTCCAGGGTTTTCAGCTCATCCGGAGTGATCGCACCGGCCAGTTCGTTCATCGCGTCGGCGCCGATCACCGGCAAGCGGTCAGCCAACTGTTGGCCTTGCTCAGTCAACACAAGCTGCACCTGACGGCGGTCCGCTTCGGAGCGTTGGCGGGCGAGGAAACCTTTCTGTTCCAGACGATCGAGCATGCGGGTCATCGAACCGCTGTCGAGTGACAGGTGCCGGCACAGCTCGGCCGGGGTATCGACGCCGTATTGGGCGATGATGATCAGCACTTTGAACTGCGCGGCGGTGATGCCGTGGGGCTCCATGTGCGTGTCGATGATCCGGTCCTTGAGCAGCGCGGCGCGCCCGAGCAGGAGACCGAGATGGCAGTTTTTGAATTCGTCCGGGGTGAAATGTTTCATCTGACCACCAATTAGCTGCCTAGGCAGAGAATGTATGTCGAGATGTTACTGCCTAGGCAGCCAATGTCAACGTAATAGTTAGGTTGCTTTGTATTTGATGGATAAATGGTGCGGATTTTTGTGGTGAACACACTGACGCCATCGCGAGCAGGCTCGCTCCCACATTGGTTCTGCGGTGTACACAAATCCACTGTGGGAGCGAGCCTGCTCGCGATGGCAGCAACTCGGTTTAGAGAGGACGGGGTTTAGAAATCCCGCTTGTAAAAGATATCCAGCGAACTGGCAACGCCACCCGCCGCTTCGAGGTACACCTTCTTGCTCAGCTTGTAGCGCAGGGCAATGGTGTTGGCCGGCTCAAACACGCCAACGCCATATCGCAGGCTGAGCTTCTCGGAGATATTGCCGCTGGCGACCACACTCGTCGTATTGCCGCTGCCCTCGGTATCGAGCTGGAAATCCTGAATCCCCAGATCGCTGGCCAGTTTGCCGGTCACCCCGGCACTGCCCATCAGGCCCAACCCCAGCGCGGCCTGCGCCAGCATATTGTTGTCTTCACCGGTGGTGCTCAGCGGACGCCCGAGCACCAGATAGGACAAGGCCTGTTCCTGGCTCATCGCCGGTTCGGAGAAGATCTGCGTGGCCGGCTGCTCGGCGCTGCCGCTCAGGCGAATACCGGCGATGACGTCGTCGGTCTGGCGAATCGCCTCGATGTCCAGGTACGGCTGATCGATCGGGCCGGCAAACAGCAAGCGCGCCCGGCGCACCGTCAGCCGCTGGCCGTAGGCCCGGTAACGCCCGTCGTTGAGCCACAGCTCGCCGCGGGTGTCCATGTTGTCGCCGATGTGCACGTGCCCTTGCAGGTTGGCGGTCAGGCCAAACCCGGCGAAGCTGAGTTTGTCTTCGCCGACCGCCACGTCGATGTCCATTTTCATCGCCAGCGGCGGTTTGCCCTCTTCGGTCTGCGCACCAATGATCACCGTGTCATCAGAGACCTTGACCGTCGATGGCGGCAACTCGCGCACGGTGATTTCGCCTTTCGGCACCAGCACTTTGCCAGCGATGGCCAGCTCGTCGCCCTTCATCGAAATCTTCAAGTCTGGCGCCACTTCGAGCTTGGCGTACGGTTCGACAGTGACCGGCAACTGCGTGCCTTTGAGCGCCAGGTCCACCACCAGCGCCTGACCCCAGGCGATGCTGCCGGTCAAGCTGCCCTGCCCGCTCTTGCCGCTTTTCCAGCCACCGTTCAACTGCACGGTTTCGCCGGCGATCAGCGCTTGAAGCTGCAACGCTTCAAGGTCCATCGGCAATTCAGGGCCGGAAATCTCGCCGTCGCTGAGCAACAGATTGCCGTTGACCAAAGGCGCCAGCAGCCCACCGGAAATCGTGCCGCTGCCATTCAGGCGTCCGGTGAGTTTCTCGACCATCGGCACAAACGGTCGCGCCACGGACAGGTCGAGGCCATTGAGGCGGAACGCGCCGGTCAGCGGTTTGTTCTTCGGCAATGGATTGATCTGCGCCTGCACACTCAATTCGCCGAGCTTGCCACCGACGAAGTTGAGGTCGGTGTCGATGCGCTTGGGCGTGAGTTTGCTGGTGAGTTTCAGGGCCTGGTAGGGGAAGTCCAGCCACTGATCCTTTTCCTTGATGCGCAGGGTGCCGCCGCTGGCATCGAGGCTGATCTGGCCGTTCGGGCCGCTGGCCGGCAGGTCCAGTTGCAGGTCGGCGTTGAGCCGGCCCTTCCAGGCGAAATCCTTTGGCAGCCATTGCGCAAGGCTTTCAATCGGGAATTGCTTGAGGTGATAACGCAACTTCGGTTCCGGCATCAGGCGCTGGTCTTCACCGCACAAACTGGCCGGGCCAGACATCCAGCAATGGGCACCGAAGTTGATTTTGCCGTCCGCCAGCCGTTCGAGTTTCGCCGGGTTTTGCAGCTTCCAGTCCTGGCCACCGGCCTGAATGTCACCGCTGGCCAAACGTCCGCGCCAGTTGCCTTTGTCCAGATTGCCGTCGAGGCCCAGGGCCAGTTTCAGTTGCGGGCCTTGCAGGTCGAGCGTCAGTTTCTGGTTTTTGATATCGCCCTGACCGCTGGCCGTCAACGTGCCCAGCGACGTGTCGCCGGCCTGGATGCCGCTGCCCTTGAAATCGATTTTCGCCCGTTGCGCACTGTCGAGGGTCGCGTCGAGGTTCAGGCTTTGCAGTCGATTGTCTTCGAACGCCAGTTGCGTGCCTTGCAGCCCGAGCTTGCCTTGCGGCGCCTTGAGCGTGCCGGCGACATCGACGCGACCATTGAGCTGGCCGCGCAGTTGCGGCCACAGCTGCGCCAGGCGCGACAGCTTGATGTCGATCTGGCCGGTGAGTTTCTGTTGCAGGCTGCCCTTGCCGGTGATGCTGTTGTCACCGAGGCGAATTTGCAGCGCGCTGAGGTTCCATTGCTCGCCGCTGCCATCGGCCTTGGCTTGCAGGATGGCCGGCTGGCCACGCAGTTTGCCCTTCAGATCGAGGTCCGCGTTCAGGCTGAGTTGTTCATTCTTCATCTCGCCTTTGCTGCGCAACGGACCGGCCAGGGTGCCCGGCAATTCCGCGACCCAATACGCCGGGTTGATCGCCGACAGGTCCAGCGCGGTGTCCCAAGCAATGCCATCGGCAAATTGCAGGTTCAGGTGGCCTTCGGCCTTGCCCTGCCCGGCTTCGAGCTGGATTTGTTGCAGGTAGATTTTCGTCAAGTCGCCGGCGAACGGGCTGCTCAGGCTGAACGCCCCGGCCGGACCATCCAGTGCAGCCTTGAAGTTGCCGAGGTATTTGCCGTCGGTGTAAGAGACTTCGCCGTTGAAGCTGCGCAACGCCACTTCAGGTTCGTCGATCAGCGGATAGAGCCGGTGCCAGGGGAAATCCAGCCAGTCGATTTTCGCCGTGGCGTTCAGGCCTTTACTCCAGTCCAGAACACCCGAGAGTTTGAGACTTTGCTTGTCGTTGGCGGTCAGGTCCAGCGCGGCGATCTGCGCGCCGTTGGCGTCGACTTTGCCTTGCAGCATCAATGCAAACGGGCCTTGCTCAGCGGGCAGCGTGGCGTTGCCGCGCAACTGGTAGCCGTTTTTCAGGTCGCCGTCGCCGGTCAGTTCAAGCTGATTGAGTTGCAGGGTGTCTGGCAGGTCCGCACTGGGTTTGAAGCCGTCGGCGACGATCCGCACCTTGGCCGGCAGGTTGTCCACCAGCGGCTGCAACTCGCCGGTCAGTTGGCCGTTCAGGTAACCGCTGCTGTCGGCGGTGAGCTTCAGGGTTTTCAGCAGGTCGCCGTTGATTTTCAGCGTCAGCGCCCAGGGCTCGGGCGCCGGCAGGGTCAGTTTGCCTTCAGCCTTGAGCGGCCAGTTGCCGTTGGGTTGCAGGAGGCCGGACAGGTTCAGGCTGAGGTCGTCGCGTTGCAGTTGCACGGAGTCGATCTGCATCCCCTGCTCGGTCCAGTGCGCCGCCAGTTGCAGGCCTTTGAGTTCTTCGCTGCCGTTGAACAGCAAGCTGCCGACCTGCACGTCGCCCAGCTCGATGGCCAGTGGCAATTTCAGGTCCGGCAAGGTGATCGGTCCGCTGCTCTGCTCTTCAGGACCCGGTGGAAATTGCAGGCTGACCTGATCGGTTTTCAGTTGCTCGATGCACAGGGCCATGCGCGTCAGGCACAACGGCGACCAGGCGAAAATCACCTTGCTCAGTTCAACCCGGCTGGTGTCCTGCTGCCAGACCAGATGATCGGTGCTCCACTGGCCGCCCAGACGGCCCTGGAAATTCTCGACCGTCAAACTCGGCACAAAACCGAGCGCCCAGCGGCTGCCCGTCGCGGTGCCCAGCACCGTGGTCACGGCCAGCAGCACCAGCATCAGCAGCGCCAGAATCGTCAGCAGCGTTACTTTCAAACCACGCTTCACAGCTCAGGCCCCATGGAAAAGTGCAGTCGTATGCCGCCGTCGTCGTCCATCGCGTGGGCCAGGTCGAGGCGAATCGGCCCCACCGGTGACACCCAGCGCACGCCGATACCGACGCCGGTCTTGAGGTCGGGCAGTTCGAGTTTGTTGAAGGAGTTGCCCTGGTCGACGAACGTTGCGACCCGCCATTTTTCGGCGATGGAGTATTGATACTCGACGCTGCCGGCAATCATGTAGCGGCCACCGATGCGGTCGCCGTCGGAGTTTTCCGGGGACAGGCTCTGGTAGTCGTAACCGCGCACGCTCTGATCGCCACCGGCGAAGAAGCGCAGCGACGGCGGCACCGATTTGTAGCCATTGGTGGCACTGCCACCCACCTGCACCCGACCGAGGAAACGGTGTTTATCGAACACCGTGGTCAGGCCTTTGACCAGCGCGGTGCCGTAAAGCAGGTTGTTGTCGGAACCCAAGCCTTCCTTGGCCACTTTGGTTTCGAACTGCAGCCGATAGCCGTTGTGCGGGTCGATGCGGTTGTCGCTTTTCAGATAGGAATAGCTGACGCCGGGCATCAGCAGATTGCTCAGCCCCGAGTCATCGCCGAGTCGATATTCTTCGCGCTGCCATTTCAGCGACACCACCCGCTGCCAGCCGCTGGGCAACTTGCTGTGCCATTCCGGGCCTAGGGTCAGCAGTTTGCTCAGGCTGTCCTTGTCGGCGATTTCTTCGCTCTGATAACCACCGGCGAAGCGCAGTTTGTCGGTCAGCGGCGGGTCCAGCGGAATGTCATAGAACAACCCGACGTTTTGCCGTGGCGCCGAGACTTCGGTTTCCCAGCCATAGCTGTGGCCTTGAGGGTTGACCCAGTGCCGGGTCCAGTTGGCCTTGACCCGTGGGCCGACGTCTGTGGAATAGCCCAGGCCGAGGCCCATGGTCCGCGGCTTGCGGGTGTCGAGCTTGACGTCCACCGGGATCACATCGTTCTTGGACGCCGTCGGCGCGGCGTCAACGCGCACGCCTTCGAAGTACCCGCTTGCCTGCAGATTCTGATTCAGTTCGGCGATCAGTTCGGAGTCATAGGGCTCACCCGCCTTGAACGGCACCATGCGTTGCAGCAACTCTTCGTCGAACGGCGTATCGCCTTCGAAACTGACTTTACCCAAGGTGTAACGCGGGCCGCTTTCGTAGATCAGTTCGATGTCGGCAACGCCGGCTCGCGGGTCGACCGCGAGTTTCTGCCGGGTGAAATAACCGCTGAAGAAACCGTAACGCGAAGCCTGGTTCTGGATCAGCCGCTTGGCGTCTTCGTAGCGGCCATGATTGAGCACCGCGCCGGTTTTCAGCGCATTGCTTTTGGGCACACGAAAGGTTTTGAGGGAGGCCGCAGGGCCGTCGATGCGAATAGTGACATTGCGCAAATGCACAGGCTCGCCGGGATCGATGTTCATGACCAGGCGCGGTGTCTTGCCGCCCTTCACGTCCGTGTCGATCTGTGGCTGGTAATAACCCAAGGCCTGGGCGGCCTTGCGCGCCTGTTCTTCGGCGCCACGACTGAAGCGCAACAAGGCCTCCTCGTCACGATCGCCGAGGCTGCCGATATAGCCCTCTATATTGGCCTTCAGTTCATCGTTGGACGGTTTGATCCGCACATCCAATTCACTTTGCGCCAGCGCCGCGCAGCTGGTGATCAGCATCAGCACGCCGCTGGTAATTCTTCCTGGAAACTTCATAGGCGCGGATGCTATCACGAGCGTGGGAGCGTGATAGAGCCTCGCGCCCCGCGAAAGTTCTACCGTTTTATGCCGAGGCGGTTTGCAGCACCTGTGGGTTGGCGTGGAAAAACACGTGCTCGCGGATCGGTCCTACCGCCACTTCACCGATTTCCTCGTAGCCCTGACGTTTATAGAACTCCAGATAACGCGGATTCCCGGTATCGAGGACTACACCCTGGGAATGCTCATCTACCGCGCACCAGTTATGGACCGCCTGCAGCAGTTGTTCGCCGAAGTGCTTGCCCTGAAATTGCGGGTGAACCCCCAGCAAGGGCAGCAGGTGCACCGAATCGGACGGCACGCAGGCCATCACCGCGTCGTGGTATTCGAGGTAGCGGCGGGTGCAGCGAAACCCGGTGCTGAGCACCATCCGCAGGCGCCACGCCCAGCTTTCGGTGATGCCCAGGCGTCGTTGCGGCGGCGCGATCAGCGCGATACCGATCAAGCGGTCGTTGACCAGCAGGCCGATGGCCGGCAAATCCTGCAAAAAATGTTGTTTGACCAGTTCCCTCACGGTGGCGCGCACCCGCTGTTCATAACCGGGACGTTCGGCTTCGAAGAGGTAACCGAAGGTCGGTTCGTGGCGGTAGGCCTGGTACAACAGGGAGCGGGCTTCGCGGGAATAACCGCTGTCGAGCATGTGGATATCGGCGATGACGGTCGAGGTTTCGGGCATAACGGTCATTCTCCCCGGCGCGGCTCGGGTGGCTGCGCTCTTATTGGTACGAGCGTTTGGGTGGCTTCACAGTTCCCCAGACAGGTATAGACCAAGTCAGGATCTTCATCGACTGGGCTGCCGTCTTCGCGGGCAAGCCTCGCTCCTACAGGTGAATCAATTGGGTGCAACTCAAAACCTGTAGGAGCGAGGCTTGCCCGCGAAGAGGCCGGTACTGCCAATGAAGATCTGACAGAACACAGCGAATCCCCTCACCCCACACTGGCCCCAATCCCACAGGTCAGCTAGCATCGCCCTTTTGCCAGGACTGCCGACCATGAAGATCGTCTCCTTCAACATCAACGGGCTGCGCGCTCGTCCTCATCAGCTGGCGGCGCTGATCGAAAAGCATCAGCCGGACGTGATCGGCCTGCAGGAAACCAAGGTCCACGACGATCAGTTCCCGCTGGCAGAGATCCAGGCGCTGGGCTATCACGTGTATTTCCACGGGCAAAAAGGTCACTACGGCGTCGCCCTGCTCTCTCGCAAGGAACCGCTGGAACTGCACAAAGGTTTCGTCACGGATGAAGAAGACGCCCAGCGCCGCTTCATCTGGGGCACGTTCGCCGACGCCAATGGCGTGCCGGTGACGATCATGAACGGCTATTTCCCACAGGGTGAAAGCCGCGACCATCCAACCAAATTCCCGGCCAAGGAACGTTTCTACAACGATCTGCAGCACCTGCTGGAAAGCCAGTTCAACAACGAACAGCCGCTGGTGGTGATGGGCGATGTGAACATTTCCCCGGAAGACTGCGACATCGGCATCGGCCCGGACAACATGAAGCGCTGGCTGAAAACCGGCAAATGCAGCTTCCTGCCGGAAGAACGCGAGTGGATGGCACGCCTGAAGAACTGGGGCCTGGTGGACAGCTTCCGCCACCTGAACCCGGACGTGGCCGACCGATTCAGCTGGTTCGACTACCGCAGCCGTGGCTTTGAGGATGAACCGAAGCGCGGGCTGCGGATTGACGTGATCATGGCGTCCCACGGCTTGTTGCCGCGCGTGAAGGATGCCGGCGTGGATTACGAGTTGCGCGGGATGGAAAAACCGTCGGACCACGCGCCGATCTGGCTTGAGTTGAGCTGATCCCCCGGCTCAACGCAGCTCAACTGTAGGAGCAAGCTTGCTCGCGATAGCGGTTTGTCAGTCAACTTAAATGTTGAATGTCAAACCCACATCGCTGGCAATCGAGCGTCGACCGGCCGCTCCTACAAGGTTAACTGTCATCTTTCAGAAACCTTACTGACTTAATCTCCCGGCACTTTCTTTGTTCTTTAAAGGTGCCGGCATGACGCTGCGCGTTTTCTTCCTGTTAATGCTGTGCGCCGGGCTGCCCATCACCGCGTCGGCCGCTGACTTGCCGACGCCCAAACAGGGACCGGTGCTGCGCATCCAGGGTTCCAACACTATCGGCGCGGCATTGGGCCCGGCGCTGGTCGAGGGTTTGATGCGCGAGCAAGGCTTGCTCAAGGTCCACAGCGAAACCCCGGACAAAGCCAACGAATTGCGCGTGGTCGGCGAAACCGCCCAAGGCCGCAGGGTCATGGTGGACATCGCGGCCCACGGTTCCAGCACCGGTTTCACCGCCCTGAAAAACGCCACGGCGGACCTCGCCGCCTCTTCGCGCCCGATCAAGGACAGCGAACTGCTGGCCCTGCAATCCCTCGGCGATCTGAAGAGCCCCGGCGCCGAGCAGGTGATCGCCATCGACGGCCTGGCAATCATCCTTCATCCGCAAAACCCGCTGAATCAACTCAACACCGAACAACTGGCACAAATCTTCAGCGGCGAAGTGAAAACCTGGGAAGAACTCGGCGGCAGCGGCGGAGCCATTCACCTGTATGCGCGGGATGACCAATCGGGCACGTACGACACGTTTAAGGAAGTGGTCCTCAGTCGTCGTGGGAAAACGCTGAACAGCGCAGCGAAACGTTTCGAATCCAGCGAGCAGTTGTCCGACGCGGTCAGCCTCGACCCGCAGGGCATCGGTTTTATCGGCCTGCCCTACGTGCGTCAGGCCAAAGCCGTGGCGATCGTCGATGGCCAATCCCAGGCCATGCCGCCGCTTAACAGCCTGATCGCCACGGAAGACTATCCATTGTCGCGGCGGTTGTTCTTTTACCTGCCGCCCAACGCCAAAAACCCCTGGGCCGAAGCGTTGGTGGCGTTTGCGCAAAGCAGCAACGGCCAGGCCATCGTCGCGGCCAACGGGTTTATTGCCCAGACCGTCCAGGCGATGGCCGTTACGCCCAATGCATTGATGCCCGAGGGTTATCAGGCGCTCAGCCGCCACGCCCAGCGCTTGACCGTGAATTTCCGTTTCGAGGAAGGCAGCGCAACGCTGGACAACAAGGCCCGACAGGATCTGACGCGGGTGCTTGATTACCTTCAGCAGAACCAGAAAACCAACCGGCAGGTGACGTTGGTGGGGTTTGGCGATGCCAAGAGCGATCCGGCGCGGGCTGACCTGCTGTCGAAATTGCGGGCCATGGCGGTGCGACGGGAGTTGGTGAAAAGCGGCGTGGTGTTTCGCGAGATTCGCGGTTTTGGCGCCGAGATGCCGGTGGCGGCCAATAGTGCGGATGAGGGGCGGATCAAGAATCGGCGGGTTGAGGTTTGGGTGTATTGATTGGGTTTTGTGTGTATATCCGTTGCTGCGGTAACGGCTTCTATTGGTTTCGCCCTTACGGCGAGTCACTTGGAGAAGCGCCAAGTAACCAAGCGCTCTTGCCCCTTTCGTTCGGTGCCTCGCCT